>JAJTEE010000001.1 GCA_021298215.1 Alphaproteobacteria bacterium
AGGACAGCTTGTAGCAAGAGAAATTGAAAAACATGGCGGTGTTGCGAAAGAATTTAATACGATTGCAGTGGATGATGGGATAGCTATGGGCCATGACGGCATGCTATATAGCCTACCAAGCCGAGATCTTATCGCAGATAGCGTTGAGTATATGGTAAATGCTCACTGTGCAGATGCCATTGTTTGTATATCGAACTGCGACAAGATAACACCGGGTATGCTCATGGCTGCGCTCAGAATTAATATTCCCGTAGTTTTTGTATCAGGCGGTCCCATGGAGGCTGGTAAGGTTAATTGGAATAATGAAATTAAGAAATTAGATTTAGTGGATGCTATGGTGGCTGGTGCCGACACAAGAGTTTCTGATAAAAACTCTGATCAAATTGAACGATCAGCTTGCCCAACTTGTGGTTCATGTTCAGGAATGTTTACAGCAAATTCAATGAACTGTCTTACGGAAGCCTTAGGACTAAGCTTGCCCGGCAATGGTAGTACTCTAGCCACACATGCGGCTAGAAAAAAGTTATTCCAAAATGCCGGAAAACTAATTGTTGATTTAGCAAAACGATATTATGAACAAGATGATGAAAGTGTCTTACCTAGAAATATTGCAAATTTTAAAGCTTTTGAAAATGCACACGATGAAGGATATAGATCGCATTTCAAGAAAAGTACCTTGCTTAGCAAAAGTAGCCCCTGCTACAGCCAAATTCCATATGGAAGATGTTCATAGAGCCGGTGGTGTGATGGGAATTTTAGGAGAGCTTGATCGCGCATCATTAATTCATAGAGATGTTTCGACAGTACACTCTAAAAATTTGGGTGAAGCAATAGATCATTGGGATATTGTCACAACCAAAGATGAGGAAGTAAAAAACTTTTATCGCGCTGCGCCAGGAGGAATACCTACAACGATAGCATTTAGTCAGAGTATGCTTTACCCAACTTTAGATGACGACAGATCTTCTGGATGTATTCGTAACAAAGAAAATGCATACAGCCAAGATGGTGGTCTTGCAGTACTTTTTGGAAATATTGCACGCAATGGTTGCATCGTTAAAACGGCGGGCGTTGATGAAAGTATATTGAAATTTAATGGACGCGCGCGCGTTTTTGAATCTCAAGACGAAGCTGTTGCAGCTATTTTAGGAGACAAGATTGTTGCCGGCGATATTGTTGTAATCATATATGAAGGACCAAGAGGTGGCCCTGGCATGCAAGAAATGCTTTATCCCACGACTTATTTAAAATCAAAAGATCTTGGCAAGGTTTGTGCACTTCTAACTGACGGCAGATTTTCTGGAGGAACATCAGGATTAAGTATTGGACATGTGTCACCTGAGGCTGCAGAACAGGGAGAGATTGCATTGATTGAAGAAAATGATCAAATTGAAATCAATGCTAAAGGAAAAAACGGTTGGAAACCAAAACCAAGAGAAAGAAAAGTGTCCCAAGCATTAAAAGCATATGCGTTAATGACTACAAGTGCAGATAAAGGCGCTATTCGAGATATTTCAAAGTTAGAGGAAATTTAATTTTTAAAATGATAAGCGAGAAAAATATATCAGCTGCTCAAAGCTACAAGATTACGCAAAATGAAATTGGTTTAAAATTTATCACAATTAATAATGAGCTAGCTTCAGCAAAAATTGCCCTGCAGGGAGCTCATGTCATGCAGTGGAAGCCGCACAATGTAAAAAATGAAGTGTTATGGCTTTCAAGTAATGCAAGATACATGCATGGAAGATCTATTCGGGGCGGTGTACCCATTTGCTGGCCTTGGTTTGGCGCACATCCTACCGATGGAAGTTTTTGTCCGCACGGATTTGCAAGAGTCATACCATGGCGCATTAATGAAATTATTGATATAGAAAATGGAGCTACTAAAGTTACCTTGGTAATGCTGCCAACCCCTGAGGTTAATAGACAACTTTCATATCAATTTAATTTAGAGCTTTCTATCATAATCGGCAACTCAATTCATTTAGACCTTAAAACAACCAATCTATCCGAACAACCTTTTTTAATTGGCGAGGGCTACCATACTTATTTTGGAATAAGCGACATAGAAAATATTAAGGTGACGGGATTAGAAAATAAAATCTATTCAGATAAAGTCAGAGGGTATAAAAAATTTACTCAAGAAGATCAAATTAAATTTGATACTGAATTTGATAGGGTTTATTTAAATACAAGAGATACATGTGTAGTTCATGCTGAAGGGTTTAATCGAAAAATTACTATACAAAAACAAAATAGTGAATCAACAGTTATCTGGACACCTTGGGATAAAAAAGTTAAAACTATGGTTGATATGGGCACTGAACATGAATGGAAAAAAATGATTTGTGTGGAAAGTGTTAATGCCCTTGAGAATAGTGTAATGGTTTATCCGAATCAATCCCATAGCCTAATAGCTGAGTATTTAGTTCAGGAATATTAATGGGTTAATTTTATTTAAATTACTTTTAATTTAAATAAGTTTAGGAGTATCATAACTAGCGCAAAATCAATTTAAGGGTGGAAATAATATGAAATCAGTAATTTTAAGTATTGCAATGGTTGGTGCGTTCGTCGCAAATCAAGCTCAAGCCGCAGATGCTAAAGCTGCTGAAGCACTTGCTCAAAAAAGCGGATGTTTAGCATGTCATGGCGTTGAAAAAAAAGTGGTTGGACCATCTTACAAGGATGTTGCAACTAAGTATAAAGGGGACAAAGGTGCTGAAGCGAAATTAGTGGCTAAAGTAAAAGCGGGTGGTAGCGGCGTTTGGGGCCCAGTTCCAATGCCACCTCACCCACAAGTTAAAGAGGAAGACATTAAAACAATCGTTCAATGGGTTCTTTCCCTTTAATCAATTAATAACGTAATAAAAAACCGGCTTAGGCCGGTTTTTTATTTAGATGACTATGTTTAATTGAGTAAACAAAGTAGAAAACAATACCAATCAATATCCAAATTAAAAATCTTCTCCAAGTTTCAAGCGGTAAGAAAAACATTAAAGCGCCGCATGAAAAAATTCCCAGAACAGGGATAAGTGGATGCCATTTATTCTTAAAAGTCGCTTTATTATTTTTATGAAGTTTTCTTATAAAAATTACTCCCAATGAAACAATCACAAAAGCAGCTAACGTTCCAATATTAACAATTTCAGCTAAAGTGCCAAGTGGTATAAAACCCGCAATTAAAGAAATGATAAGGCCACAAAAAACAATAACTCTCACAGGTGTGTTAGTGGTTTTATTGACTTCACTTAAAGTTTGAGGCAATAACCCATCCCTACTCATTGCAAAAATAATTCTTGTTAAGGCGTAATAAAGCACAAGCATTACAGTTGTAAGTCCTGTAATAACACCGGTAGCTACAACTGCAGAGGCCCCTTGAAATCCTATTTTTTGGAGCGCATAAGCTACAGGGGAAGACACATTAAGTTCTTGGTATGGAACAACCCCAGTAAGTAATAAGGATACGATAATGTATATCACTGTGCAAAAAGCAAGTGAACCAATAATGCCTTTAGGTAGATCTCTTTGCGGATTGATAGCCTCTTCAGCAGCAGTTGAGACTGCATCGAAACCAACATAGGCAAAAAATACTAATGAAGCACCTGCGAGAACGCCAACAGTTTTCCCATCAGGTAATGTAGAAAACCATCCATAAGGCATAAATGGATGCCAATTGGATGGATTTATATTAAAAATAGCGACCGAAATAAATAGTGTGATGGTTAAAAGTTTAATAAAAACCATTGCTGCATTAAATTTGGCACTTTGCTTTGCCCCTATAATTAGCAAAGACATGATAATTAAAATAATGACCATTGCTGGAAGATTAACCATACCTCCTAATGAAGGTGCTTTTGATAATGATTCTGGAAGGCCGATACCCATAGCGGTAAGTGCATTATTAAAATATCCAGACCATCCATTTGCAACTGCAGCAATAGACATTCCGTACTCCATCAAAAGAATCCAACCAATAACCCATGCAAAAAATTCACCAAATGCAACATAACTATAACCATATGCACTTCCACAACCGCCAATCGATGATGATAATTCTGCGTAAGCTAATGCCGCAAAAGCACATGCAAAACCTGAAACTATGAAAGACAAAATAACCGCCGGACCAGCTTGATTTGCAGCTGCAATACCGGTTAAGACAAATATACCTGTACCAATAATACAGCCAATGCCAAGCAGTGTTAAATCTAGTGCACTTAAACATTTTTTTAGATGAGCCGGATGTTTATGGTTTATATGTTTTTTTCTCAAAATTTTTGCAAATAGATTATTCATGACCCAACCAATCTTTATTTGTTAAAAAATATGTGTATAACTTTTCTTCTTTACTGCCTGATTCTGGTTTCCAATCATATTTCCATTGAACCATCGGTGGCATAGACATTAAAATTGATTCAGTTCGGCCATTAGATTGCAAACCAAATAAAGTGCCACGATCAAATATTAAATTAAATTCCACATAACGACCACGTCGATAAAGTTGAAAGTCTCTTTCTTTTTCTGTGTAATAAGTGTTTTTTCTTCTCTGAAGAATAGGTAGGTATGCATTTAAAAAAACATCACCTACAGATTTATTTAAATTAAAAGATTTATCAAAACCTAATTGATTAAAATCATCGTAAAAAATACCTCCAATACCTCTAGGCTCGTTACGGTGTTTTAAGTAAAAGTATTCATCACAATTTTTTTTAAATTCCGAGTAAAGCTTTTTATCGTAAAGATCAAGCATAGTTTTAAGTGTTTGGTGAAAATGAATGGCATCTTCGTCAAAGCCATAATAAGGAGTTAAATCCATACCACCACCAAACCACCAAATATCTTCAAGACCTTCTTTTTTTGCAATAAAAAATCTTACATTCATATGCACTGTAGGGGCATACCCTCTCGAATACATTGCCATTTTCTAAAATGCAAGAAGTGCCGCCTCCACCTTCTTTTCGTTGCCATGAATCATTAATAAAGTTTTTCCCATCAACAAGCTGAAGCGTTTCAACAATATTTATTTGAAGATTGTTAAAGTACTCATAAACTATATTTGAATTAATCATTTTATTTTCCTTGATATAGGATTTATTGGGCTAGTCTATAACTACAACAATTTTTAAATACTGGCTTAAGCTTTGATTAGCCAATTTAGTTATTATTTAGCGCTCTGAAACCTATATCTTTTCGATATTGGGCGCCATTGAATTTGACAGTATTGATAGTCTCATAAGCTTTTGATTGAGCTTCTTTGACAGAATCACCAAGTGCTGTGACAGCCAAAACTCTACCTCCCGAAGTGAGAAGTTTATTATCTCTAAAGATTGTGCCTGCATGGAAAATATAAGAATCAGAAATGACACGATCTTCAATATGAATTTCGTCATTTAATTTTGGAGCTTCAGGGTAGCCTGCTGAAGCTAAAACGACAGCTAGCGCTGTTCTTTTATCCCATTCAATTTCTGTTGAGTCAAGATGTCCAGTTGATGATTTGTAAAGCATTTCAAAAAAATCACTTTTAAGTCTCATAAGAATGGGTTGAGTTTCAGGATCCCCCATTCGACAATTGTATTCCAATGTTTTTACTTCACCTTTTTTGGTAATCATTAATCCTGCGTAGAGAAATCCAGTAAAAGGAATGCCATCATTAGCCATGCCATGGATGGTTGGATAGATAATTTCTTTCATAACTTTAGAATAAATTTCATCAGTAACTATAGGTGCTGGTGAATATGCTCCCATGCCGCCGGTGTTAGGCCCCATATCATGATCTAAAAGCCTTTTATGATCTTGGCTGGTGGCAAGTGGCAAAATTGTTTTACCATCACAGATCACCATAAAGCTAGCTTCTTCACCTTCAAGAAATTCCTCAATAACAACCTTGGCTCCAGCATCACCAAATCTATTGTCTACAAGCATAAAGTCGATTGCATCATGAGCTTCTTTTAACGTCATAGCAACGATGACACCTTTTCCTGAAGCTAATCCATCTGCTTTAATTACAATAGGCGCGCCTTCCTCATCAATATAGCGATGAGCTTCATCAGGTATTTTAAATGTTTTATATTTTGCAGTAGGAATTTTGTGTCTATACATGAAATCTTTAGCAAAATCTTTAGAGCTTTCAAGTTGAGCAGCTTTTTGAGTGGGCCCAAAAATATTTAAATGCTTAGATCGAAATAAATCAACAATACCTTTAGAAAGAGGGAGTTCTGGGCCAATGACAGTCAGGTCAATTTTTTCTTCAATTGCGAAATCTGCAAGAAGATTAATATCAACCAGATCAATATTTTTGAATTTTGGATTGAGGTGAGTTCCACCATTACCTGGCGCAACAAAAACAGAATTTACTTTGTTACTTTGGGAAAGTTTCCATGCCATTGCATGCTCTCTGCCGCCACTTCCAATGACTAGAACTTTCATAAATTAATGCCTAAAGTGACGATATCCAGTAAATAACATGACGAGACCTAATTCGTCGGCAGCAGATATAACTTCTTCATCCCTAAGGCTTCCGCCAGGTTGAATAACGCATTTTGCTCCAGCCGCGGCCAGCACATCAATACCATCTCTAAAAGGAAAGAATGCGTCCGAAGCGACCACTGAATTTGTTAAATCAAGATTTGCATTTTGAGCTTTGATCGATGCAATCTTGGTGCTGTCTACTCTGCTCATTTGGCCTGCACCGATTCCTAATGTTCGATTATTTTTACAAAATACAATCGCATTTGATTTAACATATTTAGCGATGCGCCATGCAAAAAGCATGTCG
>JAJTEE010000002.1 GCA_021298215.1 Alphaproteobacteria bacterium
CTAATACCTTCGTTATCGCCGCCGTTAACGATGTCTTCCCATGGTCCACGTGACCTATCGTCCCTATATTACAGTGCGGCTTGTTCCTCGAAAACTTCTCTTTTGACATGGTAAACTCCTTACGCCATCTTTGCTTTAATTTCATCCGCTACATTTTGCGGAACTTGTTCATAGTGATCAAATACCATTGAAAATTGTGCACGACCTTGTGACATCGAGCGCAATGTATTTACATACCCAAACATATTTGCCAATGGAACCAAGGCATTCACAATACGCGCATTACCTCGTTGGTCCATACCAGTTACTTGCCCACGACGACTATTCAAGTCTCCGATAACATCACCCATATAATCTTCCGGTGTAACAACTTCCACCTTCATAACTGGCTCAAGTAACTTTGGCGCACATTTCAAAATACCTTCACGGAATGCTGCACGCGCTGCAATTTCGAACGCTAAAGCGCTTGAGTCAACATCATGATACGCACCGTCTATAAGCGTTGCTTTAAAATCAATCGTCGGGAATCCAGCAACAACACCTGTTGTAATAGCAGATTCAAGGCCTTTTATAACACCTGGAATATATTCTTTTGGAACAGCACCACCAACAATCTTGTTTTCAAACACGAAACCAGAACCAGGCTCAAGCGGCTCAAAAGTAAATTTAACGCGAGCAAATTGACCCGCGCCACCACTCTGCTTTTTGTGCGTATAATCAAAATCAGCTGATTTTGTAATAGTCTCACGGTATGCAACTTGAGGCGCACCAATATTCGCTTCAACTTTATACTCACGCTTCAAAATATCAACCTTAATTTCAAGGTGCAATTCACCCATGCCCTTCATCACTGTTTGACCAGTTTCAGGATCCGAATGAATTCTAAAAGATGGATCCTCAGATGCTAAGCGAGACAAAGCTACAGACATTTTCTCTTGGTCAGCTTTAGTTTTAGGCTCAATAGCAATTTCGATAACCGGCTCTGGGAATTCCATTTTTTCAAGAATCACTGGCTTATTGCTATCACAAAGAGTGTCACCCGTTGTGGTGTATTTCAAACCACACAAAGCAACGATATCGCCAGCATAGGCCTCTTTAATATCTTCACGAGAATTCGCATGCATCAAAAGCATACGACCAATACGTTCTTTTTTATCTTTTGTTGAATTATCGACACCAGAACCAGACTCAATTTTACCAGAATACACGCGCATAAACGTAATAGAACCAACAAATGGATCAGTCATAATTTTGAATGCCAAACCAGAAAATGGCTCGGTATCTTCTGACTTACGAACCACTTCGTTACCACGATCATCAATACCCGCAACAGAACCAATATCAGCCGGAGAAGGAAGATAGTCCACAACACCATCTAGCAAAGGCTGAACACCTTTATTTTTAAAGGCACTACCACAAAGAACAGGAACAAACATGCTTTTAACAGTACCACGACGAATTGCCGCTTTTAGCTGAGCTACTGTTGGCTCTTTACCTTCCAGGTATGATTCCATAAGAGCATCATCCGCCTCAACTGCAGTTTCTATGAGGCGATGCCTATATTCTTCTGCTTTCGCTTTCAAGTCAGCAGGAATTTCAACAATATCGAATTTTGCGCCGAGACTTTCATCACGCCAAATAATTGCATTATTGTTAACAAGATCAACAATTCCAGCAAAGTCAGCTTCAGCACCAACCGGCAACATCGTCACAAGCGGACGAGCACCAAGACGATCAACGATCATATCCACACAGCGATAGAAGTCTGCACCCATGCGGTCTAGCTTATTCACAAAGCAGATTCTTGGAACATTATATTTGTCCGCTTGACGCCAAACCGTTTCAGATTGAGGCTCAACACCAGCAACACCATCAAATACAGCCACAGCGCCATCTAACACACGCAGTGAACGCTCTACCTCAATAGTAAAGTCAACGTGCCCTGGTGTATCAATGATGTTAATACGGTGATCATTCCAGAAACAAGTTGTAGCAGCAGAAGTAATTGTAATACCTCGCTCCTGCTCTTGCTCCATCCAATCCATGACAGCAGTACCTTCATGAACCTCACCAATTTTATAAGATTTTCCTGTGTAATAAAGAATACGTTCTGTAGTAGTGGTCTTTCCGGCGTCAATATGCGCCATAATTCCAATGTTACGATAGTGACTTAATGGTGTTGTGCGCGCCATAATTACCACCTGTAGTGAGCAAAAGCACGGTTAGCTTCTGCCATTTTATGTGTATCTTCACGCTTTTTAACCGATGAGCCACGGCTATTTGCTGCGTCCATAAGCTCTCCACTTAGACGATCAATCATTGTCTTCTCTGAACGAGAACGTGCAGCCCCAATAATCCAACGAAACGCAAGGGCTTGAGCACGATCAGCGCGAACTTCAGTAGGAACTTGATATGTAGCACCACCGACGCGACGCGAGCGAACTTCAAGCCCCGGCTTTACATTAGCTAGCGCCTCATGAAATAACTCCAGTGAATTCTTTCCACTTTTTTCCTGAATCTTATCAAGAGCTGCATAAAAAATCTTCTCTGATACTGATTTTTTACCCTGCAACATCATACTATTCATGAATTTAGCAACAACTATATCGCCAAACTTAGCATCTGGATTGATATCGCGTTTTACCGCCGCACGACGTCGTGACATGTTTAAACCTCTACTATTTCAAAGAACATTAAAAAATTATTTTGGTCGCTTAGCACCATACTTAGAACGACCCTGCTTACGATCTTTAACACCCTGCGTATCTAACGAACCGCGAATAATATGATATCGCACACCCGGCAAGTCCTTTACACGTCCGCCGCGAATCATCACAACAGAGTGCTCTTGAAGGTTATGACCTTCTCCTGGAATGTAGCCCGTTACTTCATAGCCATTTGTCAAGCGAATACGTGCAACTTTACGCAAAGCTGAGTTTGGCTTTTTTGGAGCCGTTGTAAAAACACGCGTACAAACACCACGGCGCTGAGGGCAAGCTTCTAATGCCGGAACCTTATTACGGTCAATTTTCGGATGACGCGATTTACGTATTAACTGATTAATTGTAGGCATAATATCTCTGGGTTTATATCCAATTTCCCTTTAAACTTCGTGTATCCTAATAACGGTTCCATCCAAAGTCAAGCATTTCTTTTAACTACGCCACACGAAGAGAACATTCCATTTTCTCAATGGCTGTTTGCTCATCTAGCTGCTCCACAGCAGAAAGCTCTCTAATAAATCGCTCAACTGCTGCCTGATAAATTTGGCGCTCACTATATGATTGCTCTGTATCATTGCCACGCCTATAAAGATCTCGTATAACTTCCGCAATTGAAGTTGGCATACCGGAGTTGATTTTTGTCTCGTATTCTTGAGCCCGTCGACTCCACATTACTCTACGCGGCTTGGTACGTACCGAAAGCAGCTTAAGCGCTTCATCCATTTCTTTTTTTGAGCTTAAAGGCCTAAGACCTGCATTTTTTGCTTTTTCTTTTGGCAAACGTAAAATCATCTTATCTTTTTCAAAATTAATCACTAATAACACAAGCTCTGTACCAGCAATATTATGAGACTCACTACCGATGAGCTTTCCAACTCCATGAGCTGGATAGACAACATATTCACCAACTTTAAAATTCTTTGCTGCCATAATTTAAATTCCTTAAAACTTTATACACATGATATGGGGATCACCCCGGAAACATTCAAGAGCTACTTTCCTGGCGGCTCTTTACTAAAATACTTTAATTTATCCTGCACTTTAGCCCAAGCATCTGCATCTGATGGCGCCTCTTTTTTACGTACAATATTAGGCCACTTTTTTGCATACTCTCTATTAAGCTCTAACCAAGCTGTTGCATCTTCTTTTGTGTCAGGTAATATCGCCTCAATCGGACACTCCATCTCACAAACTCCACAGTCAATACAAATATCAGGATCAATTACCAACATATTCTCCCCTTCAAAAAAGCAATCCACCGGACAAACTTCGACACAATCGGTATATTTGCATTTTATGCACGCTTCTGTAACAACGTAAGTCACGAAAAAAAAGGATAGATCATGCTACCGATACAAGTAGCACATCTATCTTAGTCAAGCAAGATAAGAATTGTTAACTTTATATTAAAATTTGCTTATAAATATTTATAATTTTAGAATTAACAATATCGTCGCTATAAAACTTTTCGACCAATTCTCTTCCTTTACTTCCCATAATTCTACAGGCAAGCTTGTTTCCTTCACACTGCTCAAACGCTCTTTTTAACGCTTGCACATTTTTGATTGGAACCTTTATACCATTCCCCTCAGCAACTAAATCTCTGCAGCCGATAGCATCAGTAGTAATAATAGGCAAGCCACAAGACATGGCTTCCAGCAGTGATTTTGGCAAACCCTCTCTATAACTAGGCAATACAGCCACATCAGAAATACTATAGATTTCTTGCATAACATCCACATGACCCAACCATTCGACAATCCCTTCGTGATTCCACTGCTTTAAAGTGGCTACCGGAATTGACTCAGGATTCTCAAAGTCTGGCTCTCCTACAAGCAAAAATCGAGTATTGCTGCTCGGGTTGTCCTTTTTAAAAAGTTTTGCAGCCTCCACAAACTCTCCAATCCCTTTAGTCCATAACATACGACTTACTAGAACAAACGTAAAAGCGCTTTTTGGATCATGTTTTACAGGATAAAAATTCCTAATGCTAACCCCCGAGCCTGAAACAAGACATACTAAACTTTTAGGCAACAATTTCTTGCAGGTATCGTAGTCTTGTTGGTTTTGCACCATTATGCAAGAACTCGAATCACCCAAAATAATTTTGATAGCCAGCTTAACTATAGGTTTAAGTAATTTTGCTTTTATTTGATTCGATGTAAAAATATAACCAAAACCATTTATGGAGCTGACTCTGGGAATCTTAAGAATCCTAGCGATCCCCCCACCATATAAAGCAGGCTTTAAAGCAACATTATGCACAAGTGACGGCTTAAACTTTTTGAACGCCTTATATAAAGAGAAAAGCACCTTCAATTCAGCAAAGATATTTAAGCTACCTCGCTTGAATTTCACAGGAAACCGCTTTATCCCGATGATTTTTCTATGATCACCCTTCTTAAATGGAGTTGTCACAACAGCGATATTAAAACCAGAAGCCTTCGCCTTTTCGGCCAAAGAAAGCCTATGGCTTAGAAAATATTCTGCTTTCGCCACTATGTATAAAAGTTTCATAAAACTTTTAATGTACCATCAAAAATTTTCCTAACTGGAGCTTCAAGCCGAATACAATTTTTTTCAACACTTACATACCCGGAAGATTTACGAACACTTGGCTGCCAAAAAGAAAAATCATTTTTTCCCAAACGCTCTTGCCAAAATATCGGCAAGAATGTCTGCACATAAAGACTTCCATTATTCTCATTAACACTGTGTTTAGGTGAAAAATAACGATACACATAATCAAAAGAAACTGTATCATCTTCTGCTGTAATCACTATTCGGTCATAATCAAGCTTTGATATTCTATTAAAATCGATCTCCAAGTCAATGACTTCCTTTACTGTGCGTAACTCAACTAAGCAAGTTGCTCCAATTTCTCGAACAGACACTGGCACAACATCAAACGCTTGATTTAAGCGCTCTGGCATCTCCATTAAGTTTAGCTCTTGTCTTGGAATAGCAATGGAGACAGAGTCGTCCGACACTCTCACCTCAAACTTAGCGTCTGCTGAATATAAAACATCTTGTTCCTTTACAAAATGCTTTGCCACACCTAACAATCCATGATTGACTAACCAAACAGCACCATCCTTTGCTAAGCTTTCAACCTGTATTCGATTTTTTTCTCGCCAAACAAAACATGTGATAGTTTGACACAACTCAACCGAAACTTTCTTTGCAAGCTCATATTCTGGCTTCTGAGGCACCTCAACAATTGCTGCTGTATGGCCCGCAAATGACCTATCAGCAAAACAGTCATAGAGGCTATATTTTATCGAAAGCACCTTATTCTCTTTTAAGTATTCATTGTTTGGAAAAAATCATGATTATTTTTGCTGAACTTCAGCTTGTCCAATAAAAATTCCATTGCTTCAACTGTACCCATTGGATTAAGTATACGGCGCAATACCCACATCTTTGCAAGCTCGGCCTTTTCATTCACCAACAATTCCTCTTTACGAGTTCCTGATTTATTAATATCAATTGCTGGGAATACTCTTTTATCTGAAAGCTTACGATCAAGAACGATTTCAGAGTTTCCAGTTCCCTTAAATTCCTCAAAAATTACTTCATCCATACGCGAACCTGTATCCACCAGAGCCGTTGCAATAATTGTCAAAGAACCACCCTCTTCAATATTACGTGCAGCACCAAAAAAGCGTTTCGGGCGTTGCAGGGCATTTGCATCTACACCACCTGTCAAAACTTTTCCAGATGATGGAACAACTGTATTATATGCGCGCGCCAGGCGAGTAATAGAGTCCAGCAAGATAACGACGTCTCTTTTTTGCTCAACCAATCGTTTTGCCTTTTCAATAACCATTTCAGCAACTTGCACATGGCGCGCAGCCGGTTCATCGAATGTCGAACTTACGACTTCTCCTTTAACAGACCTTGCCATGTCTGTTACTTCTTCAGGTCGCTCATCGATCAACAACACAATTAAATATGCATCTGGATGATTTGTCGTGATTGAATGAGCAATACTTTGCAACATCACTGTTTTTCCCGTTCTTGGAGGAGCGACAATCAGCGCTCGTTGCCCCATACCCATAGGCGCAACCATATCAATAATTCTGGAAGTAAAATCTTTAGAGGGTTTACCGTCTTCAAATTCGAGATTTAGCCTTTTATCGGGATACAAAGGCGTTAAGTTGTCAAAGTTAATGCGATGTCGAATTTCTTCTGGCTCAGCGAAATTGATCTTTTTTATTTTCACAAGAGCAAAATAACGCTCACCTTCTTTAGGCGCACGAATCTCGCCTTCCACGCTATCTCCCGTACGCAAACCCATCCTACGCACTTGATTTGGCGAAACATAAATATCATCAGGACCTGGTAAATAATTTGATTCAGGTGAGCGCAAAAAGCCAAACCCATCTTGCAAAATTTCAATGACGCCATCACCATAAATTGCAATTTCTTTCTCTGCTAATTTTTTTAAGATAGCAAACATTAAATCTTGCTTACGCAAACTACTTGCGTTTTCAATGTCATGCTGCTCGGCAATCATTAAAAGTTCAGATGGTGATTTCTTTTTCAAATCTTGTAAATGCATAAAATCTCTCAGAAAGGCCTTATTATGACAAAGATAATTATTAAAATTAGAAGAACTGTAGGAATCTCGTTGATAGTTCTAAAAAACTTAGAAGACTTGGAGCACACACCTTGTTTAAGCTGCTTTCTCCAATAATCCAAGCAGAAGTGAAGCACAATTAAGAAAAATACGCAAGTTAGTTTTGCATGAACCCAGGGTTCAAATACATGACCTGGCACAAAAAGCAACAACCCGCCAGAAAGAACTCCAGCATGCATCGCTGGTTGCATGATGTAGCGAAATAGTTTTTCCTCCATAATTACTAGCATTTCACCATTTTTTGGGTATTCAGTGTGATAGACTAAAAGTCTTGGCAAGTAAAATAGTCCCGCCATCCAACAAATAACAGCAACAATATGTACAACTTTAATCCAATTATAATACTCAAAAATAAAATTCATTATATATTTTTCTAAAATCTTAAATATCTTCTGGGAATCTACCATAATTTTTGTTACGCTATAAATGTATTAAAATTTAAATTACAAAAGGAGAGATTTGTGAAAAGTTTGATATTAGCCCTAATTATAGGCACGCAAACGTTGTTTGCTAATGGAGGATCAGGAATGTCTGATATGATGCATTTCATACCAATTGGCCTAGTATTCGTTATTTTTTATTTTCTACTTATCAGACCTCAACAAAAAAAAGCTAAAGCTCATCAAGATATGCTTAAAACACTACGCTCAGGTGACCACGTAGTTACAGCAGGCGGGATTTTAGGAACTGTTGATAAAGTCAGCGAAAACGAAGTCAGCGTAGAAATTGCAAACAATGTCAAAGTTCGGGTTATTAAAGCTACCGTAACGGAAGTTCTTAGCAAAACTAAGTCAGCAGCAGAAGCAACAAAAAGTGCATCTACCCCTGCCCTAAAGTTAGCACCTAAAAAAGTTAGCCCAGCAAAGCCAAAAGCAAAAGCTAAGATAGCTCCAAATAAAGTAAAACCAACAAAATCAAAACCGGCGATGAAAAAAATTGCAAAACCAGTCACAAAACCTGTAAATAAGAAGAAGAAAAAATCTAAAAAATAAGTGATTGAAAGTAATGATATTATTTGGTTTCTCTCAGACGAGAAAAATTACAATTATTGGAGCTTGTCTGGCTGGGATTATTTTTTGCTTACCAAATATGGTAAGCAATGAAACTTTTGAGAAGTTTCCTAGCTGGCTACAACATACCGTTAGTCTTGGTCTTGACCTAAGAGGTGGTTCGCACCTTCAGCTAGTGGTTGACTTAAAAACTGTTAATGCAGAATTTTTAAGTAACCTTCTAGCTGATGTGCGTAGCTCGTTGCGTAAAGAAAACATTGGCTATCTAAATCTTCGCATAGAAGGAAGAGAAAATAACCCTACTCTTTTTCTTGAACTGAGAGATATTACACATCAACATAAAATTAGTGCCATCATAAAAAAAATTGACTCCGCTTTATTAACGAATGTTACAGAGGACGGGCATGTCACTATCAGCGTTGACCCTATTGTTTCACAAAATCGTTCAAAGCAAATTATAGAACAATCAATTGAGGTAATTCGTAGACGTATTGATGAGACTGGAACAAAAGAACCTAGCATTTTACGTCAAGGGTCTGATCGCATTATTGTGCAATTACCCGGCGTTGACGATCCACAAGAAGTCAAAAAAAGATTAGGTCAAACGGCTAAAATGAGTTTTCATATGGTAGACAGCGGAGCTCAAAATACAGGTCACGCCGGACCAGATTCTACAATGATGGATTATATACGAAATGGTGATGAAGGCGCACACAAGATCGCTGTAAAAAATCAAATTTCGGTAAGTGGAGAACACCTTATTGATGCGCAAGCAACAACTGATTCTCAAACAGGAGAAATTGGTGTAGCCCTACGTTTTAATAATGTTGGAGCCCGTAAATTCGCAGAAATCTCTGCAAATAATATTGGCAGACAGTTTGCGATTGTTCTGGATGGAAAGGTATTAACGGCACCCGTATTTAGATCAGCTATTCCCAATGGAAATGCTGAAATTTCAGGTGGCTTTAGAAGTATAAAAGAAGCAAATGAACTTGCACTTCTATTACGAGCAGGCTCTCTCCCTGCACCTTTGAAAGTTGTTGAAGAAAGAACAGTTGGACCAAGTCTAGGAGCTGACTCTATTCACGATGGCCGTAATGCTACTATTATTGCTTTTTTGCTAGTGTCTATATTCATGTTCCTTGGATACTCAACATTTGGTTTTTTTGCAAATGTCGCCCTTATATTTAATATGGTTTTGTTATTTGCGGGACTATCACTCTTGCAAGCAACCCTAACGCTTCCTGGTATCGCTGGCATAGCCATGACAATTGGTATGGCCGTTGATGCAAACGTACTTATTTATGAAAGAATTAAGGAAGAAATCCGAGCCGGTACTGCTGCTTTACAAGCTATCGAGGCTGGATTTGAACGTGCAATGACGACCATCATTGACTCAAATCTTACCACCCTTATCGCTGCAGCAGTACTATACGAATTTGGGTCTGGTCCAATTCGCGGTTTTGCTGTTACAACAGCTATTGGTATTTCTGTGTCGATGTTTACAGCATTATCTGTTACAAAGCTAATAACCGCTTGGTGGTTTAAAAATAAACAAATTAATTCTTTGCCTATTTAGGAAAAATCATGGCTATCTTAAATCTTGTTCCGCATAATACCAATTTTGATTTTATTGGTAAGCGTAAAATCACTTTTTCTATTGTGATTATCTCTACTCTTATTTTCATGAGCAGTCTTTTATTCAAAGGACTAAACTACGGCATTGATTTTAAAGGTGGCGTTGTAATGGAAGTGCGCATGCCAAGTAGTCCTAACATTCATCACCTACGTGAGCAATTCGAACCTTTAAAACTCGGTGAAGTTGCTATTCAAGAGTTTGGTTCTCCTCAAGATTTAATGATTAAGTTCGAAAATATTGAAGGAAAAGCAAACATTCCAGAATCAGCAGTTAATAATATTAAAGCTATTCTCGGAGATGGCGTTGAATACCGAAAGATCGAAACGGTTGGACCCAAAGTAGGTGACGAAATGGTACATAATGGCTTAATGGCGATTCTGTATGCATTACTAGGCATTATGATTTATGTTGCTTTCAGATTTGAATGGCGCTTTGGTATTTGCGCTATTATTGCGCTTGCCCACGATTGTTTTCTCATTTTAGGAATGTATTCGCTGTTTCCTCTCGAATTTAACGAGACAGCAATCACCGCCATTTTGATTACAGCAGGATATTCCATTAATGATACTATCGTTGTACTTGATAGAATTCGTGAGAATGTAAAGCGCTATCGAAAAATTACTTTAATTGAAATTCTAAACAAAAGTATCAACGAAACATTGTCACGTACCATTTTGACCGTTGTAACGACTTTCCTTTCTGTTCTTGCTTTGTTCTTATTTGGCGGCCCTGTTATCGCGGTATTTGTATTGCCTATCCTTGTAAGCTTAATTATTGGAACATTGTCATCTATTTTCGTGGCATCTCCATTATTGCTTTATTTCAATGTGAAACATGGTAAAGCCCTTGATGAGGAAGAAGAGCGTATTGCTCAGGCACTTCAAACAGAAGGCCTTTATGAGCTTTCCGTTCCAAAGCAATTTGTTGATGAAAGCATGATTGCAAAAGAGCAACCTAAAAAGAAATAAATAAAAAGCTCAATTGCTTAAAGCAATTGAGCTGCACTTTTTACATAAATTAATTACTCTTTTACAGTAACCTTTTGAGGTAGTAACTGCACTCTTACATGCAGTTCTTTTAAACGCTCATTCTCAATAAGAGATGGTGCTTGCATCAACAAATCTTGTCCTTGCTGATTTAGTGGGAATGCAATAATTTCACGAATATTTGGCTCATCCGCAAGAAGCATCACAATACGATCAACGCCGGGAGCACATCCACCATGAGGTGGCGCTCCAAACTTAAACGCATTCAAAAGCCCACCAAAGCGATCTTCTACATCTTGTTTTGTGTAGCCGGCAATTTCGAATGCTTTATACATCACTTCTGGCAAATGGTTGCGAATCGCCCCGCTACATAACTCAATACCATTACACACAATGTCATATTGGTATGCTTTAATCTCAAGCGGATTTTTTGTATTTAATGTCTCAAGACCGCCTTGCGGCATTGAAAACGGGTTATGGGAAAAGTCAATTTTGCCTGTATCTTCATCTTGTTCATACATTGGAAAATCAACAATCCAACAAAACTTAAAGCAATCTTTTTCAATGATATCAAGATCTTGTGCGATTTTTGTACGAGCTAAGCCTGCATTTTTTGCGGCTTTCATGGCTTTTGTATCCGACACGAAAAATACACTTGCCCCAACTCCAACGTTACACTGTTTTTGCAACATATTAAGTTGATCATCATTTAAAAATTTGGCTATTGGTCCTTTTGCTCCATCAGCAGCAAAGGTTATATAGCCAAGCCCGGGCATACCAACTTCTTGCGACCACGCATTTAACTTATCAAAAAAGCTTCTTGGTTGAGCTTCAGTATCTGGCACACCAATACCGCGCACCACGCCACCACCAGCTACAATTTTTGCAAAGATACTAAAACCTGAATCTCTAAAAGCTTCTGATACATCAGCTATCAATAAGGGATTACGAAGATCTGGTTTATCACTACCATATTTTAGCATTGCTTCATCAAAACCAATACGTGGATAAGGATGTGTACTTACAGTTTTTCCATTGGCAAATTCTTCAAATACGCCTGTTAGAACAGGCTCAATAGCGTTAAAAACATCTTCTTGTGTGACAAACGACATTTCAATATCGAGCTGATAAAATTCACCTGGAGAACGATCTGCTCGCGCATCTTCATCGCGAAAACATGGCGCAATTTGAAAATATCGATCAAAACCTGCAACCATAAGGAGCTGCTTAAATTGCTGCGGCGCTTGAGGTAGCGCATAAAAATGCCCTGGATGAATACGACTTGGAACCAAAAAGTCACGCGCCCCTTCTGGTGATGATGATGTTAAAATTGGTGTTTGATATTCTAAAAAGTTTTGGGCCACCATGCGATTACGAATCGATTGAATAACCTTAGAACGAAGCACAATATTTTGGTGCAATTTATCGCGGCGCAAATCTAAGAAGCGATAAGTTAAACGTGTTTCCTCAGGAAATTCTGTATCAGCGTTAACCTGCAAAGGCAACATTTCAGCAGCAGATTGCACGGTAGCTTTTTCAATAACTAATTCAATATTCCCCGTGGGCATTTTATCATTAATCGCTTCCGCATCACGCTTAACAACCTTGCCATCGAATGTTACAACTGTTTCATTTTTTAAACCTTCAACAATTTTAAAAGCCGAAGAATTTTGCTCAAGCACGCATTGCGTAAGACCATAATGATCACGAAGATCGATAAATACTAAGTTACCATGATCACGCTTGCGGTGCACCCATCCAGAAATACGAACTTGGCTACCCACAAGAGATTCACGAAGTTCACCACAGGTATGAGTACGATAAACACTTGATAAAGAAGACTGCGACATATAATCAAAATTTTTACGAATTAACTTTATTTATAGCGAACTTTCAGTTGTTTAGGTAGAGAGGAGATACTCAAAAATGCCAAGATTCCCAAAAAGACAATATAAATTCCAGGCATAACAACTTGTTGTGTCATATGCCACAAGGCAAGACCTACGGCAGGAAAACTTCGTCCAAAAATTTCTGATCCAATAGCATATCCAATCGCTGTCGTTGAATAGCGATTCTGTTCAGGAATTTTTTCCATATACCAACGATGCAAAGGAATACAAAAAGCTACACCTAAAATAATAAAAATCAAACGAATAAACATAGATACCATCAAATTCATTTGCGGCATTACCAAGAATAGGAAAGGAATTATCACCATGCTTAGAATCAAAATAAATTGTAGAATTCTTTGCGCACTCACGTTACGTAATATATGCCCAAATAGCGCAAGAAGTCCAAGGTCAACCATCATAAGTGCCGTATTAGAAGTCATCAAATCTTTCATTTCAATATTTGTAACAAGAGATGCGAAACTATTAAAAAATACGAAAGGAATCGAATACAACATGTACGAAAACCCCGTGATAGGGATAAGCTTAATAATCGTTTTCCAATCACTTTTTTTATTAAAAGTTTTTTTATGGAATGTTTTCAAACTATTTTGACGGCGCAACCACCAACCAGCAAAGCCCGTGAAAATAGATCCATAAAATGGCCATTTCCAATACATCTGTGGCATATCACTATAAAATAAAATACTAGAGACAAAACACGCAAGCAGAATTCCAATCATCGTACTACTAAGGTAGATGCTTGTAAGCGGATGCTGTTGTGAAGGCTCTGAATTTTCTAAAATGTATAAGCCTGCAATACTTGTTTCGCCAGCCCCAAAGAAATTTTGCATACCACGCAAAAAACACAATCCTGCTGCACTGCCCACACCCCAGCTCTCATAAGGGCATAATAATGTAAAGCAGAGTGTTGTCATTGTCATGCCCAGAACTGTAGTGGTAAGCACTTGATGCGGGCCTTTTGCATCTGCTTTTTTGGAAAAATACCAAGCCCCTAAAGGGCGCGTAATAAACCCCACTATCATAATGCCATATCCTTGGAGCAAAATGATAATCTGATCATTTTTTGGGAAAAATAAAGGCGCAAGAATTGGCACCAGGAATCCGTATAGAGACGTATCAAAATGATCTAAAATATTTGCCAAACACGTGGCAAGACGAGTTTTTTTCATAAAACCTTCTTACGCTGGTATTAACCAGATCAAGTTATAAGGGTTGGCACACGCCTCTCAGCTCAATTTGAGCACCCCTGGTATTTGCATTAGCAATAAAGAATTATTGGCAACTTGTCAAAAATTAAATAGCATAGATACATATTATTTGATCAACATTTCAAATGTTTCATTCACTTCTTTTGCTAATTGGTATTTTGTTAGGCTCGTGTGATTCACATCAAGAATCTTTAAAAGATGAGTGGGCATATACAACAGCGACCATCACGCAAGTAGAATACGATGCAGCATATGGATATATGTACACTCTTGAATATGCTACCCCTGAAAGCATTGCTGTAAATCAAAAAGGAGAAAAAATAACTGGACCAGTTCAGCAACATGCTTTGGATAAAAATAAACCGATTTTGAATCAACAGATTCTTCTTCAATACTTAAAAGAAGAGCCGATCATGTTTAAGCTTTTAAAGCCAATAGAATTTGAGAAAACTCATTAAGCATCGTCTTAAAGAATTTCCAGTTTTTCTTTTTCTGCATAATGCACAAGGTATACAGACACTCGTATGTATGCTATTTGAACTATATGTGGCTTTTATGGAGTACTAAAAATGCCATCTTCCTCTTCCCTTCCAGTAGAAACTAGAAAGTCCGTTGCTATTGTTCTCATCGGAAATTTTTTAGACTTTTTTGATTTACTTTTAGCTGCCCATTTAACCATTGTGCTCTCTGGAGTTTTTATTCCACCAAATGCTTCTAATAAAGTATTACTGACCACATTTATGTTTTGTTCGTCATTTTGCATTAGACCACTAGCAGCATTATTTTGGGGATATATAGGTGACCTTGTAGGACGTGTTCCTGTGCTTGTTTCAACAACATTTCTCATGTCCTTTTCTTGCCTAATTATTCCGAATATTCCTTCTTACGCAGAATGGGGCATTTTTTCTGCTGGGTTATTTTTATCCATGCGATTAGTGCAAGGATTTGCATCCGGTGGAGAATGTATTGCAGCCGATGTATTTATTACCGAGACAGTTCCTAAACCTAAAGTCTATTTTTGTAGTGCATTGGTTGAAGCTACATGTTCGTTGGGAGGATTAGTTGCTTGTGGAATTGGGGCTTTATGTTTATTTTTATCTCCCGAAAATGGTTGGAAGATTCCTTTTTATCTGGGATCCGGCGTCGCGGTGCTTGGCACTATCGCCAGAAAAACGCTAAAAGAAACACCTGAATTTTTAAAGACCCTTCATGCAAAGACTCAAAAGAAAAGAGCTTCGGATCTTTATAAAACTATTAATTATAAAAATCGCAATATTCCTGCTTTGTTTGCGATGTATTTCTTTCCTGCCGTTCAATTTTATTTTTGTTTAGCGTATCTTCCATCTGTATTGATAAATCAGCTCGGCATTGAAGCTAATTATGTAATGGCGCAAACAACATTGGTCCTATTTATCATTATGTGCGCAGAAGTTGGATATGGATTGCTTGGCTTGAAATTTCATCCATTCAATATCGCACGAACAAAGTTAATTATTGCTTTATGTTCGATACCTTTAATTGTGTTTTTTTATAAGCATCACACAGCGTTAAGCATTTTTATTGTACAAGTAATTATTGGAGTGCTGGGGCAAGGCTTAACACCTTATGCACCTATTATTAATCGGAGTTTCCCTGTTTTTGGTAGATACACTAATCTTTTATTTGTGTGGGCATTTTCGCATTCATTAATGTACTTATTTACAGCTTATGTGTGCGAAAATGTAACATCATTTATTGGGCTCGGCGCGTTGTTATTTGGAGCCGCGTTAACGTCGCTTATCGGCCTGTACAGCTTTGTACCAAATGATATAGATCGTCCAAATAATTCCAACAATGAACACACAGCAACGGAAAATCGTGAAATTAAAAAATGGCTGAAGAAAGTGATATGAGATACATGAAATGCTCAAGTTTATATATCTCATCATGACTACTTAGTGCGTTTCAGAATCAACAACTTCTCTTAAGTTACGTGGCACTGTTCTAATATCTTCGACTCCTAAATGTATTAATTCTAGAGTCTGAAAATCTGCTGGGTCGAAGTCAGATATTATCGGAGTATACATTGCAAAAAATTGTCTTGTTGCTTGCACATATTTCTCAAATCTCTCCAGACACTGCCTATAAGGCGCGCCAACCTCAGCCATAAACTCATTATCCGTTAAAAATTCTGATAAATTTTCTGAATAGTCCTTTTCAAATTGTTCTTTTTGGGCTACCAATGCTTGAAATTCACTATCTTCCTTAATAAAATTACAAACTGTTGATTGCATAATCTCACAAGCTCTACGCGTTATTGTCCAAGCTAAATCTTGCAATAAATCACCACGCGCTCTTTCTCGAGATTTTAAAGAGGCATCAAAAACTTTTGCTTCTCGTTCTTGTGCAGAAATAGCTTCTTCTCTTATCTTATGTTTCAGATAATTTGCACCAATAGAAAGAAGCTGTTCATTTTGGTGAAGTCCTTCTTGAAATGCCAGATATAAGGCACAGCTCATTTTAAATCTACTCTCAGCAATCTCTGGATCTCTTTTTATTGATTTATGAAACATTATATTGGAAAAAAGCTTTTTCTTAAATATATCTTCTTTTCCTTGGATTATTGCGAGAAACCCGGAATACTTATCTATATAATCATTCAATAAACCATATTTAAACATAGCTTTACGATATTGCTCTGGCCATAAATGCGCTTGGCTATGAATAGTGGAAATATCTATATTTCGGTTTTTATATGCAGTTGGAAAAAATTCACTGCCAGAAAGATCAGGTGTGTCCAAGCGTCTTTCTATAATTTCATGTAATTTTTCATCAAAGACTTTTTGTAAAGGCCTTGCAGACGCTGATGCTGAAGTTTCCTCAAAAGCAGCAGAATACAAGAAACCCAAGCTTGTTAGTGCTCCAAAAGCTAAACACGTGATTTTTCTCATAAAATTCCCAATTTTAGAATGAAATTTCTTGTAAACGATATATAGAAACTCTTCGACCACTTTACAAGAGATTACCCCATTTAAAAATAGCGCCCCCATATCGTATGAGAGCGCTAAATCCTTGTGAAATTGTAATAAGCGAAGGAGTATTACCCCTCGCCATTAGCTTTTGATTCTTCTACTATTGCTAAATCATCTCCTACTACTTCCTTAGCATAAATACAGCTTCCATCAACATTAATAAAATCATCACCTCGACGCGCAGCTACCTTCATTTTCAGATCAACAACCGGTTCAAAAGCATCCACAATTTCGACAGAACTTCCTAATTCTTGTTCTTTTAGCTCTTTCAAATATGCAAGAAATGGCTCCCGAAGATACAAGGTCATGCAGGCTTTCTTCTCATTCTTTTCTAGTAAGGCGTACTCTTTTCTATAAGCTGCAATTTCGCTTAAGCTTTCTGAGTCGCATACCATAAATCTATCTTTAGGTCCCATCCATGAACTAAATGTATCAGCTAGGCTAATTCTATCAATGCACCACTCACCTAGCTGCCTTCTTAAAGCGGCTCTAGGAATTTCAGCAATATGAGTTTCATTGACAGCATAATAATACCGATCAACCCTTGAAACACGGAAGTTCTCAAAATACAAACCTCGCGCACCTTCATCACACGTGTTGATGAACCAACAGCCTGCTGGTGATAGGCTTTTTTTCAGTTCATCAATGTAATTATATGCATCTCTTTTAGCAACAAACCCAGCTGCTTTTGGTATTTCTCTAAGGTTCGCACCCCTCATCTCCTCCAATACCCATTCGGCATCCTTATAAGTCAGTGACATTGAAAACACACCACTACATAAACTAATCACTACGCACAATATAAATTTAGTCATACAACACCAACGTTTGAAATATAATAGCTATCTAGCACACAAATAAAATCAGCACTAGTGAAATTTAGAGGAAATATTTTTAAAATCTGCACCCACGCGCAACATCTTCATATTCCGCATCGTGAAGCAGCTACAAAAAATGTAGCTACCACGTTATTCAACTTATAGATGGGGATCGAAATCTTTGAAGAAGTTCAACATTGCCATTTGCATTAAAAGGTTTCGACCTCTAGCTCCTATTCCACATGCTTCTTCGTGTTCATGCATCATGTTAAAGCTTAACACAAGTAGCGATGCTATTTGATCTTTTTGCGCTTGGTTTTGAGTAACGTCATACCTTTCACTCATAGCAGGCAGCATCCAAAAAGTGTTTAATAGGTCTGTATGATAGTCAGCTTGAACAGCTCGAATAGCCTTCCCTACGGTATACGACATCCCCCCTATCACTCTAGATACATCAAAAAATAATTCCTGAGATTTTTCACGGATCCAATCATTCAAATAAACTTTAGCAGCGTCATACCCGCGTTTAGTTTCTTTTGCTATGTGCCGAATGTCAGGCACAACAATACCGCGCTTTCTCAGCTGACCTTTAAGCATTGCATCAATAGCGTTTCGTTTTGCTATACCAATAAAATCATTCACTTCACTGCCATAAGCCATGATTCGCTCACGCTCTGAAAAACCACCAAATCTTTGCTCGCTGCTATAGGCTGCTTGTTGACCTACCTGAATAGTTTCCATGGCTACATTTATACCAGTCAAAAATTCATTCTCAGCTAATGTAAAAGCAGACACTAAAACTGGCAACACAACAGCAACTTCATTTTCATCTGCAACGGCGGCGGTCACCGCAGCTGTTACTGCCGAGGTGGCAATAATAGAAGGCAAGGGCTGATCATATTCTGATGCAGCAGCTGGTGGTAGAAGAGTTGCTCGCCTAGCATCACCTCTTGATCTTGCAGCCGCTAAAACATCTTGTTTTGTAATTTGCTCTCTTACTTTTTTATATTCTTTACCCCGAGGCATCGCGTTTATTTCTACGTCCATCAATTCATATTTTGGGCAAAAATCGTAGTATTTTGTATAGTCGCTAGGAACCGATGCTTCTAAAAATGTACATTCTGCAGCTATTGGATCATGATTAAGGCCATAAGCGGCAAGAACATCCAGCGCTTCTTGTTTGACTCGGCCACCAGCCCCCCCTTGGTTGGTAAAATATGCCGCTAATGAATGATTATCCCAATTAAAACGATCAATTAAGAAATTGTTCAATACTTTGAGGTTTTGGGCTTCTGACTGAATAGATAATGCTAATGCAAACACACGATGAACGTCTTCAGGAGATTCTTCTGGAAAAATAGGAACAGAATAACCAAAGCACGTTAAAAATTGGGCCTGTTGGTTTGCTGTCGCATCAGGGGTGGGTCGTGAATTTTGATAATGAATCACAGAATCAGCTTGTGCAAATAGATGTTGATACATTTGAATTTCTCTAGCTTCAAATGCAGTGAATAACGCGCGTGCTTTTTCTTGATTAATTTTAGATGAACCGCGACTAAACAGTGGCTTAAAATCCGAAGTAATGTTCCTTCGGCCATTAATTCCCACTTCCATTGCAGAAATATTCTTCATATTACGCGCCATCATTTCAGGCAATCGTTCTAATTTTCCTCCTACATACCCTTGAATCGGAGTTAGGCGTTCCATGTAAAGCCGACAAAAATCCACGTCTTTTTGATCCCCAGCCATCAAAGAAAAAAATGTCGAGCTAATTAAGAACCCAATCAGCCAATACGCAACTTTTTTCATAAAATCCTCAAAATTAAAATGAAATTTCTTTTAAATGATATATAGAAATGCGTCAACTATTTTTCAAGGAATTTCAGATTTTAAAATCTGCACCCACGCGCAACTTCTTCATATTCCGCTATAGTGCCTTTACACATAAGAACAGTATCGCATCCGGCTAATAATGCTTTCTTCGCCTTTTCTTCGAAAGTTCCTGTAAGCGCTTTCATAGTTAGACAATCACTTACTAAGAATCCTTTAAACCCAATTTCCTTGCGGATAATAGATTCAATAACAATGCTCGAGTGGGTCGCAACATTTTCCGCATCAATATCAGAATAAATGACATGAGCCGTCATACCCCATGCTTCTTTGCTAGCAGAAGCTAATTCTTTGAAAGGAACAAAATCTGTTTGTCGCAAAATTGCATAATTAGTATCTACAACAGGAAGTTCTTCATGACTGTCAACCGGTGCACGCCCGTGTCCTGGAAGATGTTTAATAACCGCCGTAATGCCGCCATCTTCAAGACCTTTTAGCATAGCTAAACTGTATTTCGTTACTTTGTCAGGATCCTTACTAAAAGCACGATCACCAATGATATCATCAGCTCCTTCAATTAATAAATCAGCACATGGAGCGCAGTTTACATTAATCCCTAACTCAAGAAGCTCTTGTGCCATCGATAGCGCATTATCATATACGGCTTTTGCCGATCTAAATGTTTTAGCAGCTGGACGTGGCAACCAATGAGGTGGCTTTAATCGCACGACACGCCCCCCCTCTTGATCAATCAAAATAGGGACATTTCGGTGGTCTACACAGGCTTTAAGCTGCTCTATTAACGCTTTCACTTGTTCGGGTGATTGGCAATTACGCTCAAAAAGAATAAAGCCCAATGGTTGGGCTTTATTAAAAAAGTACTGTTCATCTTTAGTGAGCTTTAGGCCTTCGCAGCCATAAATAACAGGAAGCACTATTTAGTGGCCTCCGCCTTTCAAAGCTTTGACAAGCTCTTCACACACTTTCTTTGCATCGCCCAACACCATCATGGTGTTATCGCGATAGAAAAGCTCATTATCAACACCTGCATACCCCGATGCTAATGATCTTTTCACAAAGAATACAGTTTGCGCATTTTCTACGTCAAGAATAGGCATACCATAAATTGGGGATGCTTTATTTGTTTTAGCTGCAGGGTTTGTAATGTCGTTTGCACCAATCACAAATGCCACATCTGTTGAACCAAAATCACTGTTAATTTCATCAAGCTCAAGCACCGAATCATAAGGCACGTTTGCTTCAGCTAGTAAGACATTCATATGTCCAGGCATACGACCTGCAACTGGGTGAATAGCATAGCGAACTTTAACACCTTTAGATTTTAAAATATCAGCCATTTCACGGAGTGCGTGTTGCGCTTGCGCCACCGCCATACCATAACCAGGCACAATAATAACATTTCGGGCGTTTTCCATCATGTACGCTGCATCTTCGGCACTACTTAATTTTACAGGCTTATCAGAAGCTTCTGCTGCTGCCGTTGCAGTAGCTGGATCGGTACCAAAGCCACCTAAGATCACGCTAATAATGGAACGATTCATTCCCTTACACATGATATAACTAAGGATCGCACCTGATGCACCAACCAAAGCGCCTGTAATTAAAAGCAAGTGATTATTAAGTGTAAATCCAATACCCGCCGCCGCCCAACCAGAATAAGAATTAAGCATTGAAATAACAACTGGCATATCAGCTCCACCGATAGGCAAAATAAGCAATACACCAAGCACAAGAGAAATTACTGTCATTAGCCAGAACCAACCAGCATGTTGTGACCAAGCAAAAAATGCGATAAGTACAACTAAGCCAATACCCAAAGAAGCATTTAATAAATGTTGTTTAGGGAAGACAAGAGGCTTACCAGCAATAAGGCCTTGCAATTTTCCAAAAGCAATTACGGAACCGCTAAAGGTGATGGCCCCAATAATAGTGCCTAAACTCATTTCAATTAAGCTTGAGGTAAAAATTGCTTTCTCCACACCAATGCCAAAGGCTGTTGGGTTATAAAGCGCTGCTGCTGCCACAAAAACTGCTGCCAAACCTACTAAGCTGTGAAAAGCAGCTACAAGCTGTGGCAAAGCAGTCATTTTAATTTTACGGGCGATATATGCACCAATTGCTCCGCCAATAATTAATGCAGCGATGATACCTGTGTACTTTGTAACCGCAGGTGTTAGAAGTGTGGTTAAAATAGCAATCGCCATACCGGAAATACCATAAATATTTCCTAAGCGTGCTGTTGCTGCTGATGACAAACCCCGCAACGCCATGATGAAGCATATGCCGGCAATGAGATATAAAAATGTAGAGATAGTTGGAGTCATAATTCGCTCTTATTTCTTTTTAGAAAACATAGATAACATACGTTGTGTCACGATAAATCCACCAAAAATATTAATGGATGCCAACACAACCGCGATAAAACCAAACGTAGATGAAACGCCAAATGTTGAAGGTCCTGCTGCAATAAGGGCGCCGACAATAATCACACTAGAAATTGCGTTAGTTACTGCCATAAGTGGAGAATGCAAAGCTGGCGTTACTTTCCAAACAACGTAATACCCTACAAAGCACGCCAAAGCAAAAACCATTAATCCAAGAACAAAAGGATCTGCTCCACTACCTTGTGTAGCAGCAGCATGACGAATTGAATTTTCAATGCTGGTAAGCTCTCCTGAAATTTCTTGAACAAAGCCGCTGAGACGTGCTGTTTGTTGCGCAATTGATTGAAGATCCATAAACTTTCCTAACTTTTAAAAATATCGTGCGTTAGTTTGCCATTGTGGCATAAGCACGTTGCTTTAATAATTTCATCATCAAAATCAATTTTCAAGGCTTGCGAATTTTTCTCCATCACCAGGCCTAAAAAGTTCAGCACGTTTTTTGCGTACAATTGACTTGCGTTATAAGCGATGCGGCTTGGCATATTAGGATGAGCCACAATTTTCACACCATTTTTTGTGGTAGAAATGCCTGACTTTGATAGCGCGCAATTGCCACCAGCTTCTATAGCCAAGTCCACAATAATGCTGCCAACTTTCATATCAGCTACCATTTTTTCTGTAATCAAAACGGGCGCTGGCTTACCAGGAATAAGCGCTGTTGTAATAACAATATCTTGAGTCTTTAGTACTTCATGCAATTTCGCGGCCTGAGCTTTTTTATACGCTTCGCTCATTTCTTTTGCATACCCACCAGTGCCTTCACCAGATTCTTTGTGCTCAACTTCAACGAAAGATGCTCCCAAGCTTTCTACTTGTTCTTTTGCCGCAGCACGCACATCAAACGCAGAAACAATTGCAGCAAGTCTGCGGGCAGTTGCAATTGCTTGAAGACCCGCCACGCCAGCGCCAATAATAAGAACTCGGGCAGCCGTTACGGTCCCAGCAGCGGTCATCATCAAAGGAAATGCACGATCAAATTCGTAAGAGCCTTCAATAACAGCGCGGTATCCGGCCAAATTGCTTTGAGAAGACAATACATCCATTGCTTGCGCACGTGTAATACGTGGAACAAATTCAAGAGCGAATGCTGTTATTTTTTGTTTTGCAATTTTTGCAAAAAGTTTTTGATTATCGTGCGGTTTGTGCATGGCGATAATCGCTGTATTTTCATCGAGTGCCGCTATTTGCTTTTCTTCAAGTGGGCCAACCTTAGCCACAACTTGCGCTCCTTTTACGGTATCAGCAAAAACTTTACCAATTTTAGCACCCACTACTTTAAAGCTATCATCTGGAAAGCCAGCAGCTTCTCCAGCGTTTTTTTCCACAACAACTTCATGCCCCGCATCGCAAAGGCGCTTGACCACATCCGGCGTTAACGCCACTCTTTTTTCAAATTCCGCGGTTTCTTTTACAACCGAAATGCGCATTGTCTTTTTATTTTTAAGTTAAGCTCTAGCTATTATATGGGGTTTTACAGAAATAAGAAAGGCTCCCTGTGAATAGAAAGCCATTCAAGATAACAATCCTTTAGAATTCAGGAGCTGCCAACGTTCAATTTTTAGTTCTTCTTCTCTTTTTGTTCTATATGCTTCGATAAATTCATGAAAATCAGCGGGTAATCGAGAAATAGCGTGACCATCGATTCGTGCAAAGATAACTGATTTCCAACCATTATTTGTCAGATATTCTGGCAAAACAGGTAATTGAACTGTTATTACTTTATCAGATTTTTCATCTTTTGGTTCTTCTGCACTATGCACCATTAGAAAAATTGGGCAATCAATTGATTGCGATTTCAGCATTGGGCGCAAGTACAGCATTTGATTCTTTTATGAGACATGCAAAAGCTTCATAAAAAGAATATGTGTTTATCAATGGTGTATTCTTACTGAACCTAACAGTAGCTGCATGCACTGGGCTGATCCAAATATTAGTATTTTCCCCCACCAATACCTCTTTATTTGTTAAATTTTGTATACCATTATGAGTTGCAAATTCATTAAGTGCCCTCAAAACACAAGTGACTTGTTCATCATTATTCTTAAAATTTCTGAAAGCCGTTTTCATATTCATACCGTAAATAATTCGATCAGCAAATAAGAAATGAACAAATTGTTTAGGCTCTTGGATAGTTTCTATTATAGCAATACGTACTTGATTATTAATGATTTGAGATTTGCATTTTTCTCTCTCTTTTTCGTGAATTTTACCGATGTCTGCTTCATTTGAAAAACGTACCATATATAGATTGCCATCGATTCCTGTAAATTGTTTTAAAAGAGGCGCTACTACTTCTACCACAGGCTCTTCCATAGCGAACAGTTGTACTATTAATACAATAAAAAATAGGTATTTCTTCATGAGATTTTTTCCAATTTATACTTAAAAAATGGTAACTCTTTTGCTCATATATTTTCAACAAAAACTGACTGCACTAGAGAAAGTTAGCTCGTTGCAGAGTTGCAGAAATAAGAAAGGCTCCCTCTGGGGAGCCTTTGATATTACTTAGCTATCAATTTGTTAAGCTAATTTAGAAATATATTCATCAACCCTATCTCTTATTAGAGCTAAACGCTCAGCAAGATTTCCTTCTATCGCTGGCGCATTTAAAAGCGTAATCAAGGTAGGCGTAATTCCTTCACGTCCTGCATTATATGGAAGATCAATAACATATGTAGACCTTGATCCGACAACATTCTGACCACAGGCTAATTGAGAAATAAGAAATATAGGATAACCCTCTGCTGTAATATTAGCATCAGAGGAGACCCCAACTCTATCTCTTATAATTGCTGCTGCGATTTGATCTTGAATTTCAACTGGATTGAGATCCGAATAATTAGAGCTAAACATTATGGTAGCAGCATGAACTGTATCTGTAACAAGCATTATTGGCATTTGAGGCACAGTCGAACGAACTACCCCTTTATAATTTGGAGTTTCTGCAATTTCTGTTAGTAAACTAGCATACGTATCCCTAATGATGTCTAATCTTTCATTAGTTAACTCATCAATTTCAATCGTTCCTCTTAGCGCATTATGCTCTTCTGAAGAACTCTCTACGTTTTCACAAAAATAGGGTTGCATTCCTAGGGGCATGCGACCTGAACGAGCAGAGGTAACTAATTCTTCTCCTCTAAAGAAGAGCACTCGTCTCATTGTATTTTGCGCAATTTGGCGTTCCATAGTGCTTTTTGCAGAAATCCACTTTTCTTCTGTATCAGCCCCAACAAAGTTTTTCATTGTCAAATGAATAGATGACTCGTTAGAAAGGTCATCTAGGTTAATAAAGCGCGCTGTTAATGGTAAATCGGCTGTAAACAACTGTGCCACCAATACCGCAGCCAATAATAAATATTTCTTCATAAAATCTCCTTGAATTTTTACATATGAAAACATTTACTCCTTTACTTATGCATATGCAATAAAAAACCCGCCACATGGGCGGGTTTAGTTTCAAGCCTAGCAAAAAACTAGAAGCTTAACTTTGTACCAACGATAACTGCAGCACCTGAGTTCTTTACTGTTGGAACAATCGACTTATCTGTATAGTTCTTCGTATTACCTATGAACTTCGCATAATTTGCATTAGTACGCATTTTGAAGACATCAACTTCACCAAAGAATTTCAAACCTTGTAAGGCATTAAAATCAATTGTTGCAGAAACGATATCACTTGTTGCACGTCCGCTAACAGCGCCATACGCAGGGTTACCAGCGGCATTACCTGGTATATTAGGTAATTTACGAGAAGTATTGAAATACCCCAGAGCAAACTGATACGCGCCTATTGTGTACTGTCCTGCCACGTTCCACGCTGTTCCTGCATCACCAGCCTTATATCCATAGCTTGATGTTTTTGGCAAACGAGCGCGATTGTTCAAAATAAGACCTGTTGCAAATCTCCATGCGCCTGAACCCACAGCCGCTGTAAACTGCGTCGAACGAGTGTGATGTGCTTTCTTAATTTTAAAGAATTCTAAAGTTCCATCATTTACGCCGTTAATATTTTGGTTTTCCACCCAACGAGGGTTTCCGCGTTTAGCTTTTTCTTGAATATAAACAGCTGCTAACGCCAAATTCCAGGTTTTGAAGTCGACTTTATAGTTAGCACCCAAGGAGATGTTATTCACACCATAAGCCGCGATACTTTTATCTGGATAAAGGCCAGGGTTATTACCATACGCATTATCAGGTGTCGCGCCAGAGTTATCTATGCCACCCATACCAAAACGTGTTGTGTTTGGCGTAAATGCTATACCTAATGTAATAACGCCAGCAGTCGGTGAACCACCAACTTGAATGCCAGGCGTATAGTATGCAACTTTTGTCGCCTTACTTGTTTGACCTACCATTTGCACGCCTTCAATAACACCTTCAGCAAAATTCACGATGTTTGTGAATGTTCCATCAATAGTGTTTGCACCTTGCAAAAGATTGAAACCACTTTCAACCAACGTATCTTCTGGACCTGTTAAGTTACCAACTTGGAAAATACCCCAGCTATCTTGAGAAAACTCAATGTAGTTTTGGGTAAAATAAATTGATCCATTACCACCAGAAACGCTCTTACCACCAGGATAAGATTCTAATGCGCCACGATATTTATAATTAAAGCCACTAGCTGAGCTACCTTTTGCTGTAAAATATATATTAGAAGAGCCAATTGCTAAGTGTGGTCCACCACCCTTACCATTGGTATTATCTTGCTGACTAGCTTTTCCGGCAACAATTGCTGTGAAACCATTTATTTGTAATGTAGGGGCTTGAGCATTTCCGGTTGGAGCTGCTACTGTTGGAGCCGGAGCTTGTCCTGCTGCCGATGTGCCTTTTACTGCTTCTGCCATAAGGCTTGTGCAAAGAAGACTAATTGCTAAAAAGCTGATTTTTTTTGACATATTTTTCTCTATTTTTATTGCTGGTCACAGGATAAAAATTATAGAGAATTTTATCAATCTCTCGCTTATTTTTTATAGGAGATAATTTCTACTTGTCACTTTAGAAACACAGCGTAGATACAGACTGCTCTAAACAAGATTCTGATTCACAAAATCCCAATTAAGAAGATGATCCAAAAACGTTTGCACGAAATCGGCACGACGATTTTGGTAATCTAAATAATACGCATGCTCCCAAACATCGCATGTCAGCAAAGCTGTCTGGTTGTGAACCATTGGTAAATCTGCATTTGGCGTTTTTATGATTTTTAAAGTATCGCCTTCTTGCACTAGCCAAGCCCATCCACTTCCAAATTGAGTAAGTGCTGCTTGCTTAAATTCAGCTGCGAATTTTTCATAACTTCCAAAAGCTGTATTAATTTTTTCGGCAATCGCCCCAGTAGGCTGTCCTCCACCATTTGGCTTCATGCAATGCCAGAAAAATGCGTGATTCCACACTTGAGCTGCATTATTAAAGATACCAGCCATATCGGCTTTTGCATGGGAAAGATTAATGAGCTCTTCTAATCCTTTTGACTCATTCTCTGTACCTTGCACTAAATTATTCAAATTCGTTACATAAGTTTGATGATGCTTGCCATGATGAAAATCTAACGTTTGCTCACTAATATAAGGAGCGAGAGCATTTTTTGCATAAGGCAGAGAAGGGAGAGTAAAAGCCATAGATCACCTGATTTTGAATAAATAATCTTAATGATGGCGCGCCCGAGAAGAGTCGAACTCCTAACCTTCAGATCCGTAGTCTGACGCTCTATCCAATTGAGCTACGGGCGCTAGTCATTCGTTTATAGGCAAAAAATCTTTTTATAGCAAGTGAATTTTACCCGAGCTGCTTAGATAGATCTTTCAAAAGCTCAAGACGAGCAATGGGTAAAGCCGATTCTAGGTTTTTTTTGGAAGCACAAAGAGCTTTTACAAAACCTAGTTTTTCGGCTTCTTTTAAGCGGGCTTCGGTTTGGTGAACGGGACGCACTTCACCACCGAGGCCGATTTCTCCAAAAAAGACATAAGATGGATCAATGGGTTTATTGATTAGTGCAGAAATAAGCGCGGCAGCTACAGCTAAATCGGCTGCCGGTTCATTAACTTTCAAGCCACCCACTACATTCAAGTAGACGTCGAGATTACCAAAAGAAAACCCTGCCCGACTTTCTAGAACAGCCAGAATCATTGATAAACGAGCCGAATCCCAGCCAACTGTTGTACGACGAGGCATTCCCAAATAGCTTTTAGAAACTAAGGCTTGAATTTCGCATAACACAGGCCGTGTTCCTTCAATACCCGCAAAAACGGCGGTACCACTAATACCTTGAGGACGATCTGATAAAAATAAGGCTGAAGGGTTCGTAACCTCTGCTAATCCCTGCTGTTCCATAGCAAAAAGGCCTATCTCATTTGTTGCACCAAAACGATTTTTCACCGCACGCAAAATACGAAAGTCATAGTGACGTTCACCTTCAAAGTAGAGAACGGTATCCACCATGTGTTCCAGCACACGCGGCCCAGCTATAGTGCCTTCTTTGGTAACATGGCCAACCAAGATAACAGAAATGCCTTTCTTCTTGGCCAAATGAATCAAACTTTGGGAACATGCACGCACTTGACTGACAGATCCAGCTGCTGCCTCTAAGGCATCCGAACTCACCGTTTGAATAGAATCTACGACGAGCAGTTTTGTTTCTTTATTTTTAGCTAATAAATTTTGAATTTCTTCAAGATTTGTGCAACTACCAATATGTAGGTGCTCTGCTTTTACTCCTACTCGTTTCGCACGCATTTGAAGCTGTTGTACCGATTCTTCTCCTGATAAATAAAGACAAGAAGTATGATTTGAAAGGTCGCAAATTACTTGCAACAACAGCGTCGATTTACCTATTCCAGGATCGCCACCCACTAAAATCACTGACCCTGGAACAATACCACCACCACAAACGCGGTTAAATTCCCCAAACGACGTAACATAACGCGACTTGGTAAGATCAACTAGAGATTCATCATCAACTGAGTATAAACTAGGCAAAGGCGCGTTAGCAGAAGCCACTAAAGCTCTATTCTTTTCAACAACCTCTTCAACGAGCGTATTCCACTCTCCACAACCTTCACACTTACCGTTCCAGCGATTGTGTGATGTGCCGCAAGATTGACATATAAAACGAATTGCAGCTTTAGCCATCGGTAAATGGTCCGCGCGGAAGGCCATTGATAAACTGCTTCACATAAGGATTTTTCGTGCGGTCCATAGAAGAGGTTTTTCCAGTCCAAACCAATGTTCCTTTAAATAACAAACCAACGCGATCAGTAATGATACGAAGCGAATGCATATCATGGGTAATGCTTAGAGCGCTTGCCCCAATATCTTTCACACACCTACGAATTAAATCATTAATGGTGCCGCTAACAATTGGGTCCAGTCCTGTAGTTGGTTCATCAAAGAAAATAACTTTGGGATTAGTAGCAATTGCGCGCGCTAATGCTACGCGTTTTTGCATGCCCCCTGAAAGTTCAGCAGGATAAATATCAGCAACTTTATCATCCAAATCTACTGCTTCTAATTTTTCCATCGCAATTTTTCGAGCTTTGTTTTTATCCATGCGTTGGCCCTGGATTAAGCCGAAGGCAATGTTGTGCCACACAGGAAGACTATCAAACAATGCTCCGCCTTGGAATAACATTCCAAATGATTGAATAAGCTGCTGACGTTTAGCACTTCTTGCTCCAATCATATCTTCACCATTAATCAGGATTTCTCCTGCATCTGGAGTTATGAGTCCTAAAATGCATTTAATTAATACTGATTTTCCGGTACCTGATCCACCAATAATACCTAATGATTCTTGTTCCTCAAGATCAAGACTAATACCTTGCAGCACATGATTATCACCAAATGCTTTGTAGAGATTTCTAACAGAGATAATAGGTTGTGACATAAGATATTACCGTTGAAATAGAATGCTTGTAAGGACGTAATTCATAAAAAGGATAAAAATTGAAGCTGATACTACTGCATTTGTTGTTGCACGTCCAACCCCTTCAGCGCCTCTCGCTGAATTAAATCCATGATAACACCCCATCAAAGCAATTAATGTTCCAAAAACTGTTGCTTTAATAAGGCCTGACTGCACATCGGAAGATTCCAAGTATTTTAAGGTTTGTTGCATATAATTACCCGCATTAAAATCTAGTTCATACACTCCAATAAAATAACCACCCATGACTCCAATTAAATCGGCAATGATCACAAGCAGAGGCAACATAATTGCACCCGCCAAAATACGAGGAAAAATAAGATATTTAAATGGATTAGCTGAAAGTGTAATTAACGCATCAATTTGTTCGGTCACTCGCATCGTGCCAATTTCTGCCGCCATAGAAGCACCAATGCGCCCTGCCACCATTAAGCCTGCAAGCACTGGCCCTAATTCACGAGTAATTGATAAAACAACAACCGTTGCTACCGCTCCTTCCGCTGAAAAACGTGCAAATCCTGTATAGCTTTGAAGAGCAAGCACCATACCTGTAAAAATAGCGGTCATACCAACAACAGGAAGGGAAAAGTAACCCATTTGAATAAACTGATTTAAAATTTGCGCCCAATAATAAGGCGGCTGCATTCCATGGCGAATTGAATTATAAAAAAACAGGCTGATTTTACCAGTTATCGCGACAAAATTTAAGAACAGTCGGCCTACTGTTGCCAAGGGATTCATAAAAATCTCATTTATATTCTCCTCAAAGTATAACCGAAGAAATCATGAACGCCAAAATCTCTTTTATTAAACTCTTAACGAATTCTTATGATGCTGCTATGGTGTGAAAAATTATTATATCTTTCAAATATGAAAACAATTACAGTTCAATCTCTTCACATTTCTAATCTTAATCCATTCACGCTGATAGCTGGGCCTTGTGTTCTTGAAAGTCGTGATCATGCGATGATGATGGCAGAGACTTTAACGACTTTATGTAAAGAACTTAATATTCCTTTCATTTACAAAACATCTTTTGATAAAGCAAATCGCACCAGTATTTCAGGAGCACGCGGCCTTGGTCTTGAAGCAAGCCTTAAAATTTTTGAAGAAATCAAAACTACATTCAAAGTGCCTGTAATAACAGACATACACTCACCAGAGCAGTGCGCTCTTGCAGCAAACGTCGTAGATGTCTTGCAAATTCCGGCGTTTTTATGTCGTCAAACGGACTTATTACAAGCTGCTGCAAAAACTGGAAAAGCAATCAATATTAAAAAAGGGCAATTTTTAGCACCGTGGGATATGCAAAATGTTGTTAAAAAAATGGAATCATTTGGCAATTCAAACGTGATGCTGTGTGAGCGTGGCGCAAGCTTTGGATACAACACCCTGGTTAGTGACATGCGCGGCTTAAGCATTATGGCACAAACGGGGTATCCAGTAATTTTTGATGCAACCCATTCAGTACAACAGCCAGGCGGACAAGGCGAGTCAACAGGGGGAAAGCGTGAGTTCGCTCCGATATTAGCCAGAGCTGCAATAGCAGTAGGTATTGCAGGCGTGTTCTTGGAAACACATCAAGATCCGGATCAGGCACCAAGCGATGGCCCAAATATGATTCGTCTTTCAGATATGAGACAAGTACTGACAGAATTAAAAGCATTTGATGAAATTGCGAAAGCTCACCCTCGATTTTTGACTTAGAATTTCAGATTTGTTCTAAGTTCGTCTTGAATAATGTGGTAATTCAACAATATCCATCCAGTACGTTAGTGCTTGGAAGAGTTGATTTTTAAATTCTTTATAGACAAATGACTTCCTAATAAAACCACTAGCCTGCAAACTATAAGCAGAAGAACGATCATCATCGCTAACACTACTACTTAAAATAACAACAGGAATTTCGCATAACTGAACTCGTTTTTTTATATCACGCAAAATATCTAGACCGCGAATAGAAGGGATATTCAGATCCAATAATATAAGGTCAGGCTTTGGAAGCACGTTCACAGCTTCTTGGCAAAGATCATTAAAAAAATTTAAAACTTCCTTGCCATCATTAATCGTATAGACATGCACTTTTTTTGGAAAATCAGCTAAAGCTCTGCGAAGAAGAAATTCATCACGCGGGCTATCTTCGATTAATAAAACTCTAAAAGTATTTTCTTCTGATGATAAACACTCTTCAAATTCGTCAAAAAAACAATTTACTCCCACCTTAAAAATTCCTGCTAATTGATAGAGCATTATTGCTGAAATTTTATTAAGCCCCTTCTCATAGCGTTGCAATTGTTGAATGGATACATTTAAATCAGCCGCCAATGTTTTTAATGGCCAGTTCATTTTTTTTCGGAAAAGAGTTATTTTCCTCCCAAGCAGTATATCCTTTTGATCTGCAGTCACAAGTTTGACCTTTCTATGCCTTAATATCTAAGAGTTAAACTTCACGCAAAATATATTCGCAGTTTACTGGGAGTTTTTTCTCACTTATTTTTCGCTGTTCTGTTGAATTGCTCATGGGTAGAGTGAAACAAACTGTTACCCCTTTGTTTTTTTGAGCACAAAAAAAGATTTTACCTTTATATGCCTCAACAATTTTTCTACAAATCATTAGCCCAAGACCAGCCCCTTCTATTGCAAAAGAGTGAAAAGGGTGAAAAATATTTTTTTTCATAAGATGTCCGGAAGAAGCACCATTATTATGTAAAAAAAACATGTAGAAATTTTTATCTTTTCGTGTTCCCGACAACGTAATCATAGTTTTTTCGCACGTACTATGTTTAATCGCATTGACAAGTAAATTTTGAAATAATTGCACCATGCACGTACGGTTTGCATGCACAAATACGTCATCATTGATATTGCAATCAAATAAAAAATTCTCTGTTGCTAAGCTATCTGCACATATTTCATTAACAAGATTTTTTATGGAAATTTTCTCAGATCTAGCTGCTAAATTCCCTTGCTTACAATAAAGAGTGACAGCTTCACTTAATTTTTGAATATGGTCTATACTTTTTCGCAAAATAGACAATACATCTGCAGGCAATTCACTTTTGTTTTCTTCAAGAATATCTACAAAATTAGAAATCTGGCGAAGGGGCTGCATAAGATCATGCGCCATAATAAGATTAAAACCTTCAAGTAGCTCATTTGCATCTTGAAGTTTTTTATGCGTCAGAAGTAATTGTTGATGATGAGTAACATCTTTAATGGAAACAATTACACCTATTATGTCTTTCGCTTTTTCTGCATAAGGAAAAACTTCCCATTGCAACCACCTTATCTTTCTTCCCTTTTTATGTTGAATAGGCTTTGAAAACCACGATTTTCCTTTCAATGCATTCTGAAGCGCGCTTTGTAAGAATTTAGGTCCAGCAGATAAAATAACATCAAGTTCTTTTCCTTGTATATCGTTTGGAAATTTTTGTAATTTGGTAAAATAATTCTGCAAAAAATAAAGTGCTATAGAATTAAAACCTTTCACATAAAAAGTTTTATCAAGAAAAAAAATTGCAACGTCTTGAGGAAATAAAAGAGATTGGTTACTCGCATCAGAATCCAAAATTGATATTCTTTTGATATTCTGATTTATAAGCAATGCTGAAGGCAGGAAGTCTTCTTCATAAAAGACGCTATTACTAGGAGCCATGTTAATCCTTGCAATGAAACATTACATTGATTTATCGCCTTTAGAAATACACCTTTTCAATCTACTTGTCGCTATAAAATTGCGCACTTTTGATGCTTTATTAATGAACTTTGGGTTAGATTTTTTCAAAAAATTTTAAAAAAAATGCATTATGCTACCTGACTCAAAAAACAGTAGCTTCTGCGCAACCAAAACCGATGGTCAAATCATCTCTTTTAGCAAAAGCTACAACTTGCATGGAGTCACTATCTTCCAAATAAACTCGGCTTTCCCCTGAATCTAAGTGGATAGGATTTTGCCCACCCCATGTTAGTTCAATAAGACTTCCATAACTATCAGATGTTGAGCCACTAATAGTGCCTGTTCCTAAAATATCTCCAGCCCGCAAATTGCACCCGTTTACGGTGTGATGAGCAACTTGCTGCGCAATGTCCCAATACATATATTTATAGTTCGTATGAGCAATTTCCTGATATAAATCCATCTTCGGTGTTTTAATTTGAAGATGTAAGTCGATATCAAAATTTGTGTTTTGATGCGAAAGATACGGAAGAGGCTTTGGATCTTGCACAGGGCCAGGCGTACTAAAAGGCGCTAAAGCTTCCATTGTAACAATCCACGGGGAAATGGTAGTACCAAAATTTTTTCCTAAAAATGGACCAAGCGGCACATACTCCCAACGCTGAATATCACGCGCACTCCAATCCAATAAGATAACAGCCCCAAAAATATGATCTGCCGCCTGATTAATTGAAATAGGACAACCTAATTCATTACCTGTTCCAACCACAAACCCAAGCTCGATTTCTGTATCGAATTGACGTGTTAGCGCACAAATAGGAGCATCATCTCCTATTTTTAGTTGTCCATTTGGACGCTTAATTTTTGTTCCACTTACTACAATCGCACTAGCGCGACCATCATATCCTACAGGGATATACTTCCAATTAGGCAAAAGAGGATTCTCTGGATCGCGAAACATTTTCCCAAGATTCGTTGCATGCTCAAGTGATGAATAAAAATCGGTATAACCGCCCACATGTACAGGCATTTTCATGGTAACTTGCTGCTGTGGAATAAGAAGCTCTTTTTGTAATGCTGGATTATCACGCAAATCTGAAGTATCGGATGCTAAAAAATGCATTAGAAATTTACGCACCGCGCTCCAACATGGCTTACCCATCTCTAAAAATGTGTTGAGCGTTGGTTGATTGAAGACTTTTTTCCCCTTTAATTCAGCAACTTTTAATAGGCCCTTTTCTTCCAACAAACTTAAATTAAGAACATAATCACCAATTGCTACACCTATAGATGTTTGCCCCTGATAGTCAAATACACCATAAGGAAGATTATACAAGGGAAAAGGATGACCAGCAGGAATTTCAATAAAAGATTTTTGCATAAAAAAATACCTTAAAAATATTATGAAATACCCTAGCTTAAGGAGAGAATTTGGTAAACTTCAATATATTGTTAAATCTCTTTAAACTAGATAACGCACTACATCGACCATACGATTAGAAAATCCCCATTCGTTATCGTACCAAGAAACCACGCGCACTAATCGGTTACTAACTACTTGAGTTTGGGTTGCATCAAAGCTTGAACTAAAAGGTGTATGATTAAAATCGATAGAAACAAGATTCTCGGTGACATAATCTAAAATTCCATGAAGTTCGTTTTGAGATGCTTCTTTCATATAGTGATTAACTTCATCAATATTTGTATCTCTAGAAACAACAGCTTTTAAATCGACTACCGAAACGTTAGCAACTGGCACGCGCATAGAAGTGCCATCGAGCTTGCCTTTAAGTTCTGGAAGCACTAGACCTACTGCTTTTGCAGCACCGGTTGTGCTTGGAATCATGGACATTGCTGCTGCTCGTGCCCGACGTTGATCACTATGCAACGTATCGACCAGACGTTGGTCACCAGTGTAAGCATGGATGGTTGTCATATAGCCGAACTCAATACCTAATGATTTATGAAGAACAGAAGCAATAGGAGCAAGACAATTGGTCGTGCATGAGGCATTGGAAATAATATGATGAGATTCATTGATTGCAGTATGGTTTATGCCATAAACAACGGTAATGTCAGCACCATCGCAAGGAGCGGAAACAAGCACACGTTTTGCTCCCGCTGTAAGATGCTTTGCTGCCGCATCACGTTTTGTAAAACGCCCAGAACACTCTAACACTACATCCACACCCATTGCAGCCCAAGGCAAATTTTCAGGGTTAGGTTCAGCCAAAACTTTCATCAGCCCAGCCCCCCCAACATCAAGAAAATCGTCAGAAGTAGTCACATCACCGTTAAAACGGCCATGAATAGAATCGTATTTAAACAAATGCGCATTATCACTTAAGGAACCTAGGTCATTAATTGCAACTATTTGAATATTGCTGACTTTTTGTTCAACAAAACTGCGTAACACCATACGCCCGATACGACCAAACCCATTAATTGCAATTTTCATGAACTTCTCATTTTTATTTTAGTAATTTCATTATATAGTGGCACACATGATAAGCCAAAAACCACTACAAAAAATTGCAAAATTACATCCGCACTTGATCAATCAAATTGCGGCAGGGGAAGTTATTGAACGCCCAGCAGCCATTTTAAAGGAATTGATTGAAAATGCTTTAGATGCAGGCGCTACTAGAATTGATATTGCGGTTGAAGATGGTGGGCGTGCGATGCTCTCAGTACGTGACAATGGCCACGGTATACCACAAGAAGATATTGTTCTAGCATTCGAACGACACGCAACGTCCAAATTGGCACACGAAGATTTATTTGCTGTAAATACTTTTGGATTTCGTGGCGAAGCTCTGCCAAGTATTGCTTCCATCAGTCGCACGCAGATGATTACACGCACCAAAGATGATGAACATGCTTGGACTATTCGCATTGAAGGTGGAAACACTTCAGAGATAATTCCCCATTCTGCCACAGTTGGCACAATGGTCGAAGTGCGAGATGTGTTTTATGCCACACCAGCACGCTTAAAATTTTTAAAAAATACATCCACGGAATTAGGGCATTGCAGAGAGATGGTCAGCCGCATTGCGATGGCAAATCCCTCAGTGTATTTTACATTTAGAGCTGATGGAAAATTGATTTATGACTGGCCAGGTTCGGATTTAGCTACACGTATCTCCCAAGTTATGGGTAAAGAGTTTTCACAAAATACAATTCCTGTTCTTTTAGAGCGTAATGGATATAGGTTAGAAGGCCTAGTGAGTCTACCAACCTATTCACGCTCTCAAGCAAATGATCAATATATTTATGTGAATAATAGGTGGGTACGAGACAGAAATGTGGCGGGAATTTTACGAGTAGCGTATCAAGATGTACTGATGACCGGACGTCATCCAATGGCTGTTCTTTTTTTAAATCTTGATAGTTATGAAGTAGATGTAAATGTACATCCAGCTAAAACAGAAGTGCGCTTTCGTGATTCGCAATTTGTGCGAAGCTTTTTGATTCAAGGTATTAAACAATCTTTAACCGCAAGCCAACATACGCCTTCTAATTCGATAGGACAACTGGCAGCACAAGCATTTAATACATCTGCTTCAAAAATTTCAATAACGCCAAGCTTTGATTATAAATCAAGTTATAAGCCGATTTTGCGTGATAGCTATCCTTCAGCAAAGCCACAACCTTTAGCTACCTTTGCATCAACTGTTGAAGATGAGAGGCAGACTGATTACCCGATGGGGCTTGCAAAAGCACAATTATTTGAAACTTTTATCGTGGCACAAACCGACGATGCATTATTAATTATTGATCAACATGCAGCGCATGAACGCATTGTGTACGAAGAATTAAAAGCGGAGTGGAATGCCAAAGGTCAGCTTCCCTCCCAGTCTCTAATGCAGCCTGAATATATTGAGCTTAAAGAAGAAGATTGTGAACTGTTTAAGCAGCATCAGCACTTGTTTCAAAAAATTGGATTTGTCATTGATATTTTTGGCGACAAAACACTCGTTGTTCACTCCACACCTATTGCATGTCACTTGGAAGGATCTAAAGAATTTATTTATGATGTTTTAGCCGACATTAAAGCATTAGGTGAAGGAGTAAGAGCTGAAGAAGTACTGTGGGAAAAACTAAGCAGTAGAGCATGCAACAACAGTATCCGAGCAGGCAAAACACTAAGTCTTGCGGAAATGAACGCGATGTTACGACAGATGGAATTTACACCAAAATCCGCGCAGTGCAACCATGGACGACCAACCTTTATTAAGCTCGATCGAAAGGCTCTAGAAAACTTGTTTGAGCGGTAACATTTTCTAGGAGTGATCATTCTGATGCTGAACGCTCTTTTCTATTATGTTCTTCGTGATGCATCATCGCAAAAGATAGCGACACACTTACCATATTTGCGAGCAAAAAATAAAGAAAGGGGAGACTTTTCAGAGAAAACTTTAGTTTAAAAACAATTCTCATCGCATAATATTCGAGTATCGTTGTAAAAAAAGTTGCAAATATATAGTTAGCAACCCATCCTGCGTAGCTGAATGTCCCATCCCTTAGCAAAGTATGTAATGTGAAGCTTAAGCCAACCTCATAAAGAAAACTTGCCGGTATATACAACCAATATCCAATAATAGCAGAGATTACGTTAATTGTGACTGCAATCACAAAAGACTTACGTAATGTAAGATTAAAAATCCATTTTATAGCTACCCATTCAACGATTAATGCAGGAATAATGGAATACAAAGAAAATATATATTTGTGTAAATAAATCCCTGGCCATATGATATTTGCACTAAGAGGTAATATCATTGTAGCAAAAAGAACTAGAATTTTTTTGAGAAATAGCATTATAAGAACTAAATTCACTCAATCTAGCAGTAGGTTAGCAAGAATAAATTACTAAAGGATTAAGCTTTAATTTCCTAAACTTCTATTACTTCGGTATCATGTATACGCCTACATTGAGCACCTCTACCTTCTCTTCGTTATCATCAACCTCGGTACAGCATTGAATGGCCCCGACCACTCGCGCAAATAAACAAGCCCCACACTGAAAATTTTAATCATTAGTTGAGAAACCATTTAACGAGATTATCCTTATTTTTAGATCATATTGATAAACTTTGTATTAATTCCATTTACACAATCGCTTTCCATACTTGAAAAATTGCCAAATCGTTGCCAAAACAGTATAGTGAAACAAAAATTAAAATGTACATGAACTTGGCAGAAAATATTGTTAATTTTGAATCGGTTGGCATAACGATTGATTTAGCTGAAATTCAAGCACTTATTCCACATCGTTATCCATTTTTATTAATTGATCGCATCGAAAAAGTGCAATTAGGCGAATCAGCAGTTGGCATAAAGAACGTCACGTTGAATGAATGGTATTTTCAAGGGCATTTTCCGGATCATCCTATTATGCCAGGAGTGATAATTATTGAAGCCCTAGCGCAAACAGCAGCAGCACTTGTGATGAAATCGCTAGCCGCACAAAACAATGGCCAAAAGCCTGGCGATATGGTTTACTTCATGTCCATTGATGAAGCAAAATTCCGTAAGCCTGTTGTGCCAGGTGATGTGCTACAATTAAAGGTTGTAAAAGAACGCGCTCGTGGGCCGGTATGGAGATTTAAAGGTGAAGCCTGGGTTGGTGATCAGCTCACGGATGAAGCAACCTTTACAGCGATGATATCACAGAAATGAAAATACACCCTACAAGCATTATTGAACCAGGAGCAAAGTTAGGCGTTGGCGTTAACATAGGTCCATTTTGTTGCGTTGGCAAAGATGTTGTTTTAGGCGATCATGTAGAGCTTATTTCACACATTTCTATTAGTGGTCTCACAATGATTGGTGAAAAGACAAAAATTTTCCCCTTTGCATCAATTGGTCACAGGCCTCAAGATTTGAAATATGCTGGCGAGCCCTCAAAAACAATTATCGGTTCGAATAATATGATCCGCGAATATGTAACAATTCAACCTGGAACTGCTGGAGACGCAATGCAAACGGTAGTAGGCGATCATTGTTTATTCATGGTAGGAAGCCATGTTGCCCATGATTGTATTGTGGGAAATCACGTGATTATGGCAAATAATGCAACACTTGCGGGCCATGTAAAAATTGGTGATTATGCAATAATTGGTGGCTTAGCTGCCGTTAAGCAACGTGTCCGTATCGGCGACCATGCAATGATTGGTGGTATGGCTGGCGTTGAACATGATGTGATTCCTTTTGGGATGATCGTGGGAGAGCGCGGGTGGTTGAATGGACTTAACCTTGTGGGATTAAAACGACGCGGATTTAGCAAAGACGCCATTAATAAACTGCAAAACATGTATTCAAGTTTATTCACCACTGATGATCAACCATTAAGCGAGCGTTTCAAAACTTTACGAGAAAAGTATACCGATGATGAAGACGTACGCATTATTCTTGATTTCTTAGATGGTCAGACGAATTCTTTATGTCAGCCAAAAGCCGTTTAAAAAAAGCTGAACCTTTGGGGATAATAGCTGGTTCCGGCACGTTATTTTCTCTTGTTTTACAAGAAGCTTTTGAGAAAAATTATAAACCGATTATTGTATCATTTCGAGAACCAGATGAATTTTTTGATTCACCTCATTTGCAAACAACACTTGGAAAAATCGGTGAAATTTTAGATTTTCTAAAAAAGCATCATGTGAAAAAATTGATTTTCGCTGGGCGTATTCAGCGCCCCTCTTTAGCAAACATAAGTGTTGATGGCACAGGATTTAAATGGATACAAAAACTTGGAATGAAAGCTTTTGCAGGCGATGATGCATTATTAAAAGGCATTACAGAGCTACTTGCTGAGGAAAGTTTTGAGATTATCAGTCCGAAAGATTTTTTGCCTAGTTTGGTATTATCACCAGGTGTTTATAGCAAAACATTACCTACAAAAGAAAATGAATCTGATATTGCACGTGGACAGCAGGTACTGAATATTCTATCCAGCGCAGATGTTGGCCAAGCATGTATCGTGCAAGAAGGATTAGTCTTAGGCATTGAAGCCATTGAAGGAACACAAGTGCTGATCAAAAGATGCAAAGACGTAAAACGCCACACAATTGGTGGTGTACTGATAAAACTTGCAAAAAATAATCAGTCGACTTTATTAGATTTACCAACTATTGGTCCAGATACAATTGAAGCAATTCATCAATGCAAGCTTAGTGGTTTAGCAATTTCTGCGCACACCACACAAGTATTGAATTTTCACCAAGTTATTGAATTGTGTAACAAGTACAAAATATTTTTAAAGGTAATTGAGGCTTCATGATGCAAACGCGTATTTTATCAGGCATTCGCCCCACTGGGCATATTCATTTAGGAAATTATCTGGGCGCCATTCGAAGCTGGGTAAACATGCTTGATCAAGTGGATGAGCGGTTATTTTGTATTGTTGACCAACACGCGTTAACGACGGCTGAAGATGCAAAAGATTTACGAAAAAATACACTCACTATCGCTGCAGCTTATATTGCTAGCGGCATTGATCCAGTTGAAAATCATATTTTTGTGCAGAGCCATGTACCAGCGCATACTGAACTTGCTTGGTATTTTAATTGTATTACGCCAATGGGCTGGCTTTCACGCATGACGCAATTCAAGGATAAAGCCGGCAAAAATAAAGATCAGGCAATGACGGGCTTGTTTGTTTATCCAACATTAATGGCAGCGGATATTTTGATTTATAAAGCCACGCATGTGCCAGTTGGCGAAGACCAAAAGCAGCACGTTGAATTAACTCGGGACATTGCGCAAGCTTTTAATAACTACGTTGAGAATGCTTTTTTCCCGTTACCAGAACCTATCATTAAAAGTGAAACTGCACGCATTATGAGCTTGCGTGATGGGACAAAGAAAATGAGTAAGTCTGACCCTTCAGATTATTCTCGCATTCATTTATTGGATGATAATGAAACGATTGATCTAAAAATTCGTAAAGCTAAAACTGACAGTGATCCTATCCCTGGATCAATTGAAAATTTAGAAAATCGTCCAGAGGCAAAAAATTTGCTGAGTTTGTACGCGTTATTTACAAACAATTCACTTCTAAAGGTAGTACAAGAATTTGAAGGCAAGCAGTTTTCAGAATTTAAACCAAAGCTAGCGGAGACAATAATCAGTCATGTAGCACCTATTCGCGAAGAAATGCTGAAGCTTTTAAGTGATGAGAAGTCTCTTTTACAACATCTTCAAAAAGGGGCAGATGCGGCGCATGCTATTGCTGATAAAACTATTAAAGGCGTGCGCAGCGCACTGAATATGGTTTAGTAAGCAGAAAGTCCCTAATGTGCCCACGAAGCTCCCATTAAATCAAATACGCCGCCAGTTGCACTTGGCACTTTACCTGATGCTAAAAAATCAGCCATGTCTACAACTTCTTGCACTTTAACTGTTTGACCTGCCGGCATAGAATCAAGGCATTGCTTTTTGACATCTGGTTTTAAACTTTCAAACATTTTGCCTTCAACAGGGCCCGGAGCAATGACATACACTAAGATGTTATTTTTGGCGTTATCACGTGCAATGTCTTGAGAGTATTTAGTCAAGGCAGCCTTAGAATCAGCATACACATAGTATCCTTTAGGAAGTCCTCGATAAGCGGCACGACTTCCTATGTTAATGATCATTCCTCTTTGCTTTTTTATATTCATAAAATGCTCAATAGCGTAGTCACACACAAGTCGCTGAGAAAGATAATTGATATTTAAGATTTTTTGCGTATCAGTAAGTACTTTCTCTTCTTGCTCAATGCCTGCTGCATTAATAACTATATCCACATGTTCATCATGTTTTAAAACTTCGGCCCAAAATGTTTGGATGCTTTCTGGTTGACTAAAATCAGCCTGAACTAAACGTACTTTCTCCGACGCTTGCTGCAATTTTTCTAACTCTCCCTTATTACTAAAATAATGACAAATAACCGTATCATCTTGTCCTACAAAGTGCTTTGTCATTGCTAAACCAATGTCGCCGCTAGCCCCTGTAATAAGTATTACCCTGCCTTCCGCAAAAATATTAAGATTTATAATAATAGCAATCAAATTGCATAGTTTTTTAATCATTTTTTCCTCGAATATAGCTGTCTCTTCTATTTATTATTTTACTTTTTATAAAGTCAATAACCCATGGTTAAGTCTTGCTCGTTCATCATGACAAGCGTATCATGCCTAAAGTTACTCATTTGGAAATATATTCGTGGATAGAGCACAAGCTGCAAAAGAATTAGAACGCTTAGCAAAGCTTATTGCTCACCATGATTATCAATATTTTACCCTTGCTAATCCTGAAATTACAGATGAACAATACGACGCGCTTAGACGCCAAAACCAAGAATTAGAAGCGCAATTTCCTGATTTAAGAAGACTTGATAGCCCAAGCTTACGTATTGGTTCACCTGTTTCATCCCAATTTGATAAAGTAAAACACAGAAAACCTATGCTTTCATTAGATAATGTTTTCAATGAAAGAGAATTCGTTGATTTTGAAAAACGCTTAAAGCGTTTTATTAAAATGCCAGAGAATGCAGAAATTTTCATGTTAGCCGAGCCAAAAATTGATGGGCTATCAGCAAGCCTACATTATCAAGACGGACAGTTTGTACTAGGCGCAACACGAGGTGATGGTCAAGAAGGTGAGAATATTACCGCAAATTTACGCACCGTCCGCGATCTCCCCTTACGACTTTTAAGCGAAGAAGCGCCTAAAAATCTTGAAGTGCGAGGCGAAGTGTACATGAAAATCACAGACTTCGAAGCTATCAATGAACAACGCAGAAAGCAAAACGAACAAGTTTTTGCAAACCCTCGTAATGCAGCTGCAGGATCCTTACGCCAATTAGATTCCACCATCACAGCAGAACGCCCTTTACATTTCTTTGCCTACTACGCACAGGACCTTGAAGGTAACATTGCCGAAACGCAGGAGGAACTTTTGCAAAAATTACAAAGTTGGGGTTTTGTTGTTAACCCTTTTCATAAACTTTGCAAAGCCAACATTGAAATGATGCGGTATTATCAAGAAATGGAAAACGCAAGAGACACTTTAAATTATGAAATTGATGGGCTGGTATTTAAAGTTAACGACTTACATCTGCAAGAAAGGCTCGGCGTTGTTGGCAGATCCCCTAGGCATTCCATCGCCTTTAAATTTGCAGCTGAGCAAGCTGAAACAATTGTGGAAGACATTATTTTGCAAGTAGGCCGTACTGGCGTGATTACTCCTGTTGCTGTTTTAAGACCTGTGATTGTAGGTGGTGTGACGGTAAGTCGAGCAACACTCCATAATGAAGAAGAAATTCGACGTAAAGATGTGCGTATTCAAGATAGCGTGATTGTGCAACGAGCAGGAGATGTTATTCCTCAAGTTGTACGTGTTTTAACAAGTAAGCGACCGAATGATTCTAAGGTATACCACTTTACTGAACGATGCCCATGCTGTAATTCACTTTTGCATCAAACTCCAGGACAGGTTGCCAAGCGCTGTTTGAATGGTTTTGGATGCGAAGATCAGGCTATTCAACGGCTTATTCATTTTGTGGGACGTGAAGCGTTAAATATTGATGGGCTGGGCGAAAAACATGTGGCAAAGTTTTATGCGCTAGGCCTTGTAGCTACACCTGCTGATATTTTTTCTCTTGAAGAACGTAATAAAGCAAGCTCAGAACCTTTAGAAAAATGGGAGGGCTGGGGTAAACAATCTGCACAAAACTTATGGGATGCTATTAATAAAGTTCGAGAGTTATCGCTTGATAAGCTTATTTATGCTCTAGGGATTCCTCAAGTTGGTCAAACCACAGCAAAGCTTCTTGCAAAACATTTCTCGACATTTGAGCGCTTCCTTGAGGCACTTTTAAAAGCTCATCAAAATAATTTAGCTGTACATAAAGAACTAATGCATATTGAAGGCATTGGACACGGAATGGCACGAGATATTGTTGATTTTTTTGAACAAAAACATAATCTACAGATGGTTGAAAGCCTGTTAAAACACATAAACGTTATTCCTTATGAAGAAAATAATAATCTACTTTTAAGCGGTAAAACTGTAGTATTTACAGGGAGTTTAGAGCATATCAGCCGTAGTGAAGCTAAAGCACAAGCAGAAAAGCTAGGCGCCAAGGTAGGAAGCGCCGTCTCTTCGCATACAACTTTTGTAGTAGCGGGCAAAGACGCCGGACAAAAGCTTAAGGCAGCTAACGATTTGGGAATAAAAATACTTGATGAAGAAGCATGGCAAGAGATGGTATCTACTGCACGCTAGCAGTAAAATACCCACTTACCTAAATTTTATGCTTCTGGATTTTCAACCCATTTAGAAGAAATTGTATGTAATGCGTAATCTTGCGGCGTTTCAGTATCTTCACTGTCGTCGTTTTCAAAGTACTGATTTCTATTGTTTGCCGTATCTAAGTTAACGCAAACCTCTGAAAGTAATAAGGCAAACGCCAATACAATCATTTTAAGTGATAGCTGCATATTCATTCTCCTTACGGAAAAAGTGAGCAATTCCCCCAACCAATTTAGAGCTTAGTAAATATTTGTTAATAAAAAGTTAACAAGGTAAAATTTATACACAGAAAAGTAATAAATTTATCAAGAAAAATTTTTTATCAAAACAATAAGATTATAAAGATTTAGTTAAGAATTTTTCTATCTCTTGCTGGATATTTTTTACAGCATTGGAATTAGTGCCTCCTGCTTGGGCCATGTCAGGACGACCTCCTCCACCTTGCCCGCCAACAACTTCTGCTGCAACTTTGACCAAATCAATCGCGTTAATTTTTGTTGTTAGGTCGGTCGTAACACCTATAACCAAAGAAACTTTATCATCATAAGTGCTGGTGACGACAACAAATCCTGAAGTTAATTTCTTCTTCAATTCATCGACAATGCTTTTCAAATCTTTAGCAGGGATATCTTGCAGATGTTTAAAAATCGCTTGAACGTTGGCTATCGTTTCAATCTTTTCTGAAGTATTTTGTCCGCCAACGGCAGCGCTTCGTTTAGTTTCTGCAAGTTGTTTTTGCAAATCTTGAATAGCTTTTCGAGAAGTTTCCTGTTCCTGATTAAGCGCTGTTTGCAACTCATAGAGTTTATCGATAATGCTGACACCAGTAATAGCTTCGAGACGACGCACACCAGCTGAAACACTTGATTCACTAGCGATTTTCATAAGCCCAATATCGCCAGTACGCTGCACGTGTGTACCACCACAAAGTTCAGTCGAAAAATCCCCCAAACTTAATACGCGCACTACATCACCGTATTTTTCACCAAATAATGCCATTGCCCCTTTTGCAATCGCTTCGTCTGGCGTCATTAATTTCGTGCACGCTTCATGATTGGCAAGAATTTCTTGATTCACTAATGTCTCAATTTTACGCAGTTGCTCTGCTGTTACAGCAACGGAATGCGTAAAATCAAAACGCAAACGATTTGGCCCCACAAGAGAGCCTTTTTGCGTAACGTGATCCCCCAAAACTTTACGCAAAGCTGCATGCAATAAATGCGTTGCCGAATGATTGGCTGCAGTTTTTAGGCGCGCTTGGGCATTTACAACAAGTTTTACCGTATCACCAATTTTTAAAGCAGACTTAGATGCATCTATTTTATGGGCGTGAAGACACCCAACCATTTTCTGGCAATCCAGTACATTAAACGCGTGCTGTTCTGTTTCGATAATTCCAACGTCGCCAACCTGCCCGCCAGATTCGGCATAAAAAGGCGTTTGATTACATAAAATCCAAGCATCGCTTGTGCTTTCTTGAAGCAATTTGCCATCTTTAACAATAGCTAATATTTTGGCTTCAGATGGGAGCGTGTTGTAACCAAGAAACTCGGTAGCTCCGTGTTCTTCTTTTAAATCGAACCAGATCTTTTCAAACCCTGCCTCGCCTGAACCTGTCCATGAAGCCCGCGCTTGCTGTTTTTGTTTTTCCATCGCTGTGTTAAAGCCATTCGTATCAACGCTTTGGCCTTCTGCACGCAAAACATCTTGCGTAAGATCAAGGGGAAATCCGTAAGTATCGTACAAACGAAAGGCGACATCGCCAGAAAGTGCTTGTCCGCTTTTGAGGTGGCTGGATTCTTCTTTCAACAGTTTTAGACCGCGATCCAACGTTTGACGGAATTTTTCTTCTTCATGAAAAAGCGTTTGCGTAATCAGCGATTGTGCGCGTTGCAGTTGCGGATAGACATCCGCCATTAAATTCACAAGCGTTGGAACCAGGCGATGCATTAATGGATCTTTTGCTCCTAACATATGTGCATGGCGCATAGCACGTCGCATAATGCGACGAAGTACATATCCACGTCCTTCATTTGAGGGAAGCACACCATCCGCAATTAAAAAGCTGGACGCACGCAAATGATCAGCAATAACATTGTGAGATTGCCTCATGCCTGTATTGCCGGTTTCGCTTTTTGAGGCATCAATTAAATGGGTAAAAAGATCAATATCATAGTTGTTGTGCACACCTTGTAAAAGTGCGGCTATACGCTCTAGTCCCATGCCTGTATCAACAGATGGCTTGGGAAGGTTAATGCGTTTACCATCAGCCAGCTGTTCATATTGCATGAAAACAAGATTCCAGATTTCGATGAAACGATCGCCATCCTCATCAGCTGAACCGGGAGGACCACCAGGAATGGATTCACCATAGTCATAAAATATTTCCGTGCAAGGTCCGCATGGTCCTATATCACCCATGCTCCAGAAATTATCAGACGTTGCAATGCGAATAATCTTATTATCAGAAAAACCGGTGAGCTTTTTCCATATGCTTGCCGCTTCATCATCATCCGCATAAACGGTTACAAGAAGGCGATTTGGATCGATATCAAAATGCTTAGTAACAAGCTCCCAAGCATGATTTATTGCGCGTTCTTTAAAATAATCACCGAAGGAAAAGTTTCCCAACATTTCAAAAAAAGTATGGTGGCGCGCGGTATAGCCTACGTTATCCAAATCATTATGTTTGCCACCTGCACGCAGGCACTTTTGTGAAGAGGCAGCGGTTTTATAGTCTCTGGTTTCTTTACCAGTAAAGACATCTTTGAACTGCACCATGCCTGCTGCGGTGAACATAAGGGTCGGATCATTTTGTGGCACAAGCGAACTGGATGGCACAATTTCATGGCCATTGGCTTTAAAATAATCAAGAAAAGTGGAACGAATGGATTGCAGCGATTTTAAAGACATGACTTAGGTATTTATGACTATTGAAATTAACCTATCATACTCTAAAGTGAATTTAAACTAATAGCCAAAGGCTCGTTGCATAGCTATTTTACGTCGCTCATGTTCATTCAAGACATTTACTTCATCAAGTAAAAATCTTTCTAATTCCGCAACAGATAATCTATTACTTATTGTACAACCAACGTCCGCTAACTTTGAAAAAAGATCGAGCAAGTGCCCCTCACCTATAAACACAAAACCTTGCTTGAAATGCTTATCGTTAAGAGTCATTAGTCGTTCTGTCCACAAAGAATTTCTTCTCAATGATGTTGCTAATGGCAACGGTTGCTCTTTTGAATAAAGTATTTGTGTATTGTCTTCAAATGTTAGAGGATGCATAAACACATGCCATAAAAAATTATCAATATCTTCTTTTTTTACGATTGTTACGTCATCAAAAGACACTTCCAAATCTCGAAAATCCTCAAGAATAAAACGGTCAGGACTCTCTTCTAAAGAAGAGAGTATTTTTTCTTGGGCTTCTTTCATGCTTATTAAATGATCCTCAACTCCAACTACATCTGGCATGCTATAGCCATAAAATTGCAGTTTAGAAAAATATAAATTGTCTAACTCTAAATTATTTGGAACCAAATAAGCAAAAATCTCTGGTGCAAGGTCTTTTCCTTTATGCGTTGGCACTTTATAGACAACATCATTAATTTTTATACATTTATAGGTTAAACCAGGAATCTTTAAACTCAAATTACCTTCTTCCAATACGGATATAGCGGAAGCTTCCAAAAGGCTATCAGACTCAACTTGTAATCCTGCTTTGTGATACCAGCAATCATTTTCATCAAAAATTCTATCCAACATGCTGTTGGTCCAAGAAGTTGCAGTAATGATATCCATTGAAGCATAATCGCTAGTGTATGCTTTAATTAAATCATCAGCCATTTTTTGTTTGCTAGATTGAGTTACATACAATACATCCACATACTCTGGATCTTGCCCGTTAAAAGCTTTTTGAAAAGCATTTCTATATTTTTCTTCATAAGATGTCCCCAAAAGTTCACCATTTATTTCATCAATAATGTATTGAGAAGCCTCAATTAATTGGTGTGCAACTTTATAGGGTAAAAAACACTCTAGCGGCACTGTATGCACCGTACCTAAAAAGATTATTTCTTGTCCTTTTGGCAAGGTAACTTTATAAATAGGTGGATGAGGATGGCCAGGAAATGCTGATAAGCACATATCGGCATATGGGTCAAAAACAGACTCGCAAGCATTATTACTTGGCATTACGTTAGCAAAAAGCAAAATGATAACAAAAATAAAAAATCGTATCATCGTCGCTAGCTGTTTTATTTTTTTTTAAATTTAAATCTAAACTCATTAAATTGAGGTTAATCACGCAAGCATCGCATCATTGTACTTAAGAAAACATTCAGGCAAAATTAGCTTTTAAGAAAATCAGGAGCACAACATGTCAAAAGTTTGGTTTATTACAGGCTGTTCTAAAGGGTTTGGTCGAGTTTTATCAGAAGAGTTGCTAAAACAAACAGATTCGTTGGTGGTAGCTACGGCACGAGATTTATCGACATTAGATGATCTACGAAAAGAATTTGGAGATCGCATCCTGACGTTAACCTTGGATGTAGTGAATACTGATCATATTAAAAGTGGGGTTGAAAAGGCATTACAAAAATTTTCGCGCATTGATGTATTAGTAAACAATGCCGGTTATGGATTTGGGGGTGCTATTGAAGAGTGTTCAATGCAATCCATTCGTCGTGTTTTTGATGTGAATGTATTTGGACTTATAGAAATGACCCAAGCGGTTTTGCCTATTATGCGTAAGCAGCAATCTGGGCATATTTTTAATTTATCTTCTATTGCCGGTTTAACCGCAACAGCTGGTTATGGAATTTATAACGGCACAAAATACGCAGTAGAGGGGCTTTCAGAAGCATTAGCCCACGAAACAAAAACGTTTGGCATTAAAGTAACGATTATTGAGCCTGGGCCATTTCGTACAGATTTTTTGGGCGAATCCTTGGAACTGGCACCTGCTCTACCAGCTTATGAAGGCACAGCTGTTGATCAAACTCGGCATTATTGCAAGCATTCCAATCACCAACAAAATGGTGATCCGCTGAAAGCTGCAAAAATTATCGTTCAGTTGGCTGCTATGGAAAATCCGCCTTTGCGCATGCCATTAGGCAATATCGCAATGGACCGCATTTATCTGAAATTAGAGGCCCTAAAGAAAGAGGTGACGGGGCTTGAAGAACTGTCACGTTCAGCAGATTATTGATAAGAATGGCTGGGGTACTAGGATTCGAACCTAGGGATGTCGGTACCAAAAACCGATGCCTTACCGCTTGGCTATACCCCAACAGACTCAGTAAACATACCAGAAATAGCTAAAAAATCAAGATGTGTATGAAAACAAGAGTAGGATTCGCTAAAACTCTAGTTTTTTAATTTATAATTTTAAATAATTTGATTTTTTCCTTATAATAGTATATATGTGACCTATATAACTTATAAAATAAATACATGTTTTATATTTTTTTTATTTTATTATTACTTAACATGCTTCATGCGGGCCAAATTCTTGATATCCTGTATGTTGATGATTCAAGCGTTAATCGTACGATGACAGCAAGGATTATGAAAAATCATAATAGTAAGGTTTTAACTCGCCTCCTTGCATTTTTAGAACGAAAAGAACATACAACGTTACATGAGCTAACTATCAAAAATAATGACACAGCGGCACGCATCAGAGAAGCAATTGCCGAAGATCCTGGCTTTAGAGAAAAGCGTGAAAAATTTTCTATTTCGAGAGATGAAACTACAGTATCCATAACTAATCTCATTAATTTCTTGATGGAAAGAGACACTTTAACTATTTACCAAGTCGCATTAGCACAACTGATATATTCGATTATCCCTCTACAGCAAAAAATTGATGATTCTCTGCAAATGATTAGTTTTTCTACGCTAAAGGATGGAAACGAGCTTACCTTAGATGTTGCAGTGAAACAGCATATAATACTGTTAGATATTCAAATGCCAGGAGAAAATGGTGATGTCACGTTAGCAAGAATTAAAAGTCTTGCAGAAGCCAGAAGAACCACGCTTCCTTTTATTATAGCGATTACAACTTTAGGAGAATATCACTCCATCGATGGAAAATTATCCCCCAAAGCCTTAAGCCACCATTTTAATGACGGAAGAGATAAAATTAAGACCCAAGATCATTTAACAGAAGTTCTTGCTCTTTACAAAAGACATATAGAAGAAAAGCAATCTTCATCTCAAGCTGCTGATGATACTTTAGAGCTGAAAAGTGTTAGTAGTTTTGATAGCGATGAAGAAAAAGTGGCAGACCAAGATATTCTCTATCCGCTGTGGAGAAGGAAAGTAAAACCCCTAAATCTAGATGATGAAGATATCTTAAAAGAACAACCTAGAGTTAACTTTAAGCATAAACCTAAAGATACAACGAATGCGGATGAAAATGTCGATCCATTGCTAACTCATGATATAACACCAATCAGCTCTGACTCCACTTCATTAGCGGCAACAAAAAAGGTCAAAAGAAGCCAAGCAACTCAGTTCTTATCATCAATCTTTGGTGAACCAACACAACAACCGCAACGATCAAGGCCTTCTTGCTTAGCTTATTTAATGCACAAATTGCAGTGTGGCTTTTAACCAAAAGATTCGCCTTTAGCCATAGCATCAGTACGACCAAGCAAATTTTCTTTAACACCTTTGTAATAGATGCGCGCTGCTAGAGCATTTTCCTCTGTAGAAATATCTCTCTTTTCGATAGCAGGTAACATCTCTTTCATACCATCATAAGTTTGGGAAAAATGTGTATTCATTCCTTCTCGTTGGCTTTGATCCATAACACTGGATTGTAACGCCATAATTTCAAAAGCAAGAACAATCTCCGCGGCAAATAAATTATCTCTTACTCCTAAATAATAAGAACGCGCTGTCACAGCATCTTCTTTTGTAGCAACACTCCGAAGTACAATTAACGAACTTTTTCCTTGCTTTTCTTGCATCTCTCTAAATTGCTGTTCTCCTGACTTTTGTTATCCATAACATACTTTGCAAGCTGGGCAAATTTCCCAGCAGCACTAGTTTTTTCGTGAAGTTGTTCTCGCTGTTGCTCAAGTTGCGCAACTTCCTCAACAGCAAAAATTGTTGTAACAGCAAGCATAATAACAACAAAGATTTTAAACATAAAATTTTACGTAATTTTTAATATCTTTCTAGATTTTAAAGCTAAAACATTAATGACAGGTAAATCGCCAGCATCGTAAATTGCAGGAAAAATTCTTAAAATAATGCGATTTCCTCTGGACGATAAAAGAATTTTTAGATATGTTTGTGGAAGTGCCGACTTAGCTCAGTTGGTAGAGCTACTGATTTGTAATCAGTGGGTCGGGAGTTCGAGTCTCTCAGTCGGCACCATTTCAACAGTAACCGCCACCTCAAGATATCGGAATACTTAAGACAAAAACCTAAAGCTCTATTTTAGTATCCGCTTCTTCTATACTACTAGCTGCCCAATTTATATGCACCGGCACTTCTTCCTGATTTCCTAGAAAAATATAGGCGGCAATTGCACCTAATATCAATAAAAACAATCCTGCCAGAATCATTCCGCTTGAAACAAAGCGATTTGGAGGAAAATGTTGCTCATCTCCAATCATTGTTAATTGGACAGGAAGGAAAAAGCTTTCGTCTTTTAATTGCTCAATAATTGTCTCAGGATCCAAGCCTAGATATTGAGCATATGAACGGATAAAACCAACCGTGTACACACCTCCAGGCAACTGATCAAATTGTTCATCCTCAATAGCTTGGAGAAAAACCTTGCGAATTTTTAGGCTATCTGCGACATCCTCAAGACTTTTCTTCTGCTGAAGACGCTGCGTTTTAAAAAGTTGACCTATCGTGAGCGGAGATTCTTTTTCATCAGCATTTCCCCGAATTTTCACTGTTGTATTACCCATAATAAACCACGTCTATAAAACAAACCAAAAGATATCCACAATATATTTAAGCATGTTTTTTTTAGAGAGCCAACTTGATTCTCAACATTTATTTAAAGTCAAGAGTTGACAAGTGTTTTGGGGGATAATACAAATGATAAATACGGAGAGATGGCCGAGCGGCTTAAGGCAACGGTTTGCTAAACCGTCATAGGGAGTAAATCCTTATCGAGGGTTCGAATCCCTCTCTCTCCGCCATTACTAATAGTAATTTCAGCATAAATCTTCTAGATGCTTTAGGCACGTCTGAAGAAAATATTTTAGAACAGACTACCTGATGTATTTGGATAATGTATCAAGTCTATGTTTGTGGGTATGATGGGACATTGTGTGTTCATACGTTCTTTCAGTAATGGTTTTTATAAGTACATCATCCTTTAAATAATCACCGAGTTCCTTGATGTTAGAATGATCATGCTTTAATTCAAAATAATGCTCTCCTGACACCAGAATGTCATTATAACGTCCAGGATACATTATATGGAGAGTTTTGGTTCCAATAGCATCAAAATGCCGTGAAGATATAGCCTTAGAATAAGCAGGACACTTTTTAGTTTTAGAAAAGAATCTTTCATATATTTCATTGAAATCGTAATTATCATCTAGGTTGCCAACTTCTATCAATTTTTCTTTTAAAAGAGAAATTATAAATTTTCTGATTGAAGATGGTACAATTGCACGATATATCTTTCTTGCGACTGTTTCATTTGGCAACACTATTTTTTTTGATTTTTTTTTCAAAAATTCTTGTATTTGCGTTACAAGATCATCATCTCTTTCTAAATAAAATGAACCAGCTTCTGTCGATAGGGTTGCTTTGCATGAAGATAAAAATTCAGCCCATTCTGATCGATTAAATCTTTTTTGCGATCCAGCATCAAGACCCAAATCAACATATAAACCTAATTTTTTAGAGTTTTTATAGAAAAATTGAATTATATTATTTCTATCATCATCTCCAATATAAACCCCATATCTAGCAGATCTTGTGCCAATATCAATTTGTCGAACTTTTCTTTTTGAAACAAACACCCTACTATTTAAGGCATGAGGTAAAGAGATCACCTTAGATTTTTTACATTCTTGATATAGCCATTCCCCCGCTTCTTGCAAAAGCTGTGTCGCAATAATTTCCGCTTCCAATTCTTTAAGATTTTGAATTTTGGGAGCCATTCCAAATGTTGGTAAATTTACTTCATTACCCACAAATGAAACCAACTTCCCTTTCCTATTTTTCAAAGGACTCATGAAAGGTTTAATGTATTTTAATGTATCTCCATTCATGGAATGATGAATAATTATTAAATCAGATTTTTCAATTTTTTTAGCAATATCATGAAAAATTTTTTCTGCATTAAATACATTTATGCACTCCGCATTATAATCCTTATGATATTTGAAAGCGTCGACCCAATCATCAAAATATGACATTTGGTCTGTATAAGATGAGTATAATACGAGCGTTTTCATAGACATGTATTTACAATATTTTTTATTATTTCTTCCGCAGAGCAACCTATACCATATTCAGTAATTTCTCTGCGTATTTTATAATCATCAACTCTCCATAAACGATTCCATCCATGCGTCACTGTTTCAACCCATTCAGTTTCCGAACGTAATGTAACACATGGCACTCTATGAAAATAAGCTTCTTTCTGCAACCCACCCGAATCCGTTAAAACAAATTCTGCTCTAGCTAAGCAGAATTGGGTTTCAAAATAACTTAAAGGTTCAATGAACAAAAAGTTATCCATCGTCTGATTTATTAACTGCTTTGTTCTAGGGTGAACTGGAAATACAATCTTCAAGTCATGCTCATTTGCAAACTGATTTGCATAATTAATAATATCTCGAAATTTTTTTTTATCATCAGTAGATTCAGCTCTATGCACAGTCATCAATGCAAATTTTTTTGCAGGCAAATAAGACATTTTCTGCTGTAGCAGTATATCATTTTTCACGTGAGCAAGAGCATACAGGGTTGCGTCATACATAATGTCACCTACATGGTAAAAAGCTTGAGAGATCCCTTCTTTCTTTAAATTATCCACAGCTGTTTGCGTAGGACAAAATAAATAAGAACTGACATGATCTGCAAGAATGCGATTAATCTCTTCTGGCATTTCCTTATTAAATGATCTAAGACCTGCTTCTATATGAATGACGGGGATATGAAGTTTAGATGCTGCTAATGCCCCCGCCAAGGTTGAGTTTGTATCTCCATACACTAAAACAGCATCAGGTTTATCGCTAAGAAAAATACTTTCAATACTCTCTAGCATACGACCTGTCATTTGACCGTGATAGCCTCCCTGTATATCCAATGTATACTTAGGTTTTGGGATTTTAAGTTCTTCAAAGAAAATATCTGACATATTGCTGTCAAAATGCTGTCCTGTATGAATAATGGCTTCTTCTATCTGGGGATATTTCTGCAAAGCTCTAGAAAAAGCCGCAGCTTTGATAAACTGTGGCCTTGCTCCTACAATAGTATACAGGCGAAATGTCATAAATATGTTGAAAGTTCCGGCATGAAGTAAGTGTATTTGGAAATATTAGATAAAATCAAATTCTGATTTTCTTTTGTCCAATCAATCGTTTTCTTTAATCCCTCTTCAAGAGATGTTTGGGCCTGAAATCCAATTTCGTTTTTGGCCTTATTCGTAGAACCGAATCGTTTACCTGATCGATCCCACGGCCTCGGATTAGTGTATGCAATAGGTGTTGAGTTATTAGTCAGATGATTAATTGCTTCTGCCAATTCTTTAATGGTTGTTTCAACACCAGATGCTAAGTTATAAACCTCTCCAGCTCGACCATTTATAGCACAAGCAATTAGGCCATTAACTATATCGCCTACATAAATGAAATCTCGCGATGCCTTGCCTTCGTTTTCTAGTGGAAGTGATTCCTTGTGTATAGATTTCCAAATAAACGTGGGAGTAACATTTCGCCAAACAGTAGCAGATGTGCCTCGCCATCTTCCTGCACCTAAGATTTCTCGTGGGCCATAAACATTTTGAAATCTAGCTTTAACAAAAGGCAAATCATACTTCATCCAATAGTAATTACCATAAAATTCACCAATGATTTTTGAAATTTGATAAGGACTATCATGATATAGAGAAACTTCTGCATCTTCATCCGTAGCACCCACCTCATCATATGTTTTTTTAGCGACTGTACAACCAGCAGAAGAATATACAATTTTTTTTAATCGCGAACTTCCTTTAAAATGCTCACAAAGTTTAAGCGTGGTCAGAGTATTATTTTCATGATCTGCAATCGGATCAAAAATGCTAGATTGGTTACCATGATAGGTTGCCAAATGAAAAACATAATCATAATCTTTTCCTACTTGAGCCAGCACGCGATCGTTTGCAATTGATCCCAATATAAAAGATAATCTTTGACTTTTTGGAAGATTGTCTGTTTCCGCAGAAAGTAAATTATCAACAACAGTGATAGATGCTTGTTCTTGAAGAAGTTGACAACAAAGATTACTTCCTACAAACCCTGCCCCCCCAACAATAAGTACTGATTTATTTTTTAACATATTTTTAAAAATCCAAGCTTAAATGAGTTATTTTTTCCAACTTTACTTCAACTTTTTGCGAATAAAAATCCAAAACATGCCCGCCATATTTTTGTTCAGCACAAATAAAATGCAAATGAAGACCTGAGGATTGCATACCTGCAAGATATCTTGGCACATAAAAACCTATCATATCTCCATTTATATTCGTATGGTAATAATTATCAGATTGTGCTGCAACTTCTTCTAGAGAAAGATAAGGTTTTTGTTGACGCATGGTGCTTGTTATTTTCACAACATCAAAATTTCCGGAAATTTTTATTGCTAGAAAATCTTTTGAAAGAGATATGTTTTCTTCCAAAAGAAAAACCTCAACATTTTTCCATTTAAATTGCCTACAACTACTTTTAGGCTTATAAAAATTATTTAAGCAGGACCAAACCACAAGATCATTTTCTTTTGCCTTGTGCGCACGCCCCTGGCGACAGTGAAAGAAGATACCATCTTTTACAATTAACTCACCGTCTAGCTGAGAAAATGTTCCGATACCATGATCACCCTTTCCTTTTATGCTTTCAATAGTTATACAATCACCGTAATTACCTTCTTTAAGGTTATTAAACGTATTGTATTGATAAGCAGAGATCAACTTTTGACTTCTTTTAAATGCGTAAATGTTTCTTCTATTCCGTATTCTTGATAATACTCTATTGTTTTTTGAACACCTTCTTCTAGCGGAACTTTTGCATTCCAATTCAATTCTTTTTGCGTTCTTGAAGGATCTAACAAAATTGAGAACACATCGTCAGGTTGTCTTGGCTTAACTTCAACAGCGATATTCATTCCTAATGCTTTAGTTGTTGCATCAAATAATTCTTTAATTGAAAAATCAGAACCAGAAGAAATGTGGTAAGTCCCACTTCCTTTGCCATCAACTGCTTGCATGATACACTCGATCATATCATCAATGTATACGAAGTCACGACGTGTATCCATGACGAAACATTTTTGATTTGTTGTAAGTCGCTTAAAAAACGTAGGAAGTGGACCACTAACATTTCTAGGACCATATGCATTAGCCAACCGAAAAGTCACATAATCTAAATTAGATAAATGTACATAATCTTCAGCAGCTGTTTTGCTGATAGCATAACTAGAGCCACGAGGAAGGATTGGATGATTAAGAGTAATAGGTTGCTCAAGCGGTTTTAAACCATAGCAAAGAGCCGTTTGGAAATAAATAATTCTTTTGACTTCGGCTGTTTGCATAGCTTGGCAAACAATGGTTGTACCCATTACATTTGTTAAAGCATCTTCTACCCAATTATTTGGATCTTTATAAGAAGCTGCTGCATGAACAACTAGATCTGGCTTAAATTCTTGCATTAAATCGTTCATGAGTTTTTGATTACAAATTGAATCTTCTACCAACTTTAGATTTGGATGGGATTTTAAGTTATCACGCCTCCCCGTTGCAAAATTATCAATTACAAGTATCTGATCGCCTCGTGCAAGCAAACGATCCGTCAAGTTCGACCCAATAAAACCGGCGCCACCTGTTATAAAAATCTTCATTCTAACTTTCTCCTTAAAATTTAATTTACTTTACAATATTCATATTGCTTGTCATGAAATTCTCGATGCCATAACTCTAAACATAATAAGCCCCAAACTTTTCTAGAGAACTGAGATGAATATTCTAAGTTTTGTAAAACACTTTGAGGATTATAAAAACCACGAGTTTTAGCTGCTTGCGATGAGAATATATCATTTACAAATTCTTTTAAAGGACCAGAAAACCACTCTTTTAAAGGAACGGGAAAGCCCATTTTGTCGCGTCTATTCAAAACTTTTTCTGGGATATGCTCTTTAAAAACCTTTTTTAGCACAGCTTTCATTTTACCTCCAGGAAATTTTATGTCTGCTGGAATTGTAGCCGCAAACTCAACCAAAGAATGATCAAGAAATGGCACTCTAGATTCAAGACCATGCGCCATACTCATACGATCTTCCACTTGTAAAAGCGCAGGTAATAAGCATTTAAAATCAAAATGTGTCATTTTATCAAAGTAGGCTTCTTTTTGAACATTTTCTTGATTATTAAATATCATCTTAAAACGTTCTAACAATGCCTGTTTATCAAACAAACACCAATCGATTTCATTTTTCGTATCAACCGATCTGTCAATTAACCTAAAATACCTTTCATCTAAAGGACCAAATAACCCTTCACGCCAAAAGTCTTTTATAAGGGGCTTATACTCTTGAAGTAGCGTTAGATTTGGAATAATGGACTCAGGTGTTACAACGAAATTACCATTTTTATAAGTCCCATCAATGGCTGCTTTAATGGATTGCTCAAAGTAAGCAATAACATAACGAGCGTAACCACCAAACAATTCATCCCCCCCTTGGCCACCTAAAACTACTTTAACGTGTTGCGATGCCAACTTTGATACCATGTATTGAGGGAACGATCCTGGTCCTGCTACAGGAGTATCTAGATGATAGATAATTTTAGAAATATTATCTTGAAAATCTTGAGCAGTAATATCAATCGAATAAAGTTTTTTATGAATGCTTTCAGCTGTTGCTTCAGCATAAACACTCTCGTCATATCCTTCATAATCAGAAAATTTTCCATGAAATGAGCCATAAAAATTTTCATTCGATTCTGCGGCTAAAATAGAGACAAGTGACGAATCAAGTCCTCCACTTAAATAGCTTCCAACTGGAACATCGCTGACCTGGTGATAACGCACAGAATCCTGCACAAGAGCATATAATTTCTCTTCGAAATATTTTTCAGAGCGACCAAAATCTATTTGATATGAAATGTCCCAATACTTTTTAATAGTAATATTTTCATTCTCCCACACCATAAGATGCCCTGGCATAAGTTGATGAATATCTTTAAATAAAGTTTGAGAACCAATAGTGTATTGAAATGTCAAATATTCACAAAGTGCATCAAAATTGGTTTGGATCTTGTCTAAAAAAGGAAGTAAAGCTTTCATTTCAGATGCAAAACCAAAGAGATCATCCCTTTTAGTGTAGTAGAAGGGCTTTACTCCAAAACGGTCTCTTGCGCAAAAAAGCTTCTTATTTTTCTCATCCCAGATAGCAAAAGCAAACATCCCTCGCAAATACTGCACACAATCGATTCCATATTTTTCATATAGCGCAAGGATGACCTCTGTATCAGAATTTGATCGAAACTGATACTCACTTAATTCATTTTTTTTAAGATCTTTATAATTATAAATTTCCCCATTAAATACTATTACTGTATCTTCTTGGCCATGCATCGGCTGATTAGAAGCTCTGTCCAAACCAATAATACTTAAGCGATTATGGGCGAGATAAATATCTTTATTATTGGTATAGCAATCGAAATGATCAGGCCCTCTATGAGAAAGCATATTTGTTAACGAAGAATAGCTAAAATTTTTAGAAGAGGTAATGTATCCAAAAATGCTACACATGATTTACAATTTTTCAAATATTAAAAAATATGAAGCATAAGGCTCTGAAGGAAAACGATAAAGACTTTTTAAGTCAAGTTTTTTAAATCCTTTATCGCATATATCTTTTACATATTGATCTATAAATCTATATTTCGCAGCATAGAGATGATTTTTCAAAACCTTTTGAGTATCGTGAGTATCAGATAGGGTATCTTTTATTAATAGGTACGTGCCTTTTTTAACTTGCGTAGAAATTGCATTAATAATATTTTCAAAAACCTTATCTTCAGTAATACAAGTAAACAATCCTAATGCCATTACAACATCAAAAGAATTCGTAATTTTTAGTTCTTCTTCGCAAGCATCCCAAGTAGAAAAATCAACATTGATATTATTATTTTTAGCCTCTTTATTGGCTGTCTTTATAAACTCAGAAGAAATATCTAAACCTTGTCCGTATCGTAAATAGTCTTTAACTATAAAAATAGAGCTCGACCCATCGGAGCAACCAAGATCCAACATTTTAATTTTTTTATCTTTAAAATTTTTATTAAAAAAACCGATGAGTGCTTTTGTTTGTGCATCTTGCAATTCGGGATAGCGAGAACTTAAATCCCAATTTTTGGAATTTCTACTAGACCAAAAAGAACGACTGATTTTACTTGGTGAATAAAAAGCTGTTTTTACCTTCATAAAAAAACCATATAAATAGTTTTTCATAATTAGCAAACAATCAAAAATTTTTTTTAGAACATTCATTACTTCTACCTATTTTCATACATTAAGTGTTACACAAGCTTATTGAGAATAAATTTTAATTTTTCTTCTTCTGCTTGCCAGGATAACATTTTTGAAGCTTTTACAATATTTTTTTTAAAATTTGCATAACCACTTTCTAATTGTTGCAATCCCAAAATGACTTCTTCCCCTTGCTTTATATCTACCGCAATCCCAAAACTATACTTTTTGTTCAATTGATTAATTTCTAAAAGGGCATGAGAAAATATTAAAGGCAGCTGACTAGTCATTAGCTGAAAAAAACCATTTGGAAGCGCAAATTTATAATTTTCTGAAAAATCAAAATATGGAACAATTCCAAAGTTTGCAGATTTTAAAAATGATACTAATTTATTAAGATTTAATGCCGGAATAAAATGAATATTTGAGAAAGTGTTAGCATTATAATCATATCCATTCCCAATAAAAACCAAATGTAGGCTTTTTAGGTTTTGAGAAAAAACCTTCACTAGTTGATCAAATGCCATTCCTTTTTTCTTATTGCCCACACAACATACTATAACTGCATTTGAATCCAGTTTCAGATATTTTCTTATATCTTTGTCACAAGGCTGATCATTTCTTGCATCATGCGCATTTTTTATAACAAGCGGCCTCTTATTTGATACATTGAAATACTTTTTTCCGAGCCCAGAACTAACAGTCAAAAAAACATCACATCTATCAATCAGTTTTTTTTCAAACCTCCATCTAAAAGGCATTATCCATTTTTTAACAAGAGTTGATTCATCATTTATTGGGTTGATTTCTTGATAAAAATCATGCGCATCATAAATAATTTTTGCTTCGTTTTTTAAACTCAATGCGAATTTTGCAAATTCATAAGAATGGAAAACATAGATGTCTGCTTCAGGAATATCTACATTAATGAGATTATATTCCGTTCTAAATTTCCTTTTAAATTCAAGAAAAGAAATCCAATCATTTATACAACCTAATCCTATTTTTCTTAAACCATGCCAAGCAAATTCTAATATACGTCTTATGTAGCCTGGCTGTGCAGTCGTAAAAACATTCTCGCTTTCATCATGCTCTTGTCTTACCTGATTTAAGGAAATAACTTCTATACCTAGACTACTAAAATCCTCTGTAGATTTTTGATGCTCAATTACAATAGACTTACACCCCAGTTTAGCAAAACTAGCTGCCATCTTAAGAGTTCTACCATCTTTTTGAAGAGCAAGAGGTATAATGGAAATAATTGTTTTCACTTACACACTCGCTTATAAAGCGTAAAAGGCAAGGAAAATATATATTTAAATATACTAAGAATTTTCATTTTGCGCTGATTATTAGCATAATCAGTATAATTCTTAATTGGGATTTGCATTAACGCATTTAATTCTTCTACTGATAATCCAAGTTTTTTTGACACAAAAGCCTTATCAAGCTCGATGGTTTCATCATTATAAGCTTTTATATCTAATTGTTTTAGTGCTTCATCTCTTGAAATAATGCCTGCTAATACTAGGCTAGATAAATGTGCTCTTCTTTTGTCAAACCCAAAACGTTCTGGCAACCAATATGACTGAAAGAACTTCGTAAAACGAGATTCATAATGCTTGCCTCCATAGTATTTCCAGCCAATTTCTCGCTCAAGAATTTCTATAGCGTTGTAAGGATTATAATCTATATAGTTCAAAGGAGAGATAACTTGCATCTTTTTTATGAATGGGTAATAAACATAATTTTTAAAAAAGCTTACACAAGGAAATGCCCGCAAGCTTCCCTTGCCAAATTTTTTATGAATGTCATTAATCTGATCAAGATCCATAGCACTATGCCCCCAAGCTGTAGGCAGAACGGATTCTGAAACAAAATTATAACCGCTCAGCATCACTTTAATATTATGCTTACAAGCAAAATTATACAGGGCAGCAAAAAATGCATGATCTTGAGGGGTATCTTGATTTGCCACGCCAGAACACAAAAATGCTACTTGCAAATCTTGCATTGCATTCCAATCAAAAACATGCGTATGCAAATCTATACCCAAGGTTTTAACGAGTTTTTCAATATTACTTGTTGCTATCTCTGAGTTCCAACCACCATCTACGTGTACTGCTAATAATCTTAACTTAGCAACTTTAGATGCCCAGTAAGCAAGATAAGAACTATCTATTCCCCCACTTAATCCAATAATACAATCATAGTCTTTATTCTTATTTTTGTTTTTTAAGGCAGTAATAATAGAATTGAGCTTTTCTTCACGTTCAGGAGAAGGAAGTATAATTTGTTTTTTTCTTTCCTCATAACTCAAACAATGGTTACAAATCTCATTTTCATTAAGCACTATATTGGGATCAGATGTATCCATTACACATGTTGAGCAAATCTGGTATAAATTATTTCGCTTAAACATTAAAAATTTTAGCCTTTTCTTTTCTGGATGGGTAAGTAATTAAGACAGCTTTTTTCCGTCCATGATAGACAAAAAGGCTACCAGCAGCAGCAGCATTAACGTCGGTATTTAAAAATAAATTATGTATATCTGTAAGAGATTTTGCTCCACCAGAGGCAATTATAGGGGTTTTTAACGACGCAGAGACCTCCTTAAAAAGCTCTAAATCATAGCCATCTAAAGTACCATCCTTTGAGATATCATTAACTAAAATCTCTCCCACACCTAATTCATCTACAGAGATCAAATACTCTTTCCAATTTTTTTTGATGCGGTTAGCACCCCCATTTGTATAAACATATCTTTTTCCTAATATATTTTTCTTAAGATCTATTGCGGCAATTATGGCTTGAGCTCCAAATTCTTGAATACATTGTTTTAAAAGTGAAGGCTTATCATGCACTTCGGTACAAAATGATATTTTTTCAAATCCTAGGCTTAAAATTTTCTCTGCTTGCGCAACGGTGCGTATTCCTCCTCCATATGCTACAGGAGAAAACACTTCTTCTGATATATTTTTAAGCAAATTAAAATTTGGCCCCGTTATTCTAGCGCGAGAACTTATATCGAGAATAATGATTTCATCAGCCTCTTTCTCATTAAAGATTCGAAGCGTATTAAGCGGGTCCCCAACATAAGAAGGTTTTTTAAATTTTACAGTTTTATGTAATGTATTATTTTGCAGCAATAAAACCGGAATAATTCTTTTGTTGATCAACATGATAAAGAAAAATTTTTTAGCAATTGCATCCCATGTTTCTGACTTTTTTCTGGATGAAATTGCACAGCATAAACATTATTATCTGCAATAATTGAAGGAAAATCATAGCCATGTTGAGTGGTAGATAGAACAATATTTTGTTGATTAGTGACAAAATGATAAGAGTGAACAAAATAAAATCGATGATCTTCATCAATTTCGCTTAACAAGGAAGAAGAACTCAAAGCATTGACTTGATTCCATCCCATATGAGGAATGCGAATATTATTATTTTCTATATTAAATTTTTTCACATCCATATCAAGTATGCCAAGGCCTTTTAAGTTTCCTTCTTCGCTAGATTTTCCTAATATTTGAGCCCCTATGCATATACCTAAAATTGGCTTATTATTCTGCCATGCTGTTAAAATGATTTGGTCTAATCCTTTACTTTTTAATTTCTCAATAAACGGATCAAAAGCCCCCACACCAGGAATAATAATTTTATCGTATTCTGTAACGTTATCTTCATGTTCAATAACTTTGTAGGGAATTGCATTCATTTTTAAAATGTTAATTATGGGTATGATATTGCCATACCCAGAATAAATAATGGCAACGGTAGGCTTTTTCATGCTTGCACCTTAAACGTTTGCATCCATTGACTCAAGCTTGCATGCCTCCATACAATTCCAGCATCAGTAAAATTTGGCTTATTACGTAGATTATCAAAAGAAGCTTTTATCATATGGGAATTATAAAAGCTTAAATTTTTAAGAGAACTGTTAAAAATCTTCTCAAAACACCATTCACGCATAGGACCAGCCAACCATCGATCTTGTGGGGCTAAAAATCCAATTTTATCTTTTCTGTTATAAATTTTTGCAGGGATTATTTTTTCTGCAGCTTTCCGTAAAATGTACTTTTGCATTCCATTTTTAATTAACAAATCAAGAGGCAAATTAAGACAAAAATCTACTAAATCATAATCTAAGAAAGGAAATCTAGTTTCAATGCCAAAAGCCATTCCATTTCTATCTGCAGAGTGTAATTGCTCTTGCAAAACAGTATTGCTAAGGCCTTCCTGAATTAAGTTAGAAAAAAAGAGGTTTTGATTTGCATGAGCATCATTAAAAATAGGAGACTTGTTCAAAAACTTTTTCATCATTTCTTTTATAATCAACATCAGGAGCTCTTGCTCAGAAAGAGAAGAATTCATAGGAACTCTTCTACCTGAATCCATATATTTTTTAGCTTCTTTTTTCAAGTATTTTCTAAAAAGATAAGTGTTATAAAAAAGGGATCCAAACTTTTTACTGGCAACCAACTCTTTTTGATAATGTCGAAAATAATAAGGATATCCTCCTAATAACTCATCTGCTCCTTGCCCATCTAACATAACCGTATTTCCAACGGCTTTTGCTTTTTTCATCACCGACCACTCTAAAAACATTGAAGCAGATGGTAAGGGCATTTCATGATGCCAATGTATTGATTCTATGTCCGTCAGAAAGTCTTCTGGTGTAGGAGTAATCATATAATGTAGGCCAGAAAATCTCTTTGTAGCCTCGTCTAAATATCCGCTTTCTGAAATTGTTATATCATTATCAAATCGCACAGATATAGTAGAAGAAAAATTTTGAGGACGATTCTTAAAAAGATAACCTGTAATACTTGTTGAATCTAATCCTCCGGATAAACAAGCTCCTACTTGAACATCACATCGCGTTCTATCTAAAACACTTTTTTCTAGAAGATAAGAAAACTCAGATACTAAATCATTCGCATTCTTAACTTTAGAATTACCATTATATAATGGTCGCCAGTACCGAGATTTTTTTATAATTTCGCCACCACTTGAAATAATCATCCAAGATGCAGGAGTAAGCTGATGAATATTTTTAAACGGCGTCTCATGATAAGAAGTAACGCTTTTCCCGTATTTTAAATAATTTTCCAAAATTTCAAAATCAGGATCAGCAACAAATTGTGGATGATCAAGAATTGACTTCATTTCTGAGGCAATAAGCATGTGTTCTTTTGAGCTAGAATACCCATAAAATAAGGGCTTTTCTCCAAAACGATCTCTAGCAACAAATATAGTTTGCTTTTCAGCATCCCATATAGCAAATGCAAACATTCCGTTGAAGCGATTAACGCAATCAGGCCCCCATTGTAGATAGCTTTTTAGAACAACCTCTGTGTCAGTATCGGTACTAAAGCTAAAACCATTTTCTTCCAACTCTTTTTTTAAACTTAAATAATTATAAAGTTCTCCATTATAAATAAGCGTAGCACCTGACTGAGCATCTTCCATAGGCTGATTGCCACGCATGGATAAATCTAGGACGGACAATCGGTAGTGCAAGAAATAAATATATTTTTTATCTTTAGTCCGAACAAGCTTCTCTCCCCGCCCGTTAGGACCACGATGCTGCATGGCGTTAGCGGCAGAAAGTGCAAATTCGCACTTTTGAGAAGTTAATAATGCAAAAATTCCACACATGCTAAAACTAAGTAATATAACGCTCTGCTAGCTCTAAGTCTTTAGGCGTATCAATTTCATACGCATCAAATACGAAACTATTTAAAGGTAAATATTTGTATAATTGAGAAAAAACATCAGCTAATTTTTCATTGCTTGAAAAAAGCACATTCTTGAAATAACCTAATCCTAGCCACTCGTGCTCATGCTTAATTTTTCTTGTAAAATCAATCACTTGACCTTTATCATTCATTTCAACAAATACGCTATCTTCGGATTTAGTTTTTGTGATCCCTATAATATCCTCAGAAGAAGCAGATGCCTTTTCTAAGAAAGATAGGAATTCTTTTTTATGTAAATAAATATCTCCATCTAAAAAAATGTAGGGCCCCTTTATATACCTTAAAGCCAACTGTAAGCTAAACAATGTGCTTGTATGTGCATAATCATGATTCATGACAAAAATAACATCTTTCCTAATGCTATTAATATGATTAATCATTTCTTCAGCTCTAAATCCAACAATTACATATATGTTTTCTATTTCTTGTAAAAGATCTAATTGATATTCAATAAGGGTTTTTTCATGAATTTTAATAAGGGGTTTGGGCATATCAAATCCCAATCTCTTCCCCATGCCAGCTGCTGCTATAACAGCGTTTTTAATAGTCTGCATAATGTATTCTCGTTATTAATTACCAAATCACACAATTCTAAAGCTGTTCTAACTGGTGGATGCGTTGCTCCATATGCAATCGCTATATCTGCAGCTTCAAACATTGGAATATCATTCATTCCTTCTCCTACCGCCACAACCCTCTGAAATTTCTTTCTTATCTCATTTACTGCATCTGCTTTATTTAATATTTTTTCTATGCCTATCACTTCATCTGCTTTTATTTTTGCCGTTGAGGTAAATGCTTGCACACCAATTTTTTTTATGAGCTCATTTACCCATACATCTAAATTACCGGTAACGATGAAAAAATTATCAGGATGCTTTTTCATCAGCTCACAAATATTTTCGTACAAAGGAATAGATCTTAGAGATTCTCTTACACTTTCTGCGGAAAATTCTTTCAACAATCTTACTCTCAGTTTGAAAGAACTTTCGAAAGGAATAAAACCTTTAATCGTAGCATTTGTTAACGTTTCTATTTCTTCATGTATCTCTAAATGCTTAGCAATGCGCGGCAAAACTTCTTGACGTGTAACTGTACCATCAAGATCTAAACAGATAGCAGTATTCATCTTATTCTCTCTAAATAGAAATATTTTTGGATCGTTTCAGCACGGTTATTTAATTTTAAATCTTTATACATGTAATCCCTTTTAGCAACTTTGAATCCATTTACAATTAAAGGATTCAAAAAATTTAAAAGTTCTGCTTCGGTCCTATAAACTGCATTATAATAAGTTCCAAGCTCTTGAGAATAATGATCAATTAAAGAAAGTTTTTCATTTAGTACAGATACAGGTTCTCTTAAATAAATTCTGCATTCTTCATTGCACAAAGTTAGTATTTGCTGAATTAGCTTACTGACATCCTCGTCATTCAAATAAATTAAAAGGCCTGAAATTACAATAAAATCATATTGTGTTTCGCAAATATTTTCTATTTTATGAAGTTCTGTAACAGAACTTACGTAAAATTTATATTGCGTTCCTAATCCTCTTTCTGAAGCCAACTTTACTAAATTTTCTGAGAAATCTACACCGACATAATTTTCTACATTTTTAAAAAGATCCGCTAATCTTCCATTTCCGCAGCCTAAATCTAAAACATCATTTACCTGTACATCATAAGTTAAACTCAGCAATATTTCTTTTTCTGCCATATCTCTTTCAGAAGCAATGTTGGGGTCTTTTTGAAGCATGGTTGAATTAACACCTTGCGCATCACAAGCTCGGCTATCAAAGAAATTTTTTACATTTGAATATGCGATTTTTTTATCCATATTTATTTGTTCCACATTCATTTAATTAACATTTAGCAAATCATTCTCTATCAAATCAGCAGCCTGTTGACTAGAACCACGTATCATCTCGATGAGAGCGTTTCTTTTATCATAGAGATGATCATGATCTGCTAAAATTATATTTTTCATAAAATCATAAATATCTTCTGAGCAATAGGCTTTATAAAAGCTATTCACTAAAAGATTACCTATCTTATTATAGGGTGAAGAGTCCTGACGGCACAAAAGAAGCAAAGGCTTGTCAAATAAAACGTATTCTGCAAGGAAAGATACACTATCGGTAATAAGAGCATCAGATATTGCAAAATATTCAAAATAATCTGCCCCATCATAAAAGCAAAAATTACTACGCTTTGACCAACCACTTAGAAGTTTTTCATACTCCTTTAGCTGCAATACGTTAGCTCTTAAAAGAGCGTTTTTCAAGCTTGGATGAGGTTTAAATACGAAATAAACATTCGGAAAAGTTATTAGCAATTTTTCAATGTGTTCATAATATTTATCAAATGTTCCATAACATGTGACAGAAGAAAGATTTCCCACTGACCAGTGAGGAGCAATAATAACGATTTTATTGAAATTAGATTTTATATTTTTAATTTCATTTGCTACCTTGATATTATCCAAGAGATCAAATTTAGTATAACCAGTCGTAATAACTTTTGCTTCCTTATCACAGCGCGCAGCATAATTTTTATTATGAAAATCAGTTTCACAGTATACTCTATAAGCTAAATTATGGACCTCTTGATGATATTGGGTTTCAGGTTGTTCAGCTAATAAAAATCCATATGGGATGTAACACACATGTGCAAAATTGTTTACATAAGCGCATCTGTGAAAAATATGATAGTCTTCCATATAAGGACAGGTGTAAAATACATAATGCGGATTTAACGTTTGCAAATCTAACACTTCTTCTATTTCATTTTCGGAAGAAATTTTAACCACTCCATCAATGCTAATAATTCCCTTTTTTAAAAAATATTTCTTAAGTTCTGAATAAGAATCTTCATTCCATTTTTTACAAAAATATTGAGGAGCTATAATCACATGGCATTTGAATTTGCCGTTATTTAATAATTTATTTATTACTGAATCAAATACGGAGAAAAGGCTTACTTCTTGCACGAGAAATACCACCACTATTTTCTCATTTTTCTTTGATTTAATGTGCATTTGTTTTAGCTGGTTATTAATTTTTTGCAGATGCCCGAATTCATTTTGAAGAAATGCCAAATCTCTTTCTAAGCCAAAATAATATTTGGGAGAAAAAATAAAAGCTATATATTTTTTAAGCTTTAAAACAATTGTTTTCAAAAACATGCTTTATTACATTCTCTCAAAAAACTCTCCCATAATTTGCTGTTCACGTTTATATATTTTTTCTTCGTCAAATAACAATTTATATCTTTTATAAGCTCGTTCTCCTCGTTTTTTAGCTTCTATGGGATCGTTAATAGCTTCTAAAATTTGAGCGCAAATTTGATCACTGTTAGGATAATCCGCAAAATAGCCGCTATACCCATCTGTTAAGAGCTCATGATGCCATTCTATATCAAAGCAAACGATGGCTTTTTTCAACATAGCAGCTTCTAATAAAGCAAATCCTCCCAAAGGTATAAGAGCAACATCTGAATGAAATATATAGGACATTAACTGATGGGAAGGTATAAAACCGGGCATAAAAATTCTTTCAGTCACTCCTGAATCTTTAACCAAGATCTCAATTTCAGCAGCCATAGGCCCATACCCTATAATACATAAGCCCAAATCTTGATCAGCAGCTAAAGCTTTAAATGCTCCTTTCAGAGCAAAAGGTAATTTTTTTTCATAAGAAAAACGTGACCATGTAATAATTGTTTTCTTTGTTTTAGGAAACTTATCTAAATCATTCTGAGAAATAATATGAGATTTATTAATAGGTTTGACGCATGGATAGATTCTTGTGCGCCTAATCTTTTTTGCATCTGCACCATTACATAAAGCAAAATCTCCACAATGATTATTATACGCCATTACTAAATCGGCTTGATGGAAAGCAAGCTCTGCAATTACTTTTTCTAAAACATAAAGTATAAATTTTTTCATCTTTCCAAATTTAAAAGGATATTCAGACCGACTTAAATCTCCATTTCCCATCACTGCAATAATAAGGGGAATTTTTTTAAATATTCTAAGCAAAGCAGCTAAAAATAATTGATCTGAAGGTGCATAAGCAGAAATTGCTGTTATATTTTGGTTATCAATTAAATTAACAACAAAAAAATAACATTTTAAAAAATTTATAACTCTCTTGGTTTTTTTAAAAATTTCTTGATCATCTAATAATTTTTGGACAACACCTTTTACATTCTTTGTTAATTGATAAACTTCTGATTCAAATTCTCCGGCATAATATACAAAGGTTTCCTGATAACCAGGCCTTAGAAATTGCTTTTGAAAATATTCATGCCATTCTTTCATGTATTTTTTATCTTCAATTGAGGGCGGCTTGATAGGCTTTCCACTTGCTAAAAATAAAATGGCCATTTTTTCTTTACTGTAAGTTTTTCTCTTTTTATAAAAAAGCAAAATAAAAGGTACTAACCCACAGAGAAAAAAAAATAATATTGAATCCGCGATACCGTGTAAAATATTTACTATTTTTTTCATAATGTTATTTATTATACTGAAAAACTTGATAATACAAATGCCTATCTCTCAATCTAAAAGAAGAAAATGCTGTATTAGGAAATTGCTTAAGGATTTTTCTCACAGCCTTTATCGCATAAAAATTTTTCAAAATTGAATTCAATAAACCAACATCGTGCGCGAGAACATATTCTGTATATTCATCCTGATACCATGATTCGCGCAATAAAGAAAAATCTTTTTGAAAGTATTTTTTTAATGCTTCTTTTTGCCTTAAGACTAGGTAACTGTAGTCATCAAATTGTGTTCTTATCATTACTCCAATAGTAGGAGCTACATTTCCTGATAATATAACAACAGCGTTATCATTTAGATAAGGCTTAAGCTCAGAAATAAGTTTAGACATATCCAAACAAAACATTGAGCATGCAACCATAAAAACATAATCAAATTTTTGCCTTATTTTATTTTCATTAAATACCTTCGCCAGACTGTCTTTATTAAAGTCAAAACGAACAGCATTTAACTTTAAGTCATCGTTAGCAAAATTTACAGCTTTTGTATTGATTTCTGTCATTAATGCATAATTACAGAAAGGCTTAAAATTTTTCAAAAAATGTCCGCTACCTCCACTGATATCAAGTATATTCTTATGCTCTAAATTATTTATGTAGCTAGAAAAATTCCTCATAAACAATTCGTAATTTATTCTTGAAACTTTTTCATGCTCCTTTGAGGCAAAATAATCATAAATATTATCTTCATTTAAATCTTTTGATTTCTTAAGATGAGGAAAAGGCAGCATTGACAATGGGTAAATAGCACGTTCAGCGGAAAAAGCTGCACCACACTTATTACACATAAACCATTTTCTCTTATATGTAATAATACTTCCTAAGTTTTTTGAATCATTGCATTCGCAGCATTTTATCATTTTTTAATCTCTTTTCTTATGGTTGGCAAATAATCCCCGTACGCATGATCATTTTTTTCAAAATATTCTAAAGTAATTTTCTCATTTTTTATCACGACTTTCCCTATTAATTTTCCGGGTGAACCACCTATTATGGAATAGTCCTCCGTATTTTTATTTACAAAAGTATTAGCACCAATATTAATGCCAGCTTTTATGACTGATTGAGAGCCAATATAAGTGTTATTGCCAATCTTTACAGCAGCTTTATAAACGCTTTCCATCCCGCCAGAAAACACTCTCATAAAAGTATCATGAGTATATATATGAACGCCGGCAGATAATTCATAAAAATCACCAATTTTAATGCCCCCACCCGAACCATCTAAAATTACATAAGGCCCTATTCAAACTTTCTTGCCGGCTTGTACAGATCCGAACAGTAAGGCGCTATTATAAATACTAGAATCTTCACCAAACCCTAATCGTTTTACTCGCTCAAATCGATCAAATAATCCATCCTGAAATGGCAAGCTTCTATCGTAAGTATCGCGTAAATATTTCTCTTGCTGAGCATATATTTCTATCAATAAGTTTTTTTAAGCTTTCGTTATTCATAGGTACACAAATCTTGTAAGATCAAACTTTTAATTGATGGAACGATAATACTTAGCTGTTTCTAATATACCTTCATCTAAATCTACTGTAGCTTCAAAATCTAAAAATGATTTAGCTTTGGATACATCAGGAACTCGTAATTCGATATCAGCCATTTCCTTTCCAGAAAACTTGATAATAGATTTAGAATTTAAGTTTTTACAAACCGCGTTTGCTAAACCATAAATTGTTGTAACGGCCCTTGCATTTCCAATATTAAAGGTTTCACCGATTGCTTTTGGGTTAGTCATACATCGCATTAATCCATCAACCATATCATCTACATAACACCAAGCTCTAATTTGCGTACCATCACCGTGAATAAAAATATCTTCATTTTTAATAGCTTTTTGAATAAATATTGAAAGAGCTCCTTCTCCTACCTGGCCTGGACCATAAACATTAAAAGGGCGCAAAACAGTACAAGGTGTCCCAAATTCTTTAAAATAGGCTAAACCTAAATGTTCATCTGCAAGCTTTGACACCGCATATGTCCATCTTGCTTCTCCAACAGCACCAATAACAGCACTATGACTTTCAGTACTTTGGAAAGCCTGGCTTCCAAAAATTTCGCTAGTAGAAAATAACACAACTCTTTCACATGGAAGACTTAACTCTTTTATTATATTTAATAGATTGGCGGTCCCCAGGATGTTAACTCTTAAAGTATTTGTGGGACTTTTAATCACTGAATCAATTCCAGCAATAGCAGCACAATGAACAACATGTGTAGGAGAAAATTCTGCCATAGCCTTTTTTAAACTATCGGAATCAAGTATGTCTCCTTTAATAATGGTTATATTTCCATTTTCATTTTTATCACGAAATTTTAGAGCATCGCGCAAAAAATTATCGTAAATACATATTTGGTTATCTTTAGATAGTGTTTGGGCCAACAAGCTCCCCACAAACCCAGCACCACCTGTTATAAAAATTCTTTTGTTATTTAGCATCTGTTTTCCTTTTTAAAACCGCTGGAATTCCCGCTATTATCGAGTTTTTTGCAAAATTAGAATCTTCTAAAAGAACGCTATTAGCGGCAATTATGCAGTTGTCACTTATCCGAACCCCCAATAATATCTTGGAATCAAAACCTAGCCATACGTTATTTCCTATAATAATTTCTTTTGCCCTGATGCCTTGCAAACAGAAAGGCTTATCTGGATCTTCTATAATGTGGGAAGTCGTACATATTTTTGATCCAGCACCAATCAATGCATAATCCCCAACAAGTAACCCCTTTAATCCTACCAAAATAGAAGATCTACCTATGTAACTACAACTTCCTATTGAAATATCGCTGGGATACTTAAACTGAACCTTTGCACAGATGCGAGTCCCCTTACCTATTTTCTTAAAAAATAGCCGATAAAAAAATGGTCGTATTTTATCAAAAATACCGAACTCGTGATTCATTAATAACGCTTGAACACAATAAAATAACCCGTCACTAATTTTCATTGAAACACATCTTTAAATTTACCAGATCTATGCCAGTTGAATGCATAAGCTACAGAAGTACAATTATTTGATTTTTGATCTGCCTGTTGAAAAAATGGCTCTTTCCCCAAAAATTTTGCCAGTTTTTTAGATAAATCATAAATTGAAACTTTGTAAGATGAGGATAAGTTATGAATTGCTTTAGAGTTATTATTACATAAAAAATCTTGCAATATGCATTCTGCAATATCTTTTACATGAGATAAAGAAAGTATAGGACCACCATTGCTATTCAGCTTTATAGGCATTTCATGCTTGATCTTGTAAAGCAAACCAGGCACAAGTCTAGGAACCTCTTGACCAGGACCATAAGAAAAAAATAATCTTAATATGTTAAGGTCTTTTTTCCATTTAGCTATAAACAAATTTTCTTGATTTAATTTTGAAACTCCGTAGTTTGTTTTAGGAAGGCATTTTAAGCCTACATACCTATCTTGATCATATTCACCATAAACTGCACCTGATGAAAGAGCTATTATTTTTTTTACATTTTTGCTATTTAAAAAATCACATAACATGCTAACAGGATCTTCGTTCACTATTCTTAGCTGTTCAATGTCCTCACAAATTTTTCCGGCAGCAAAAATTACTTGCTCAATATTATCCGGAAAAATTTTCCAAGTATTAGGATCACATAAATTGAACTGCTCAGAGTTAAAGCAAATATGCTTATATCGATTTTCCAACATTGTTTGTGAAATTGCTCTCCCAATAAAACCATTACCAATGATTACAATAGACATCGTTTTATTGTAGCTGCATAGTCTTGTGAAAATTTCACATATCCGCTCATAGGCAAGCTTAACACTTCATTTGCTAATGACTCACACACAGGAAGAACGCCTTCGTTAGCAGTTGGATAATGCTTATAAGCCGTTTGTAGATGAAGCGGTTTCACATAATACACCATGGTTGGAATACCTGCATCTTTAAGCTCAGCAATTAGCTTATCTCTATCAATATGTTTTGGTAGTCGTATCGTGTATTGCGCCCAAGCAGACGTTGCGCCCTTCATAACAAAAGGGACTCGTACCACATCTTTTAACGCATCATCATAAGCATCAGCAGTTTTTTGACGCGCAATTAATTCCTCAGGAAATATTTTTAATTTTTCCAACAAAATAGCAGCCTGAATAGTATCCAAGCGACCATTCATTCCAATGCGCACGTTATCGTATTTATCAGATCCTTGACCATGCACGCGAAGCGATTTAATAATTGCAGCAAGCTCATCACTATTGGTAAAAATAGCTCCTCCATCCCCATAACACCCTAAAGGCTTTGCTGGAAAAAAGCTTGTTGTTGCCATATCACCAATATTTCCAACTTTATAATTTTTATAAGCTGCACCAAAACTTTGAGCACCATCAGCCATAACCCACAAATTATGGGCATCAGCAATTTGTTGGATTGCATCATAATCTGCTGGTTGCCCGAACAAATCAACCGGAATAATTCCAACAGGATTAAACCCTAATTTCCTAGCTGTTTGAATCCCTTGTGCTAGACTTTTTGGATCAATATTATATGTGTCTTCCAATGAATCAATAAAAATTGGCGTTGCCCCCATCCAAGCAACCACTTCAGCAGTGGCTGCAAACGTAAACGAAGGCACCAAAATAGCATCATTTGGTTTTACATTTTTAGCCATCAACCCTAAGCCCAATGCATCTGTACCATTAGCGCAGGTAATTGCATGTTTAACCCCACAAAATTCCGCTAACTGCTTTTCAAATTCGTAGACTTCTGGCCCCATAATATAAGTGCCATGATCCAGAACACGCTTAATAGCCGCGTCAACTTGAGGGCGAATTTGTTCTTGTTGGGCTTTTAAATCAATAAATTGCATTGGCCTTACCTTATATCAAGCTATTTTGTTATTAGTATTACTTTTATCATTTTCAATCAGATTTCCATCAACGATTTTGTATTGGCGTCTTTCTCGTGGGCAAATAAAATCTTCTCCAAGTTTCTCACCAGCATGACTTACCCACCCCATTTGTTTTGCAGGATTACCAACCATCACTGCGTGAGGCTTGACATCTTTTGTTATCACGGCACCAGCACCAATTAAGCTGTAAGCACCTAAACGATTACCACATACTATTGTTGCGTTCGCCCCTATTGTCACACCACGTTCTACATAAGTAGGACGAAACTCATCTTTACGTTCTACCTCTGCGCGTGGGTTATGAACATTAGTAAACACGCAAGAAGGACCACAAAAAACACCATCTTCTAACACAACCCCCTTGTAAAGACTAACGTTATTTTGCACTTTACAACGATTACCCACTATAACATCCGGACCAATCATAACGTTTTGACCGATAACGCAGTCCTCACCAATTTTTGTGCCTTTAATAATATGAGAGAAATGCCAAACTTTTGTGCCATTTCCTATTTCACATCCTTCATCAACAATGGCGGTTTCATGCACAAAGTAAGGCAGAATCTCATCATTCAAGACAATATTTGTGGCTGAATACAAGGATTTTTGTGCCGCATCTAATACCCGAAGCACTCGCAATCCTTCAAAACCATCTGTACGCGGTTTTTGATTATTTTTAATGCTTTCAATAAAATGCTGACATTCAAGCTTTAAAGGCTCTTCAACTGCCAATGGCACATGTATAACATCTGCTTTTTCAGGTATTGGCAGGCCATCAACCCAGGTAACCTGATGAGGGTAAATTTTTAGTTTTTCCCCCCAAGGTAAACTATCGTCAAACACAGCCATGCCACGATCACCAACAACGACTAATTTTTGCTCCTTATAAGGGTGCAACCATGAGACAAAAATGTGTGCTTGCACGCCATTTTTAAAATGCATATGTGTAGTTGTTACATCATGAATGCGTGGGTTAAGATGACAAGCACCAGTAGCGTAAAGCCTCTCTGGCAAATCCCCAACCAAGCCCAAAATCATAGAAATATCGTGTGGGGCGAAACTCCACAGAATATTCTCCTCATTGCGAAATTTTCCAAGATTAAGACGATTGGAATAAATATATTGAAGACGTCCAAGATTACCTTTAGCAATTAGATTTTTAAGCTCTTGAAATGCGGGATGGTATTGTAATAAATGCCCAACCATAAGCTTACGGTCGACTTCAACGGATAGATCGCATAATTTTTGAGCCTCATCGATTCTTAAAGAAAGGGGCTTTTCCACAAATACATGTTTACCAGATTTAAGAACTCTTTGAGTCAAATCAAAATGTAGAGCTGCAGGTGCCGCCACAACAACGCCATCACAGTCACTTTTTAAAACCTGGTCAAAAGTTAGAACTTGCACCCCATAAGTTTGAGAGGCTTTTTCTGCGAGCTCCTCACTTGCGTCACAGACGGAATGCAATACTTCAAGTTCTGCAAAATTACGAACAAGATTTTTACCCCAGTATCCACAACCAATTACCGCTATTTTAACGCTGACCATAAATTACACCATCTTGCTTCTTTCGAGTTCATTATATTGAGTGACTTCTTTTATTTGCCCTTTTTCCATCACAATAATTCGATCGCAATCTTTTAAAGTTGTTATCCTATGAGCGATCATTATTACAGTACGATTTTTGCTAACAGAATTAATAGTTTCCATCAGCTTTTCCTCTGTTTGATTGTCAAGTGCAGAGGTGGCCTCATCAAAAACCAAAACATCTGGATTATGATACAAGGAGCGCGCAATAGCAATTCGTTGACGTTCTCCTCCAGATAAGCGAATACCTCGTTCGCCTACGATTGTTTCCGCCCCTTTCGGCAAGCTATCAATAAGTTTACGCAACTGCACCGCATTTATCACAAAATTTAGCCGCTCTTCGTTTATTTCTTTTTCTCCAAAAGCAATATTTGCCGCGATTGTATCATCGATTAAATAAATGCTTTGGGAAACATATCCAATTTTTTGATGCCACTGATAAGATCTTACAGTGAATTTGCCATCAACAAGCGCTTCTCCTTTATAAGGCTTTAAAAGACCTAAAATAATATCAACTAATGTAGATTTTCCTGAACCAGTTTTCCCAACTATTCCTATACTTTCACCTTTTTTTATACAAAGAGAAATATTTTGCAAGGCATCTTTTTCCATATTAGCGTATCGAAAGAAAATATCTTTTAGCTCAATTATTTCGTTAAATTGAAACTCAGGTATATTGAGGTAATTTTGCTTAGCAGCCGTCTCATTATACTCCTGATATACCCGAACAATGGAAGGAACACTGGATTTCAAAGTATTTAATTGATTAATCATCCTATTTAAGCCAGGCATTAAACGGAATCCAACGTAGAGATATCCACCTAATACCCCAATCATCTGCAGTGGAGTACCATGAACTAAGCACAAAATTGCGATAACCAAAACGAAAATTCCAACAAATAACGTTTCAATAACTAGCCTTGGCATGGCATTTGTCGCTGTTTGCAATGCTTGAGCATGAGACCTTTTTTGTGAATAATACTGATAAACATCGATAAAAATCTGACGCTTTCCAAGCAATACAATATCTTTAAAACCATGAAAAAATTGCGCTAAATTTTGACCACATAACAAGGAAGATTCTTGCAAATGCTTGCCCCATTTATAAAATTTTGGCATCAATCCTTTTACTAGACCCCACCCGCAAATCAGCCCCACCAAAAAAATCACGAAGAATAATGAAGGGTTCATAAGCACGACCATAATAACCAAAAATAAAAAAACCATGCTCTCAGACATAATCATAGCAACTGACATCATCCCTGCAGAAAACATCAGCTCAGCATCCCCCCCCACAACAGCAGAACCAAGTGAGGAATTCCGCGTCAGATAAAATGCATAATCTAGTTCAGCATATCTTTCCAATAACCTGCCCTTAAATTGATAATTCATTTTTTGCACAGAAAAATTTTGATAGAATGCTTCCACAGCCGCAATTATGTTTTTAATCAAATACAACACACCCACACTAATAGCCAAGTAAAACACACTGCGTTGCGCTGATAAATCATCAGCTAAACCTATCATTGCTAAATATTTTTCCCCAAGTTCTGGCTGATTTAACACTTGAACAAAAACAACAATGATAGAGGCAGTCGCAACTTCGAAAAGAGATGAGCAAAGAGCAAAAGCTATAATTCCAAGCCATTTTACTTTTTCTTCTTTTGTCAGTAAACAGCGCATTTTTTGAATTGCAGACAATATTGAAGATGACATCTTATTTTCCATAGCTACCGCAGTCTGGGTGAAATCAACGAGACTGCAAAATTTTTACTTGGGCACTCACGCCCAGAAAACTTAAACTCTATGCCGCCTCAACAACATAAGCCGGAAGAGCCGTTTTCATTTCTCTTCCTAAAATTTCGCCTAACATCTTCATCTAACGGCTGTTTCATAGAACAAAATAACCTACACCACGCAATTAACATTACAATTTCATTTCATTTCTTGACAAAACAACATCGCCTACGGCTAAAACTTTAAGATCATCGCAAGAGATAGGGACAAGTAATGGCTCTCCAGCAGATTTTTTTCCTACACGCCACACTTTAAAACCATTCCTTTTGAATATGTCAGCAAGTGCATTGGGATCCGTTCCTTGATTTTGAAGATGTTGATGAATCCATTTAATCATCAAAATGATATCTGGATTATCTTCAATAAGTCTTTTTGCACCAGCAATAATTTTACCTTCGCAACCTTCCGCGTCAATTTTAAGCAGATCAATTTTTTGGCGACCAATTTCATCATCAAGCTGAACAATCTGGATTTTCACAGATTGAGAATCTGGAGATGATACAAGGTGGCCACCTCCAATATTTAGCTCACCAAAAGTCAAATACGTTTCACCTTTAATATCGCCTGCCGCCTTTTCATAAACAGAAATTACAGATCCCAATTGATTCATACCTATAGACATCTTTAAGTATTTTGAAACAGCAGGATTAGCTTCAAAAGCGTATACTTTCCCTTGAGGTCCAACCATTTTCGCCATGCGTAGAGTATGCACACCAAAATTTGCACCTACTTCAATAATATTGAAATTTTTCTTCACAAGCTTTTCAAGAACCCTTGTTTCATTACTATCCCAATGCCCTGCCAAACGTACAAACCAGCAAACACATCTATCATGCTTATTAACCACAATAGGCGTGCCGTCATCCAAAGATGAAATCAAATGGTCAGCATCAATATCTTTTCCATCCCGAAAATACTTTATATAAATATCAGCAAAAGCAGAACGAATAAAATAATCTTTGACGGCAGAAATATTTGTCATCATAGAAAACGCAACAACTACACAACCAACACCCAAAATGCCTAGAAATTTACCCTTCATTTTTTCTCCTATAGCTACCGCAGTCTGGGTGAAATCACCGAGACTGCAAAATTTTTACTTGGGTACTCACGCCCAGAAAACTTAATTCTATGCCGCCTCAACAACATAAGCTGGAAGAGCTGTTTTCATTTCTCTTCCCAAAAAATTAAGCAATAAATGAACGCGACCTTTATCATCTAAGCATTCAAATATTGCCTCTTGATCTTCAAAAACCCCTTCACAAACGCGCACCCTATCTCCTTTAATAAAAGACACCAAGCTTGCTATAGGAACAATCCCATTTTCCGTTTCTTGCCCCTTCAATTCATCGATCACTCTACAGGGAACTCGAGTTGGTTTCAAATCATTCGTCATTAATAAATGAGAAACACCCCTAGCTCCGTTAATGTTTCGCCATTGAGCACATTCTATATTCATCCCCACAAATATATAGCGCGGGAAAAGAGGCGCTACAACCTCTTCAATCTTCCTAGCATGTCGTCGTTTTTTTTTAAACTTCGGAGCATACACTTCATATCCCATATTCAACAAGTTCTGTTGCGCAATAGACTCCTTTAAAGGCTGAGTATACACAACATGCCAAGTAATCATGATCTAGCCCTGGAAATATGTAACAACACAGGAGAAAATAGGCGCGAATCCTCAACCCTTTCTTTGATATCGTCATAAGTTTTTTGAGGATTCACTACATCCGTTATTATTATCGCATCATAATTTTCAAAATCTGTAGCGGCGTTTGTTATCTCAACAGATATAGCAAGACTATTTGCCACCAATTGTGCAATATCCGACAAATCACCCGCCCCAACAAGAGCTATTTTTTTCCACCGTTGCTTCTCGCACTTCTCAAAAATTTCTTCACACTGAGCACGAGCATCTCTAAAAAATGCCATAGAACGTGATAAATAATCTGTTACCATAAGGCTTTTTTCAGAAAAGCCCTGTGGCGTCAAAAAATATGTGATGCGCCGCGGAGAAATCTGCGAGGCCCTTACCCACCCTTTAGTAATGCAGCGCTTTAAATACTGATTCATCAAACCCAAAGCAATACCAAGCTCACCGGCTAAACCTCTCTGTGTAAACGAAGGATTACGCTCTATTTCACTCAAAAGCTGAACCATAACCTTTTGTTCTGTTTGTTCGCGAGTATTTTGAAAAGTAGGCATATAGTTAGGGTACACATGAATCAGTTATGTTCATGAACAAAACATAAATAGTTTATAAAAATTAGTCAAACATTTTATTAGGTATCAAGAAGAAAAACTTGAAAACAATACATCTTATTGCTATATCTTGTAAGCAAAGTCTTACTGGTCTGATTATTGTCTATGACACAAGACGTAAAAAATCTACAAAATATATATGCACGCTCAGCACGCCGCAAAGAACTATTCAATGGCCGAACTAAAATATTGTTCGATGGCCCTGAACCAGGCACTTTGGTCTTATACTTTAAAGATAGCTTAGATCAAGAAGCAGATATTCAGGCATCCAACGCACATGGAGCTCTTAATAATCGTTTTTCCGAGTTGCTTATGCAACGCCTCAATCAAATTGGCGTTGAGACGCATCTAATTAAAAGATTAAATATGCGAGAGCAACTAGTCCGATTTGCTGATCCTCTACCTTTTCGCTTCCGCGTTCATAACATTGCCATCGACTCCTTATCCATATTATTTAACTTAGAAGCTGGCACTGTACTTAGTGAGCCTATTATTGAACTTTATGTAAAAAATACGAAAGGGGAGCAAGTAGTCATTGCTCCTCAGCACGTTTATTCTCTTGGCTGGGCCCAAGAAGAGGAGCTTGAAATATTATTCAGTGCTATTCGTCGTATTAACGATTTCCTGCTAGGGCAATTTCTAGCACTAAACCTTCGCCTTGCAAATTACTGCCTAGAATTTGGTCGAATTTTTACTCAAGATTTTTTTGAAGCATCGAAGCTAATTCTTATCGATGCTTTTGGACTAGATTCCTCATCGATTCTCGACGTCCAATCTGGGGAGCGTTTAGATTCTGGTGTGGGAGTAGGAACAAACTGGAATGGGTGCAAAGAAGTAGCAAAACGTTTTGGGTTACTAGAATATCTACAAAATGAAAAATCAACACAAGAAGCAGCATAAATCATGCCCATTTTAAAATCAGATTTAGAACACATATTAAAAACTGCATTCCCAGAAGGGGATGTTATTGTCAAAGATTTAAGGAACGATAACGATCATTACTCTATCGATATTAAATGCGCTAGCTTCCATAACCTGAGCCGCATACAACAACATCAGAGGGTTTACAATGCACTCAAAGAATGCAATATTCACGCTCTATCAATAAAAACACATTCTATTTAGAGGAACACATGAGCGACGTACACCAACAAATTGATGAATTAGTAAAAAATAATGATGTCGTGTTGTTTATGAAGGGCACTGCAGCTATGCCAATGTGCGGATTTTCATCAACTGTTGCGCAAATTTTAAGCCAACTTAATATTCCTTACAGAGATATAAATGTTCTTATTGATCCAACTCTTCGTCAAGGTGTAAAAGATTACACCAACTGGCCAACCATCCCTCAATTATATGTTAAAGGTGAATTTATTGGAGGTTGTGATATTGTACGAGAAATGTTTGAAAATGGCGAACTGCAAGAACTTTTAAAATCAAATCATCTTCTGTAAATAATGAAAAATCCTGTTGGACGTGTTACCTTAAAATCTAAAAAAAAGAGAACTCAGTCCTCTCGTAATTGGCTCCTACGCCAACTCAATGACCCTTTTGTACAGCAAGCCAAAAAGACAGGATATAGATCTCGTGCGGCCTTTAAACTTATTGAAATTGATCAGAAATATAAAATATTAAAATCCGGCCAAATCGTCATCGATCTGGGAGCTGCACCTGGTGGCTGGACACAGGTAATTGCTGAAAAAATAAAAAATCATGGTAAAGTAATTGCGCTTGACCTACAAGATATTGAATCATTTAACAACTCCAATGTTGTTATTCTAAAAGGAGATTTCGAAGAAGAATCGATTCAGCAAGAACTCACGAAACACATAACTGAAGCAGATGTGATTGTTTCTGATATGGCAGCCGCGACATGTGGCATTCCTGCCGTTGATCATTTACGCATTCTAAACCTTTTAGAAGCAGCTTTAAACTTTACCCTTAGCCATTTAAAGAAAAATGGCGCATTTGTTGCAAAGGTTTTACGCGGAGGCACAGAAGGAGAACTCTTAAAGAAACTTAAAACACATTTCACCAAAGTTGTGCATTTTAAACCCGAATCAAGCCGGCAAGATTCGGCTGAAATGTATGTAGTAGCAATGGGGTTTAAAAGAGTCTAGTTGCAATAACACTTTTAAACCACTATCTTGGGTAAAATAAAAATAATAACAATTACATGGTCGTTTCATGAAAGCTGAAAATCTCCATAAAATTAACCAAATTGAGCAAGCTCTTACCTTGCTTCGGAGGCATCTTTGACTGGAATACTGCAATTAAAACATTAGAGGCATTAGACCAACAAGCAGAAACATCAACTCTTTGGGATGATCCAGTTACTGCTCAAAAAATTTTAAAAGAACGCGACAATTTAAAAAACGCTCTTGGTCGTGTATCAAAACTCAAACAAGATCTTGAAGATGCAATTACATTAATTGAACTTGCCGAAGCGGAAAATGACCAAGAAACAGAAGCAGAAACTGAAAAAGAGTTGGACATTTTATGTGTAAAAGCACAAAAACTTCAACTTGAAAGTTTGTTATCCGGAGAGGCAGATTCTTGCAACGCGTTTATTGAAATTAATGCTGGAGCAGGCGGTACTGAAGCCCAAGACTGGGCAGAAATGCTAGCGCGCATGTATACACGTTGGGCGGACAGCAAAGGATACAAATTAGAGATTCTTGATGAAAATCCTGGAGAAGAAGCCGGTCTCAAATCAGTTACGATTAAGGTAAATGGTTATCAAGCATATGGATGGCTGAAAACAGAAAGTGGCGTCCACCGCTTAGTACGTATCTCGCCTTATGACGCCAATGCACGTCGCCACACAAGCTTTGCATCAGTTTGGATATATCCTGAAATTGACGACAATATCGACATCCAAATTGAAGAAAAAGATTTACGCATTGATACTTATCGTGCTTCTGGTGCCGGCGGCCAACATGTAAATAAAACGGAAAGTGCAATACGTATAACACATATTCCAACGAATATCGTGGTTCAATGTCAAAGTGATCGATCACAACATCGCAATCGCGCTCAGGCTTATACTATGCTCCGTGCGCGACTTTATGAGCTTGAGCTTCGTGAACGAGAAGCCAAAGCAAATGCTAATAGTAGCTCAAAAACTGAAATTGGCTGGGGACATCAGATTAGATCATACGTTTTGCAGCCATATCAATTAGTTAAAGATAATCGCACTGGGATGGAAAAAGGTAATACACAGGCAGTACTTGATGGAGATATTGATGTATTTTTAGAAGCAAGTCTCGCACAACGCATTGGCGAGAATTAAGAAACAGTCTTTAGCTCTTTAATCGAGGCTTCAAGTTTTTGAAATTCTTTTTGTTGCGCCATTATAATTTCTTTCAATAAATCTTTGACTTCCTGAATTTCTTTTTCCGCCTTCAGATTAATATGATAATCTTTTTCAGCACGTAGTCTATCTTTTGCCTCTTGACGATTCTGACTCATCATAATGATAGGCGCTTGAAGTGCAGCAAGGCATGACAATACAAAATTTAAAAAAATATATGGATATGGATCAAAGGGCTTAAAAATAAGCACCCATGAATTAAAAGCAATCCATCCAATCATTATTACCGTAAAAGAAATAATAAAAGTCCAGCTACCACCAAATTCGGCGACCTTGTCTGCACAACGCTCCCCCAAAGTTTTTGATTGCGTTATGTGAGGATAAACTTGATTCATTGCATAACTCCATTTTCTTTTTCGGTAATATATTTTAACCAAAGTACTGAAATTTTTTCCAACAAACTATTTTGTCGGCTACGATTTTGCAGATTTTCAAATGGCATCATATGCATCTCCAATTCCTGAGTTTTACAGCAAAATTGAGGGCCATTTTTATTTGTTACAACACATTGCCCGCATATGCCTTGCATCATACACTGCATAGGCACATTAACATTAGCAATTATTTTTACGCCAAGCTTTAAAATAGGCTGTAAAATCTGCAGTTCTTTTGCAATGGATTCTTGCATTGATGTCGAGCCCATGACAAAAATCCTATCAAAGGTTTGTAAAATGTTTTGCTCTCGTAAATAATGCAACGCATCAATAGCGTTACCTCGATTCTCACCGAACTCAGCTTCATTATAATACCACCATATCTTATCAACTATAGATCCCATTTCCTCCGCATGCGTTCTATCCGTATTTTTTCGGTATCCCGCAATCCAATGAATAGTATTACCTTTTTCCTTTAAAGCTTGCGCTATATGAATCAAAGCTAAGTTGAAATGCCCACCACCAATAAAGAGAATTTGTTGATTAGTTGTAAGCTCTGTAGGCGTACCAGATGGCCCCATCAAAGCAACCTTTTCACCTGGACTCATATACTGCACCAACGCTGAAGAGGTACCTATTTCCACAATAATGAATGTAATAATTCCAATTGTTGAATCAACACTCACAGGCGTAAGCGCTAATGCTTCCATACTCAGGCGCGTGCTGTTGGTAATCGGCGCAAAAGATTCAAAATTTTGGAGTCTGTAAAATTGTCCCGATTGGAATACTTTTGCCGCTAATAGCGCTTTAATCTCTAATTGAGTAAGACTAGGAGATAAGCGTTTAAGCGATACAACCTCAGCTCGTAACATTTTATCCAATTCGTTTTTGGGTAGAGGCGGTTTTAATCTTAAACTTTCACTAATTTTTTTATAGCCCTGCTTAGCGCTAGCAATAGCCTTCACCACACTACCTGCATAATCAGGATGCGCATCTCCAAAGCTTAAAAATGTTTCATGTAATGGATCATGATGAGTGCCCACCGCCATAATAATGGAGCGAGCTGGGATAAATTTTTCTCGATCACCATCTTTTACCCAAAGACCTTTGACTAAATTTATTTCATCTTTTTCAATGCGCAGCGGCACAAGATGATGTTCAAAAATAATTCCTTCTTCCAAAGCTTTTTCAACTTCTTCATGATTCAAGGAATAGCTCGACGCCTGGGTAATATCGGATCGACAAATAACACGAACTTCTGCTTCTTCACATGTTAAAAATTGTTTTGCATCTGCATGGTCTTGAAGAGTCCAATATTTTTGGACTTCTTCTTCACTATAAGCCTTTAATAATTCCGCGTAACGCTGCTTAAATTTTTTCACCTGCTCCTTATAATAAGCCTTAGCCTCAGTTGCTGCATCTATAGCTGTAAGCCCACCCCCAATCACTAAAATTGGCCCTAAAAGCTGCAAGTTAGCTAAAGAATCCTTTTTCGCAGCACCTGTTAATTGTAACGCCATTAGAAAATCACTAGCTAAACGAACTCCGGATGTAGAAGTCCCCGGGATATTTAGAAGTTTTGGTGCTCCGGCACCAGTACATAAAGCCACTGCGTCAAAACCCAGCTGCTTATAATTCATTTCATTAATTTGACTTCCAAAACGCGTAGATCCAAAAAATTGAATATTTTCTCTGCGTTCAAGAAGCAAACGTATTATCTTTAAATAGTTTTTATTCCAACGTACTGTAATGCCGTATTCGGCCACACCACCGAAACCGCTTAAAATACGCTCCTCCAGATTTTCATATAATATATTAACATCTTCGATAAGTTTTTTTTCAAGAAGCTCGTTGGGTAATGGTTCAATTTTTGCACCATCAATACCGACAACTTTATGCCCATCCCGACTTAAATAATGCGCAAGACTAAATCCTGCCGGCCCAAGTCCTACTACGAGTACCTGATATCCTGTTTCTGATGAAGGTAAAGGTTGAACTTTATTCAAAGGATTCCAACGTGTAAGCAAACTATAAATCTCAAAGCCATAAGGTAGATTCAATACAGTATTTAAAATATTGGTTTCAACTCCTGGCGTGTTGACAGGATCTTGTTTTTGAAAAATGCAAGCCTTCATACAGTCATTACAAATACGATGCCCTGTTGCAGCAACCATAGGATTATCTAACATAATCACCGCTAAAGCGGCGATATTCATTTCTTTACGCTTGAGCTCATGCATTTGTGAAATTTTCTGATCTAATGGACAACCAGGTTTTGCAGAGTTTTGAGTAATCCCTGCACGGCAGCTATCTTTATTTTGGTGATGGCAAAGAATGCAATAGTGAGATTCGTCAGCTGCTTTTTCTATTGAGCATCCCGGATCTGTTAATGAGAAACCTTCACGGTTACGGGGATTTGTAGTTATATAGCCTTTCTCTGTATTCGTTACATGCCGAAGTAAAAAATCTCCCTTTATTTTTTTGGGCGCATGAAAAAGCTGATCAAATTTATGCTTTATTTGACCCTCTTTCGTTAGTACTGCCCATGCTGCATATTTTGCAAGATTTTCTAAATCTAAAGTTTTATGAGTAAGCGCTTCGAGTGCCTTTTCGGCAAATTCTTTTTGATTTGAAAAAGTATATAAATCTTTCCAACTATCTTGAGGGTTAGAAAATTCTTTAAGCACATAACGCTGCAAAAACTGGCGTTTAGCGTATGCTATTAAGCTATACTCTGATGCCTTAATATATTGCTCTGATAAAATGTCTTTAATGCCCAGCTGATCTGCTAAGAATTCTTCTAAGTATTCCCCTAGTTCTACAAGCTCATTACAAGAATTTAATTCTTTTCCTTTTAGAAAGCTTAAAAAACTTTCATGTAATTGATCTAATCCGTGTAAGGAATATAGTGTGTTATAACATAGTTTCATAAAAATTAAGGGGCGCTTCTCGCACCCCTCATTTTAGCGTAATCACAGCTTTTTAAAAGCCCAATTACACTTCCCCTAGTTTCTGCTTTTGTGCAGCTGCTTTTACTTTCACTGAAAGTGCTCTTACTGCATATAACCAAGCAACAGCAACAACAGCAAATACAACAAACGCAATTGGAGCAATTGAGACAACATCTTTTGTTGCAAATGCAATCAATAGCATGTTTTGTACAAAAGCACCGCCAGCTTTACCAGCACGACCACCAATCACGTCAACAGCAGCCTTACCTTTTGTTTTAAGCTCATCATCTAATGGGATGTAAGCCATTTCCTTTGTTGGATCAAACAAGATATATTTAATCGCTTTTGAAACAACAACGATACCAAGCCCTATAAACATAGCAGCAGCAATCGCATGCGTGTTAAACATTTGCAGAAGCGGCTCCATTAAACCTTCAGCCAAGATTAGACAGAAGAAGAACCCACCCGCCAACAAAATAACCAAAGGAGTAATCATTGCAGCTTTTGCCCAGCTTACTTTTCTTAAAATGTTTGAACCAACCGTCAATCCAAATAAGATTGTAAAGATACCTGTTGCTGTTGATAGGATTCCCATGTAGTAATTGAAAAGACCTTTATCGCCCGCACAGAATAAACCTAATTGGTTTTTCCATTGAACCTCAACTAAGTTAATTGTTACGCCATAAGCCATAATTAAAATAGCGATTAACCCTAATTCAGGTGAATGCATAATAATTTTGAAGCTTTCCGCAAGCCCTGGCTTTTCTTTTTTCTTTTTCACAACAACTTCGGCTGGATCAAAATAAAGTTTATCTGTTAGAACTTCTTTGTGCATCCAACGATACATGTACATTGCTATAAGACCCATTAGAACAACTGATGACATCAAAAGATACAATGTCACTTGCCATGGATCTGTTCCTTCTGGAACCATATGCTTAATATGCTCTGAACAGTACATAACTGTTGGACCAGAAACCACAAGAGCTGCGTTTCCTATAACAGCAAACAATCCATAAAAGCGCTTTGACTCGCGCATACGAACAACATGGTTTGCAAACTGCCAGAACATCAAAGCAATCATCGCACTTCCCCAAATTTCTGACAAAACATAGAAAAGAGAAAAAGCCCAGTAAGCATACAAATCAATAAATCCGCTTAATGCTGGATAAGCAGCATGCAACGCTTGAATTGTTTCTTGTGCTGGGTGAAGCATATGAAGATTAGGATAAATAAGGAAACCAAATGCTCCAAAAAACACAACAAACGGCGTTACAACCGCATAAAACACGTTCTCACGAGTCATAATGTTCGTTAATTTTGCGTACAAAATCACAAACAATATTGCAGCTGGTGTTACACAATATAGTTTTAAGAAAGTGATTGCCCCTGCTCCCGCTGAGTTTACAACAAGAGAGTCTTTTGTATCTCGAAGTACCGTATAGTTAAATAACAGACAGAACATAATAATACCAAGTGGTATAAATTTCTTTAGTTCATGTGCATGTATTGGCCAAAGTCGAGCACGTAAGCCCGTAAACTCTGGCGTAGATGTATTTGATTTACTCATTTCCTCTTTACCTTAAAGTTATCACAAACAGCAAACACCCCGTAAAGCCTAAACTTCCAGGGGAAAACTGTTACCATTTCAAGCGAATAAACACCTAAAATAGTTTTTAGTTTACAAAAAACAGTACTAAATATTTCGAAAAAAGTCAATGTTTAGCTTTATTTAAAGCTAAATTTTAGATTATGAATGACCTTCAAATATTTTGTAGCCATTATTTTCCTTGCTTTGGTATAATGGAAGCGATGCTAAAAAAACTAATTTACAGAAGTCATTACAGAGGAACAAAAGAAGGCGATTTTCTTTTATCTTCTTTCGCGAAAGACATGTTAGATACGTGCTCAGTTGATGAGGTAAACATGTACGATGAATTACTAAACCATAGCGATGCCGAAATTCACAAATGGACTTTGTTTCCAGAAAGAGCCCCTTTACATCTGCAATCAATTCTTATGAAAATTGCTGATTTTCATAGATTTTCTGGGAAAGGATGAGGTCTAAAATGGATACACCTATCATTTTATGGGACCATGATGGCACGATAACTAGCTCCAAGAATCCTAATGATAAGACAAGCTCAAGAACTATACTCCCAGGAGTCAAAAAGACAATGGATAAAGCGGCTTTTAATTTTATTATTTCAGGATTTAGATCTCCATAGAGTGAGCTTCAGAATTTTGATCCAGATTTAGTGACAGCCAAATTTATTAATCTAATGAATATATTACCTATACAAGCTGTTGCCTTTTCTCCAGCCATTGGAGGGATAGAGTGTCACACAATTCTTAAAACCACATCGGGCATTCTTATAAAAAAAGCTCATGAGGAAGCTAAGTATAAAGACTACATAGGCAAGTTTAAAAAACCTGATATCGGCATGCTTGTTGTCATGAAAGGCATTGCAGAAAAGGAGTTTCACCAAATAATACATAACAAAAATACTATAATGATTGGAGATACCTGGCATGACAAAGAGTCAGCGCATACTTTTGGCATACCATTCATGCATGCACAAGAAATTCACTCCCTCAAATCAACATAAAGCCTTTTTGATTCAGATACTTCAAAAAATCTTCTTTTTTATGGTAAGGTGCAGTACAAAGTAAATTTTGAATTATTGTGATTGCTAAATTAACAGGTACTTTAGATCGTATTTATGAAGACTGCGTGTTGCTCGATGTTAAAGGTGTAGCGTATAGAGTTTTAGTATCCAAAAGAACACTTCTCTCATTACCCGAATTGAATGATCCATTAATACTTTGGACTGAAACTGTTTTACGTAATGAACAACCTCATTTATGCGGTTTCTTAGAGGAACAAGAAGCTGATTGGTTCCGTATTCTAACACAAGTGCAAGGAGTAGGGGCAAAAGTTGCTTTATCTATTTTATCAAGTTTAACAGCTTCAGAAATTGCAGAAGCTATAACAAACCAAAAAAGCACCATGATTTCAAAAGCAGATGGTGTTGGACCAAAGCTTGCTAGTCGCATTATATTGGAGCTTAAAGGAAAGAAAGATCTGCCAATTATTTTTGGTATTTCTGTAAAAGATATCGCAAGTGGCATTTCACCGTCTCAAGATATGGACGACGCCATTTCAGCCCTTATTAATTTAGGATACAACAAATTTGATGCAGAAAATGCTGTTTCAAAAGCATATAAAAATATAACCCCACCGATTACATTAGAAAATTTAATCAAATTATCTTTGCAAGAATTCCAGGCTCGTTATGGATGAGCGCTTAATAAATCCTGAAGCCTTTCTAGAAGATGACTGGGAAGCAACCATTCGTCCAACCATTTTGAATGAATTTGTTGGCCAGCAAGCTCTACGCGAAAATCTTATCGTCTATATCAACGCAGCAAAAAAGCGTGGTGAAGCACTAGATCATGTACTTTTACATGGACCTCCTGGCCTTGGGAAAACAACACTTGCCCAAATCATTGCTCGAGAAATGGGAGTAGCTTTTAAAACAACCTCAGGCCCTATTATTTCAAAAGCTGGAGATTTAGCAGCCATTCTTACAAATTTGCAACCAAATGATGTATTATTTATAGATGAAATTCACCGACTCAACCCTGCTGTCGAAGAAACTTTGTATACAGCAATTGAAGACTTTAAATTAGACATTATGATAGGAGAAGGACCAGCAGCCCGGTCCATACGGCTTGATTTGCCTAAGTTCACCTTGATTGGCGCCACCACCCGTTCCGGATTACTCACACAACCATTACGCGAACGTTTTAGCATACCATTACGTTTGCAATTTTATACACATGTCGAACTTTCTCAAATTATCCTTAGAGCCGCAAATATTTTAGACGTGAAGATTAACGCCGAGGCCGCTTTAGAAATTGCATCGCGATGCAGAGGCACGCCAAGGATAGCTGGTCGCCTTTTGAGAAGAATTCGAGATTTCGCGATTATGTATGCCAATAATAGTATTGATTTAAAAATAGCTAATCAGTCATTAATGCGGCTGGAAATCGATGCGCAAGGATTAGATCAGCAAGATTTACGCTACCTTAAAGCAATGGCCGAACATTATAACGGCGGACCTGTAGGCGTTGAGACTTTATCTGCGTACCTTGCAGAACAAAAAGATACCATAGAAGAAGTCGTGGAACCCTATTTAATTCAACTTGGGTACATACAACGCACCAGCCGTGGAAGAATGCTCACCGCTTCTGCTTATCAACATCTTGGTCTCCCATGCCCTTAACATTTGCTTCTCCATTTATTAGAGAACCGCAAATTATCATTGAAGGCACAAGTTTAAATCAAGGAATCGCTCAGGGATATGCCTATATATATGGTCCGCAATATGTAGATAATCCATGTCAGTCCGTTGAGAAAAAAATTCGAATATTTCTGGATGCAATTGATAAATCTATCCTCTTTTGTGAAAGCAGTTCTTCAAATCAGTCATCGGAAAATCAAGATTTAATTCTTGTACAAAAATCTTTATTGCAAGATCTTGCTTGGCAACAACGAGTAATAAAAAAAATAGAAAATGGACTAAGTATCGGTCAAGCTCTTGATGCAACTTTAGACGATTTTGAAAGTATTTTTAGAAAAGATGCATTCTGGCATGCTCGCTTTCAAGAAATTAGAGGGATATCTCAACTGGTTCGCCAATATTTAGAAGAGAAATCTTTGAGTTTTGACGTTAATAAGCCCATCATTCTCTGCGCAAAAACTATCTCACCCGTGGAAATGATGCTATTTGAATCAATAAAACTATTAGCTGTTGTAGTCCAAGACGATAGCTCCTTATCTCATGGGATGATTATTGCAAGATCAAGAGGAATACCTGTTATAAATGGAATCAGAGAACTTAAAAAATTAATTCTTAATGATGATGAATTGCTAATTGATGGAGATTTAGGCCGTATTTATGTACGTCCACATCGCACAACTATTGCAAATTACGATATAACCACCAAAGCTTCATCCTTCGAATCTCTTGAGCCAGCACAAAATAAAACTCTATTTTCAAGAGATGGCACACCTGTTCACCTACTTATCAATGTCAACATGATGGAAGATTTGGCATTTCTTAACCATCCTTCAATCGAAGGCGTGGGACTATACAGAACAGAGTTTCCTTTTATGGCTCATGAAAATTGGCCTGATGTCGAACAACAAACAAATTTCTATTTAAATATTTTAAACAAAGCCAAAGAGAAAACAGTTATTTTTAGAACATTTGATGTTGGAGGAGATAAAACATTTCAATCCCTTCATAAAAGTTTTCGCAATACAAAAAAAGATTGGAAACATACACGATTTACTTTACAACGCCCTTCTCTTGTACGTTTGCAATTACGCGCCATGATTAGAGCACGAGTTTCTTGCGATTATCCTAATCTACCCCTACATATTATGTTTCCAATGATTAGCGAAACACAAGAATTGAGCTTCTTAAAAGTACTTCTGCAAAAAGAGCTTAATCGCGAGAAAAAGCTAGGAAATAAAGTTCCACAAACTCTTAGTGTGGGAGCAATGATAGAAGTACCTTCTCTTGTTTTTCAACTAAATCAATTCTTAGACTTAGTAGACTTTATTTCAATTGGCAGCAATGATTTATTTCATTTCTTTTACGCAATAGATCGTACTGATGCCGTAATGAGTAAGCGATACGATTTACTATCCAAAGCCTTTATACAAATGCTAAAAACCATTATAGAAAAGGCTAATGCTAAAAATATTAATGTGAGTTTATGCGGCGAAATGGCTAGCCTTCCTCTTGAAGCAATGGCTCTTTTAGGAATTGGTCTTCGGTATTTTTCAATTAACCCTAGCGCTATTCAAACTATTGAGAATATGGTCCAAAGCCTTGATATTTGGTCCATCCAAGAGTGCATGACCGATTGTTTGAGCGACAATCCATTTGCCTATAAGGCAGCTCACTTAAGCATTAGAGAGCGCGTTATGGAATTGGCCCAGATTCAACAGACACAGCTTTCTTGATTTGCTTATTTTTCCCTCGACTTTCCTCAGAAATCATTACAATTCTTGCTGTAGACAAAAGCTTATTCAGCAAACGTGATGCTTGCCTTGATAATTCTCTTTGCTCAAGATTTTCCTTTATCTCCTTGTGGGTTGGCACAGGATCTCTTTCAGGTCTTTCAACGGAACAAACCATATACAAGCCAACAGCTTTATCTTCTTGTATCGGTCCTGCAACTTGATTGACCGCAACTTTATCTAGGATAATCTGCAAAGGCTCAGGAAAACTTGACATTGGCTGTTTCTCAACTATTGCTGTTTGACCATTAGCATCGTTTCCAATTTGTTGAAATTCACCACAGGTTTTCGCTCTTTTTAAATGCGTCACAATCGTTTCTAAAATCATCATATTTTCATCATTCATGTCTTCAGGTAGCTGTATCGCTACTTTAGCTACAGACATTTTTTTACTACGAAATGATCCTTGCCCTGCTAACTTTTTATCAATTAACTTAATAATTTTGTAGGTATTTTGAGTCTCTATTGGCCTCGTAACTTCGCCAACATTCGTATTTTGGACAATTTTAGCAACTTCTTCATCCATCTGACGTGTAGTTTTCCACCCCACATAGCCACTTTGCGCACCAAACTGTTGTGCAACTAAACGAAAATTCGTCATTGGCTGGCTGACTTGCATGTGCAGACGGTCTGCATCTTGCTTACTTTTTGCACGATTTTTATCATCTATAGGTAAAACTATTTCTATTAACTCATATTGATCAGTTTCAATCACACGAATTACTCTATCGAGCTCCCTTTTTATATCGCTATCGCTCAAACGTACATGGCCGCCAAACAAAGCACGGATAAATCTCGTCCATAAAAGCTGAGCTTTCATTCTATTTCTAAGAGTGTCAATTTTCACCCCCATTCTTTTAAAGCTATCTTGCAGTTGATCCAGCGTCATATTATTTTCTCTAGCAATATTTGCTACTGATTCATCTATTTCTTTCTCTGTAATCTTAATTCCAGCTTCACTGGCAGAGGATTCTTGTAATTTTTCAATAACAAGATTCTGCAGAACTTGGTGACGCATTGAATCGCGAGATTCTTTAGTGTTTGCCATATTGAGAGTTGCTATAGCAAAATCTAAGCGCATTTCAAGTTCACGCTCGGTAATAGCACGCTGATTTACAACAGCAGCAATCAGTGCCTGCTCTTGTCCAGCCACACATATAAAAGAGTTTAATAACAATAGTATTGAAAAGATAAATGCAAACATCTCTAGGAAAAGCCAAAAATTAATTGTACATATAGAATATGTTTATCACGTCGTCATATATTTTTAAACGTCTTTGCACAATAATTGGAATTTTAGTTTCAATTTTGGTAATATTACTTTGGCTGACGCAGTCTTTGCGCTTCATTGAAGTTATAGTGCATCATGATGTTTCTTTGCAAAGCTACTTTTCCCTGATCATTTATTTATTGCCTGACATGTTTGTAAAGGTAGTACCTATGTGCATATTGATAGGCTCTTTGATTGCGTTCGGCAAAATGACTTTAGATAATGAATTACAAGTCATGCAAACGCTAGGAAAAAGTCCATGGCAAATTTCAAGCCCTGGATTAATTCTAGCAAGTCTTCTCACCGTAGCTTTACTTTTTTTAAACATCTTCACTATACCTAGCGCTTATAAAGCCTTTCGCACGCAAGAATTCCAATTACGCAATCAATTTTCTTCATCAATTGTACGAGAAGGTTCCTTTAACGTCATAAAAAGTTTGACGATTTTTGTTGAAAAGCGCTTAACGCCAAAAGAATTTCAAGGAATTTTTATCTATGACACAGGAGAACGTTCAGGGCAGAAACAAAAAAGAGCTTATTCTATTTTTGCAAAAGATGGGATATTAAAAAAAATCGATAACTCGTATGTATTAATTCTCCATAATGGCATTAGACAAGAAAAGGACACCAAGAATGTTATTCAGTCTTTTGAATTTTCCGAATTAATTTATAATCTTGATGAATTTACAACTATTGTGAATTCACGAAGTTTAAAACCATATGAAAAAGATATCCGTGAGCTTTTTCAGATAAATGATGGCGAAAATATTAAATTGCAAGCTCGCATGGCTGCAGAGGCGCATCAGCGTATCTTGCTACCTTTTTTGTGCATTATTAATATGCTTATGGTTGCTCTTGTAATGGTCGTAAATCGCCCATCAAGACGTTTGCGCCGTAAAAGAATGGTATTTCTTATCTTAGGAGGAATATTATTTCAGTGGTTTACACTTAATTTGTTGCAACTGCAAACACGGTTTCATTTCTCGTCCGTTCTAGCCTATTTATTTATAATTAGTTTTCTATCTCTAGCCATAGCGACTCTGCGCTTTGGAAAATTTCATTGCTATTTACAAAAGTTGTTTGAAAAATGTGGTATTTAATTTCAACTCTTAATAGATATATGTGCAGAACATTTTTGTTCTGGTTCTTCATCGTATTTCTTACCGTAACTCTTATTATCAGTTTTTTTGAAATGGTTGACCTTACAAAGCGCACCATGCAGCATGATATACCATTCTCTATGCTTTTTCAGATGGCATTTTTAAAATTGCCCAAACTTCTGGATAGTTTATTACCTTCTATCACCTTTTTTGCTGCTCTCGGTTGCTTCTTGCGACTAGCACAATCTCAAAATTTTGTTGTAATATCTAGCTTTGGCATATCTAAATCTCAATTCTTATCCGGCCTCTCTGTCGTTATTGTATTATTGGGAGCCCTCAACATTATAGTCATTGATCCAATTAGAGCAGTTCTTTTTGAGAGGATGGTCGTGCTGGAAGAAAAACTCTTTCAAAAAAAATCTTACAGCATTTCTTTTACAGACACAGGATTATGGCTAAAGGAAAATTTACCAACTTCGCAAAACATTATTCATGCGAAAAATTTCAACGTCTCGCAAAAGCAATTCAATGATTTAATAATTTTTCAATTTCATAAAAATGGTGAATTCCTAAGAAGAGTAGATGCGAAATCAGCAATATTAACACCTAACCTTTGGCATATGAATGATGTAACTATCATTACCAATCATAAGCAAGAAAATTTTGATAACCATGCAGAACCTACCACCATTACCATGGAGCAGATTCAGCAATCAACCGCCCCACCCGAAACAATCTCATTTTTTCAAATGCCTATTTTTATAAAAATGCTAGAAGAAGCAGGCTTAAATGCAAATGCGTATAAAATGCTCTGGCACCAGCAAATTGCCAAAATCGCCATGATGATGAGTCTAGTATTGCTAGCCTCTAGCTTTTGCTTAGTTTCAACTAGGAATAAATCTTTTGGAATTATTTTTGGAGTTAGCATTATATTTTCGTTTATTATGCATTTTTTTCAGCAGATTATATATGCCTTTGGTATAGCAAATAAAATCCCCATCATTGCAGCAGCTTGGATTCCTTCTGTTATAACTTTTATTAGCGCCTATTGGTTAAATATTGTTTTAGATGACCGTTAAGCTAAGCTTTTTTTAATCCCAACGTGTAGCAGTTTCGTCTTTCTTGTGAAGAAGGAATTTTAAGAATTTTTCGATATTTAGAAATTGTTCTTCTTGCAACAAGCATTCCTTTTTCACTAAGCTTTCCAACCAATTGCTCATCAGATAGGGGAGCCTTCTGCGATTCATGCTTTACCAGATCAACAATTGCATTTTGAACAGATTTTGCAGAAACGTCCTCTGTTCCTTCAGAAATCGATCTAATTGATTGACTAAAGAAGAATTTTAATTCAAACGTGCCTCTAGGAGTACTCACATATTTTGCTGTGGTAATTCTGCTGACTGTACTTTCATGCATATCTAACTGATCTGCAATTGTTTTTAAGGTTAAGGATTTTAATCCAAGAATTCCTTTTGAAAAAAACTCTTGCTGATGCTGGGCTATTGCATTGCCAACACGTTTTAGCGTCATCAATCGCTGGTTCAGGGCTTGCATCAGCCAATTTGCATGGGCAAATTTTGCTTGTAAAAATTGTTTTTCTTCTGGCTTTACTAATTTATCGCGCAACTCATGGTAGTATGAACTATTTAATAATACTTGAGGAATAGCACTCACATTAAGCTCAAAAACAAACTGATTATTTTCATTTTTTCGAATAAAGCCATCTGGAATTACGTGATCTTGGTCAACGTTTGTCAAAAAGCTAGAAGATGGGCGAGGATTTAGCTCTCGCAGAACTGCTAAACAGTTTTGCAACTGACTAATGTCTAAATTACATTTTCGTGCAAGCACATTAGGATTTTCTTGCAACAAGCTTTCAAGATTAATCAATAAGACATCTATTTCATCAGTTAATGCGTTTTTTTCCCTAAGCTGCACTCTTAAGCATTCTTCAATATTTCTTGAAAATACACCAACAGGATCAAATTTTTGCATGATACCTATCATTTTTTCAACAAGATCAAAGCTAACATTAAATTGTTCCGCAATCTCTTGCGCCTCAACATCTAAATATCCGTGAGAGTTTAGGCAATTAATAAGTACTAGACCAACCTTATATTCGTCTTCATTATCAACTACCAACGAAAGCTGTAATTGCAGATAATCTTGTAGTGTTTGCTCATAACGCAAACGAGGATTTTGAGTATTTCCTTCTTGCATAGGATCACGTTCAGCAATCTGGAGAGGTTCGCTGACACTATCATTATCATAATCGGAAGAAAACTCTTGATTACTCTCATCAGCAGCGGTAAAGGACTGCTCATTGCTTTCAGAAATTAATAATGGATTTTCTTCAACTTGCTCATTTATATAAGCACTAAGCTCCGTCACTGATAATTGCAACAAACGAATTGCCTGTTGAAGTCTCGGTGTCATTGCTAGGGGTTGCAGAAACCCTTGTATCTATGTTTTGTCCTATTCTCATAGGGTCCATAATACCTAAAAAATCTTACCAATATGTAAATAGTTATTAAAATTTTAAATAAATAATTATATATATCGATATTTATTAATAATGAAAATAATTAAAAATAGGTGACCTGTATTGTTATTTTTTTAAAGATTGATAAAAAGCAGCATAGTTTTTAGCGCACTCTATTAGTGTAAAACGTTGCTCTATTTTTTCTTTACCTGCTGCTCCAAATTTTATGCGAGATTCTGGTGATAAAGCTAATTTTAATAATGAATCTGCTAGCGCTACAGGATTTTTTGACTCAACAACAAAGCCTGTGTGCTCATTAGCGACGGCTTCAGCATTGCCACCAACATTTGTTACAACCATAGGCAAGCCCGCCGCCATTCCTTCTAAAATAGCGTTGGAAAATCCCTCTTCATGAGAGCATAAAATTCCAATATCTGATGCACTTAAAAGTGATGGCGTATCTAGTCTTTTTCCAAGAAATCTCACATGATCTTTTATGCGTAAAGCTTCTGCTTGCACTTCCAGTTGCTCCTGTATACCAGCATCATAGCCAACACAAAGTAATTTCCATTTTGTAGGCAGCTTTAAATAAATTCTTCCCAGAGCATTTAAAAGATCTTCATGACCTTTATACGGAATCAGATTAGCAACGATAATAAATATTAAAGATTCTTGGTCGAGGCCCAGACTTTTCCGCAATTCCTTTTTTGATGGCAAATTTTGAAAGGGAGACAAGTCTATGCCATTATAAACAAGATCAACTTTTTTCTTTTGAAATCCTTCTTCGTACAGTTGCTCTACTACAGCCTGGCTGTTACCTAAAGCCTTACTGGTAAACTTGTGCATAAAACGCTCCAACTTTCCAAGAAATGGGCGACGTTTTTGATAATTACTTAAACTCCTGCGGCTCATTATAAAAAAACCGGGAAAGAATGTAAGGCAAGCAGCAACAGCAGTAAATAAATAAGCCTCTGGTAAAAATGCATGACGAATAGTTCGCCTATCTCTTAAAAAGCCTGTCATAAGCCTAGTTAAGGAAATAATAAAACGAATAATTTTACGTGGAAAGGACGGCATCCGATCAAGATTTGGCCCGAGGCTAACGCGAATATTCGCTTTATCAAAAATTGGTTTTAAAGGAGCTTTATCAGATAGCACCAGCACACGAACTGATATTCCCATCGATTTAAGAACAGGCAATACTTGACTTAAGTGGCGTTCAGCTCCCCCTATTTCCAAGCTTCCAATAATAAATTCAATTTCGATCATGTTGCCAAACGTTTTATCCATTCATCTGGCTTTTCTGATAGCAAAGAACCAAATTCTTGAGAAATTTTGTTTAAAAGATTTATTAACCAATCATGATCTGCAGAAGGAAATGCAGACAATACATAAGGTGTAACCAAATGTCTTTCACCAGGGTGTCCAATACCTAATCGCAAGCGCCAATAAGCATTACCAATACATTGATCTATACTTTTAAGCCCATTATGCCCACCTGCTCCCCCGCCAAATTTTACTTTAACCTGACCTGGAATAAGATCCAGATCATCATGAATTACAATAAGCTGCTCGGGTTTAAGTTTATAAAAAGCCATGATCTGCTGTACTGCTTGACCGGATAAATTCATAAATGTTTGCGGTTTTAAGAGCCCTACCGGCATATTGTTAATTTTATGCTCACTGTATTCGCTTTTAAATTTTTTTGAAAAACTAGGAAAATTATAAGAACGAGCCACAGCATCGATAACCATAAAACCAATGTTGTGACGCGTCATCAAATATTGTTGGCCTGGATTTCCCAGACCAACGCATAATAACATAATAAACTGCCTAAGCTTCTGGCGCTGCTTCTACTGCAGTCTCTTGGCTCTCTTCTTCGCTGCCACTTGGAGGAACAATAGTAACAAGAGTGTAGTCACGAGAAGCATGTGCTGCCTTTACTCCACTTGGCAACTCAATTGAATCAAGATGTACGCTTTGGTTAATATTCATGCCTGTCAAATCGATCGTGATTTTCTCAGGTATTGAATGTGCTGGGCAAACAACTTCGAGGTTATGAATAATAATGTTTAGCATGCCGCCAAGCTTTATTCCAGGCGCTTTATCTTCATTAATATATTCAACGGGAATTGAAACATGAATTTTTGAATCTTTATCCACGCGCTGAAAATCTACATGCAACGCAATATCTGTTACTGGATGAAATTGTACATCACGGGCAATTACTTGCACCTTAGATTTACCCATATCCATTGTGTAAACGCGACTAAAAAACCCTGGTCGTTGCAGCTCAAGATTCACATTTTTCAGGTCAATCGCTATAGACAAGGGCTCATCCTTGCCACCATAAATGATACCCGGTATTTTCCCTTCACGGCGCAAAGCGCGAGCAACTCCTGTGCCTGTACCTTGGCGTTCTTCAGCTTGCAATGCGTTGGCTTGTGCCATGATAACTCCTAAAATTTTTATATTTCAAATTATATTAGCTATTTCTACAGATTTTTCATTTTTTTTTCAAGGCAATTTTGTGAAAATCGACCAAACTACCTAAAGGAAACTTGTTTTTAGCATCATTTTTTGATATCATAAAACTTATAAATTACAAGTATCAAAAAACGTTGAAGCGCATACTTCCTACTCGATAATAAGCCCAGTCTCTCCCTTCGTTTTAGAAGGGTTGATGTTGTATTGCTCAAATTTTCAAGTATAGGATGTTTTATGATAAATGTTTCAACGCCAGCACTTTGGCTAATCGTTCTTATCGTTGGGTTACCCCAGCTTTCAGAAACTGTTTACACCCCTTCTCTACCAGCAATTGCTGAAACCTTAAAAGTAAAAGATGAATGGGTAGAGTATACTCTCACCATTTACCTGCTCAGTTTTGGCCTAGGCACTTTATTTTGGGGAATATTATCTGATAAAAAAGGTAGAAAACCTTGCATGTTAACGGGCTTCCTTTTCTATATATTAGGGTCTTTAGGCTGCTATTTCTCTGATTCGTATTTCTTATTGATGTTAAGTCGCTTTATCCAAGGTTTTGGAGGCAGCGTAGGCAGCATACTAGGCCAAGCCGTTTGTCGTGATTCTTTTCACGGACCTTCCTTAGGCAAAGCATATTCATTGATCGGTTGCAGTCTAGCATTTTTCCCTGCTCTTGGGCCTTTGGTCGGAGGATTTATCACCCAACAATGGGGATGGCCAATCATTTTCCTATTTTTAATTATTTTTGGGGGTTCTGTAAGCATAGTGACTTTTTTTAAACTACCCGAAACCCTTAATCAGAGTAATAAGAAATTACTAAAACTCCTTCCTTTATTTTTACAGCTTTCTAAAGATTCTAAGGTGTTAGGTCATGGATTATTAGTAGCAGGATGCTGCGGAATAAGCTTTAGCTACTACGCTGAGGGACCCTTTTATTTCATTGAATTTTTAGGGCTTTCCCCAAGCGAATATGGCCAAACCTTCTTACTTATCGCAATTATTAGCGTGATTGGAAGCTTAATATCAAAGAAACTTCAGGATCACTATAAGCCAGAAAAAATAGTGAAGTATGGGATTATACTAATGATAACTGTAAGCTTCATATGGGTAGCTTTGACGCTTTGCTTAACCTTTATAAAGTTCTCCCCTAATTTAATAATCGCCATCAGCTTAGCTTGCATTGCCGGCATTATGGCTGGGATTGCTATAGTCACTCCAAATACTCTTGCTTTAGCATTAAAGGGCTATAAGCATTCCATAGGTAGCGCCTCTTCTTTATTTGGCTTTTATTATTATACTCTGATTTCACTTTTCACTTTTGGTATGGGCGTCGCACACAACGGTACGCTTTTACCCATGCCCTTATACTTCTTAATGATTTCAGGAATAATGTTAATTGCATTTCGTTTTATTCTTCTGAAGAGATCCACTAATTAATAAAAATACCTCTCTTGTCTAGCACAGGAGAGGCATAAACTTGCCTGGATAAGACTACTGTGTTAGCCTTAACTACTCTATGGGTTGCACAACTCAACCTTCTTCAAACTTAAGAGAATTATGCAATTTTTAACTTTATTTTCTCCTATATTCTTGTTCCTAGGCCTTTTTGTTGGAAGTGGACTTCTCTTTACTTGGCAAGGAATTGAGCAAGCCTTTTACCAGATTGCCCCAACAGTTGCTATTCTGCCAGCTATTTTATTGGCTTTTCTCTTACTAAAAGAGCCTATGCAAGAACGCCTGCATAGCTTTTTAGATGGCTTGCGTCATCGAGATATTGTAACCATGTGCCTTATCTTCTTACTTGCTGGTGCTTTTAATGTGGTTACAAAATCCATAGGGTGTGTCGATGCAACCGTTAATCTAGTGCTATCTCTAATTCCAAGTCATTTTGTTTTGATTGGACTATTTTTAACCGCAGCTTTTATTTCAACAGCAATTGGAACATCAATGGGCACCATTGCTACTATGGGACCCATTGCAGTTGGTATCGCTAATCATGGAGTATTACCAGTAGACTTGAGCATTGCAACCGTTGTAGGTGGATCTATGTTTGGAGACAGTCTATCTCCTGTTGGCGATACCACCATCGCTGCCGTTCTTTCACAAGAGGCTGACTTTCGTAAAAAACTAATTCTAAATTCGATTGTTGCATGCATTGCTGCTGTTATTATGCTAGGCATTTTATGGTTTATTCACACCTCCACAACAGAAATTGCACTCAGTGATTATCGATTAATTCTTATCGTCCCTTATATTACGCTAGTCTTAATGGCCTTCGCTGGATTCAATGTATTCCAGGTATTAATCTCAGGATTAATCATTGCTGGACTAATTGGTTTTTTCTGCAATGAATACAGTGTTGTAAATTTTTCAAAAGATATTGCAAAAGGCTTTGAAAGCATGCAAGAAATTTTTCTTCTCTCTCTCTTTGTAGGGGGTCTTGCAGGAATGCTTAGAAGCTTAGGGACAATGCACTATGTAACTGATTTCATTGGGAAAGCACATCATTTAAGCAAACGTTCAGCTCAGCTAGTAATTGGTGCTATTGTATCAGTCTTTGATGTGCTAATTGCAAATAATTGCGTGGCAATTATTTTCAGTGGAGAAATTGCTAAAACGATTGCTCATCGTTACAAGATCCCCAATCATTATACAGCAGCCTGGCTTGATATTTTCTCTTGTGTTTTTCAAGGAATTATTCCTTATGGGGCGCAAATTCTTCTCGCAAGCACTTTATCAGGGGTATCGCCATTAACAATAGCTGGGCAAGTTTATTATTGTTATATTCTTGGAGCTGTTGTTATTATTTATATTGTTTTGATGCCAATTAAAAAGGAAATTAAATAACCAATGCTGTTTGTCGCTGTTATTTTTATTCTTTTTCTCGCAGGTATGGAAGTTGATATTTTCATTCCAAGCTACCCTGAGCTTCAGCAACAATTTAATTTATCTCCGGCCACCGTGCAGCTTTGCTTAAGTTTAAATTTTCTTACTTATTGCATCGGCTCTTTATATGCGGGTGCTTTCGGAGATCGCTATGGGCTACGTCGTGTTATTTTGTCAGGACTATTAGTCTTTATTGCTGGAAGCATTTTCTGCAGTTTTGCAAACGATTTCTGTTCTATTTTAATTGGAAGAGCATTACAAGGACTAGGTATGGCTGCCCCCGCATCTCTTGGTTATGTTGTAATTTGTGAACAATATCCTGCTGAAAACCAAGCTGCCATGCTTGGAACACTCAACGGCATTATTACCGTAGGAATGGCTTTGGCTCCTGTTATTGGAAGTTACGTTACTCTGTATGCAGGTTGGCGTGGAAATTTCGTTATATTACTTGCGCTCGCATTAATAGCATTACTAGCGTGTGTGTTCGTAATGCCATGCGATCATCGCAATAACAAAGATGTTTCTCTACCCTTAATATCGTACAAGTCTGTCGTCATTTCAAAATCTTACTGGGCTTTATTATCTATTATTTTTGCCTATGCATGTTCTTACTGGATATTCATTGGTATGGGATCTATTCTTTATATTGAAGGTTTTGGTATCCCACTTTCTGAGTTTGGTTTTTATCAGGGAGCCATCGCTGGATCTTTTGGACTTATTAGTTTCCTCAGCCCAAAATTCCTTAGTAAAATTGGTCATCGAAAATGCTTAAACATATCTGTGATTGTGGCCACCATGGTGGCAATAGCTCTCGGCTTAGTTGCTTTAACTGGTTTAAATAACCCATTATTAATCACTGGACTTATGTGTGTATTTGCAATGTTTATCGTTATGCCTGTCAACATTTTATATCCAATTTTATTGGATGTAGTGCCGGATACAAAATCTCGCGCTGCTGCTCTTGGAAATGTTATGAGACTTGTAATTTCTGCAGTTTTCATTGAATTAGTAAGCTATGCCTACAATGGAACCTTCTTTCATCTAGGCCTAGTGCTCTTTGTGTTCTCAATGGTTGGTTTTTTCCTCGCGCGATCTAAATTTATTTCTCATCTGGTGTAAAAGGAAATAACAATCCTTTACCCTCAGGTGAAAAAGCCATTTGGTCAGAGTCCCTTGGAAAATGAGGAGACCCTGAAATAGCCTCTTCTGAATGATACGGCGCTAGCTTTCCAAGATGACGGACTGCAGTTTCTATTGCTACTAACGATTCTCGGTATTTATCAGTGGGCACATATTCTACCCTCCAGGCACCAGTCTCCATAGCTTTCCTGCTAGGGTAAAGATCTTTAACTTTCCCCCATATATCTTTAAGGTTATTTTTTGAGTGCCCTGTGTCATTTTGCATTTCTGCATCTACCACCAAATGCTCTGGCCTGCAAACAGGAGAAGGGGCCCTAAATAATAACATAGGCTTACTTCTTTTTTCAGAACCTAAGTCGATGGCACCTATACAAAAGCTCCCGCTCCTAAAATTATTACCAATAGATTTAAAATTTGACGGCTCTACATAGGCAATAATTCCATCAAATTGCAAATCCGTTTTTTCTACAGGCAACTCTGACCCTTCATTAATCACATGCACATTTTGTTTTTTCCACCTTGGTACGAGGCAAGAATTGAAAAGACCCACAGCAGTTTGACCTACACGCATACTTTGGAATCGCTTATCCACCATAGTACTACGTTCTGACGTTCCTTTGTAACATACCACATCACTTTCATCGATATTAGCGAGCCATATATCGCCAAGAACTTCTGTAGACCGATCACTCATGGCGCCCAGAATTGTGTAAGTCACTGAAGATGGAAAATGTGGCTCACCATCTCCATCGTCATAAATTCCATCGGGTAATTCATAAAATAATGGCATTAACGGATTAGGCAAAAAATTATACATTTGATATAGATGATTTATTTTTCTTGAAAATTTCTCTCTTGTGCCATATTTCCTTGTAAGAAAGGCATACCCATCTCCTCCTTCTTTCTCTACACTCTCTAGATAGGCCGTATTGATTTCAACAAGTCTATCGTAATCATCTGGGTGAGTTGGTGTTAAGATTAAATGGGTGATTCTCTTTGACGAGATTAAAGAAGAACTAGCAATATTGTCAGCGCCTGGAAAAGGGACAACAATAGCAAATGGCCTACGTTGATTTGCAATCAATTGATCTTTTATAAAACTAGGAATTTCATCAGTAATGAAGTCAGCAGTTGTGAGTATAATTGATCTGGAGCCCAATTCATGCACGTGACGAGTGGGAGATTGTTCAACAGCTCTTTTCACTGCTCTCACAGTTTCAGGAGTAAAAACCTTATTATCGCCAGTTTTTCTTGCTGGTGTTTTAAAGCTTGAAGCATCTTTTTTTCCAGCTCTTTCAGGGCTTGAGGGTTCTTCCATTGCTTGCACTTTTAAAACGAAAATACCAATAAATAAAACAAATAAAAATTTTATAACTAAAGATTCTTAAAGAATTCATGTGCGTAATATAATAAGTCTTGTTGATTAATAAAAGATTAAAATTTAATTACAAATATAAAAAAATTTATGATGCTCTAAAGCATCACTACACTTATCAACAGACCTACAAAAAGAACCTATGAATAACCCAACCTCTAGTCAAATATCCCGAAACGTTTTATTATTTGTTATCAATCTATGTAATTACTCAATGAAGATGAAAAAGATATTTTTAGTTGCAGGTGCAACATTACCTTTGTTTTTAACAAACTGTGCTCCTAAATTAGGCGGCAGTGATTATGCTATGGCCGATGTTGGAGCGAATAGCCTAAGTTTAAGAGGAACAATTGTCGCTATCAGGACAGTTAACATTAATGCTTCACAGCCAAATCAACCTGGCGTAGGCGCCGCTGTTGGCGCTGTATCAGGCGCAGTCATAGGCAATGTTGTTAGCAACCACGGACCATTCACAACCTTGGCTGGTGGTTTATTAGGAGGTGTAGGCGGGCACTATGCTGAACAAGCACTTACATCACAAGAAGGATTCGAATACACCGTTGAGCTTGAAAATGGTCAAGTTCAAACAATTGCTCAAGGCGCAGAACCAAGAATGTCAGTTGGCCAACGAGTTATTGTTGTATTAAACAATAAAGGGGTTAATGGCCAAGGAGCTCGTTCTCGAGTCATCCCAGATAATTCTAGCCGCTAATCATTAAGAGGAAAATATGGACGCTCAATCTGCAGCAGTTGCAGCCGCCGCAACGATACAATCGGCAAATGATGTAGCTGTACAAACAATGGCACAAGTTGGCCCTAGTGTAGCAAAGCATCTCTCTATGTGGGATATGTTTTGGGGGGCTGACATCATTATCAAACTAGTTATGGTAGGATTAATTCTGGCTTCTGTTTGGTCGTGGACAATTATTTTTCATAAAGTTATTAGAATGCATCGCTTAAATAATCTAGCGGATCAGTTTGAAGAATCATTTTGGTCAGGCGGCCCGCTGGATGACTTGTTTAATCGTTTGCAGAATAAATACACAGACCCAATGTCTTCAGTTTTTTGCGCAGCTATGCGTGAATGGCGACGATCCACGTCAAAAGGTTATGCTAAGGCAGCGAACCTAAGAGGAACGCTTGAACAACGCATTGAGAGAGTCATGCAAGTAACAGTTAGTCGCGAAATGGACCAGCTAGAACGTCATATGGGCTTTTTAGCCTCTCTAGGAGCAAATGCGGTAATTGTTGGACTATTCGGGACTGTTTTAGGCATCATGAATAGCTTTGAAAACATCGCCACCATGCAAAATACCAATCTTGCGGTTGTTGCGCCAGGTATTGCCGAGGCATTATTTGCTACAGCTATCGGGCTCATTGCTGCTATTCCAGCAGCCATTGCTTATAATAAATTATCTAGTGATTTCAATCGCTATGGAAATCGTTTGGATGCGTTTGTAGGCGAGTTTAGCTCGATTATTTCTCGTCAACTAGAAGAGCACGGCTAATGGCTGGCGGACATTTTCATTCTTTGAGCAGAAAGTCTTCGAGAAGGCGTAATACTGGATTTAACTCCAGCATAAACATCACACCTTTAGTGGATGTTATGTTGGTGCTGCTTATTATTTTTATGGTGACAGCTCCCATGCTAACTGTTGGGGTGCCTGTAGATTTACCAAAAACGCAAGCAGCACAAATGAACGATAGTATAGAACCTCTCGTTGTCAGTATTAACGCAAAAGGCGAAACATATATTCAAGAAGCTCTTGTGCCGATATCTTCAATAATTGATAGATTAAAAGCCATTACCAATAACAATACCGAAGCTAAAATTTATGTAAGAGGCGATAGAAAAATTGCTTACGGTAAAGTCATGGAATTAATGGGTGCCATTGCTGCAGCAGGCTTTCAAAAAGTTTCGTTGATTGCTGAATTGCCCTCAGCGACAAGGTAAATTATGCGTAAAGCACTCCTCTATTCTGCTTTATTACATATTATCATTTTTCTAGTCGTTTATTTTGACTTACGCTTTGCACTTTTTCAAAGGATGGATACCTCACAAGCCATGATTTTTGATTTTGTTGCAATTAGCGATAAGTCTGCTGCTCCGAAGCGTTCCGTTGCGCCAGCTCCTGAAGAAACGGCAAAAGAAGAAATTAAGGAACAAGAAAAAAAGGAAGAATTAAAAAAGCAAGAAACTCCTGAACCAGAAAAACAGAAAGAGCCCGAAAAGCCTAAAGAACCCGAAAAACCAAAAGAACAAGAAGCAAAAAAAGAGAAACCTAAGGAAGAGACTATTCCTAAAAAGAAAGACAAAGATAAACCAAAGAAAGAAGAAAAAAAGAAGGACGAACCTAAGAAGAAAGAAAAAAAGACACCTAAAAAAGCAGAAGTTGACCTAACAAAACCCAAGCCAAAAGGTACAAAAGAAGACGCAAACGACAAGAAACCTAAAGCAAAGAAAAAAAGCATTGATGATGTCTTAAGCAAAGTTACTGATGATACGGATGCTATAGACGCCCTTATTGGAGAAGAAGGCGCTGACGTTGATAATTTAGGACCTGTTGTAACAGCTTCTGAAATTGATGCTGTGCGAGCGAAAATTCGCCCCTGTTGGTCGGTACCAGCTGGAGCAAAAGGAGCAAAAGATCTAGTGGTTGATATTGATATGGAGCTTAATGCGGATGGAACTGTTATTAAGGCTGATGTTGTTGACAAACGCCGCATGGCGAATGATCCATACTATAATGTGGCAGCAGAAAGTGCGCAAAGAGCAGTACTTGACCCTAAATGTAATCCTCTGCCATTACCTAAAGGCAAATTTAATCAGTGGAAAAATATGACCATGAGCTTTAATCCCAAAGATATGTTTTAACATGACTAAGCGCATTTTTATTATTGCAGGAGAAGCTTCTGGAGATTTTCTGGGCGCACGACTTTTACAATCATTAAAAGCACAACAGAGCAATTTAGAAATTGCTGGAATTGGTGGCAATCAAATGCAAGAGCAAGGACTCAAAAGCTTATTTCCGATGTCTGAAATCTCTCTGTATGGAATTTTTGAGCTCATTCCGCATTTATTCAGCATACTAAAACGCATTCAGCAAACTAAACAAGCTATTAAAAATTTCAAACCAAATGTGGTCGTAACTATTGATTCTCCAGGATTTACTCTACGAATTGCCAGATACGTTAAAAAACTAAAAATCCCAGTTGTACATTATGTTGCACCCTCCGTTTGGGCATTACGTCCTGGTCGTGCAAAAAAACTTGCACAAAGAGTTGGTGTCGATCACCTTTTGTGCTTGCTACCTTTCGAGCCTCCTTATTTTGAGTGCCATGGCCTTTCCACAACATTTGTAGGGCACCCTATTACGGAAATAGATTTGCCAGAAGACAAAAATTTTCGGGAATCATTAGGCTTTAGCAGAGAAGCAACCCTCGTTTGCTTATTACCCGGCAGCCGAAAAAGTGAAATTCAAAATTTACTGCAGATATTTTTGAAAACAGTAGAAAAGCTATCACAAAATAGACGCATTGAAGTCGTACTACCTACATTACCCCACTTAATTCCTCTTATTGAACCATTTATAAAGAATTCAACTATTCCTATAAAAATAGTCACCACCGCTCAAGAAAAATGGAAAGCATTTATGCAAAGCAGCATCGCGCTTGCTGCAAGTGGAACTGTGAGCTTAGAGCTTGCATATGTTGGCGTACCACAAGTTATTGCTTACAAGCTATCAAAACTTACATACTGGATTGCCAGGCTTTTAGTTTCCACACAATACGTCAGCCTTGTAAATATTCTAACTAAAGAAATGGTTGTACCTGAACTTCTACAAAACGAATGCTCTGTTGATATTTTATATAAAAAACTTGACGGCATATTAAGCGACAGCAAGCTACAAAAACAGACAAGACAAAAGTACGTCGAAGCAATTAATATGTTAAAAATTCCTCAAGCAAAACCTAGCGAAATTGCAGCGTCTGTGATTAAAAAATTTTTGTAATTCCTCTCTAACTCACATTATACAAGCGCTCTTTTGGTAAACTAATGTCTGTTGTAAAAATTTTTAATTTCACCAATAACAACGCTAATATCATCCTTATTTACATCCAGATGTGTTACCAATCTAATTAATCCCAATTTATTTGGTTGCGCTGGAAGTTTAATCCCTTTTTGTTGAAGATAGAGGTGCAATTCTTTATACTGCGTCGGAACTTTTATAAAAAGCATATTTGTATGTAAAGATCCTGGCTCTACTTCGATTTCACTTATTGTTTCCAAGGATTGGTTAAGGAATTGAGCATTTGCATGGTCATTCTTTAAACGAGCGACATTATTTTCAAGAGCATAAATACATGCTGCCGCCATAATACCAGCCTGACGCATACCGCCACCTAAAACTTTACGCCACCGTCTTGCGTGCTGTATAAATTCTTTTCTTCCACATAAAGCAGAGCCCATTGGAGCGCCCAGTCCCTTTGAAAAACAAATGGAAATAGAGTCAAATCCATGGCTAATTTTATTCAACTCAACATTCAATTGTACGGCTGCATTAAAAACTCTAGCTCCATCAAGATGAAGCTTTAATACCTTCTCTTTACAAAAATGTCGCACCTGCTCCAAATAAGAAAGAGGTAAGACCTTACCGTTCGTTGTATTCTCAAGACACAATAATTTTGTACGAGCAAGATGATCATCAATTGGTTTAATAGCTCTACCAACTTTTTCTAAACATAAAGAGCCATCTTTTTCAAAATCCAATGGCTGCGGCTGAATACTCCCAAGCACAGCAGCACCCCCGCCCTCCCAAAGGTAAGTGTGAGCTGTTTGTCCTACAATATATTCGTCTCCTCGCTCACAATGAGACATTAGGCTCGCCAAATTAGCTTGGGTTCCGGAAGGAAAAAAAAGGCCAGCCTCTTTTTCTGCTTGTTCTGCAATCATTTTTTCAAGCTTAATCACTGTTGGATCTTCTGCAAAGACATCATCTCCAACAGGAGCTAGCATCATTGCATCAAGCATCTCTTTATTTGGTTTTGTTACGGTATCACTTCTCAAATCAATCGTTTTCATGGTGCCCTAGCTCAACTTATTCTTAGTAATCTTCTTTTTAAGAGTGAGATCAGCGGTCAAGATCTGTCAATACGAATCATAAAATCTTTGCATTTGAAAATGATAAAAAAATCTTGCTTTTATATTCTAATATGCGAAACACTATAAGCATCCCCGCAAAAGTTAATTGTCATTGCAAAGCTTAATCACACAAAAAGTTGATGAATTTCTTGGCCAAATTCAAAATATTGAAGATTTAGAATTACAAGGGGTTGTCGAGAAATTAGAAGGATTAAGTACTGTTGTACGCATTAATTCAAAAAAAATTCATATAGGTACGCGATGCTGGCTCTATCCTGATAATCATTCCCCTGTGCTTGGCGAAGTCATCAGCTTCAACCAAAATCTTGCAACAGTTATGACGTTCCACCATATCAAAGGACTCCATCCTAAGTGCAAGGTGACCTTTTTAATCCGAGGCAGCACTATCTATCCCAGCTTGCAGTGGCAAGGGAGAGTTATTAATGGTCTCGCCGAACCAATCGATAACAAAGGAAAATTAGCTTTTGGAGCAAACGCTTATGATGTGCATGGCTCACCCATACCTGCTCATAGTCGCGCAAAAGTTAAAGACCCAATTGAACTTGGTGTTCGAGCTATGGATACATTTTTAACTTGTTGCAAAGGTCAGCGATTAGGAATTTTTGCAGGATCTGGCGTAGGTAAGTCAGTTCTACTATCAATGCTGGTAAAATTTGCAAATTGCGATATCTGCATTGTTGGATTAATTGGGGAAAGGGGGAGAGAAGTTCGAGAATTCATAGAAGATACTTTAGGTGAAGAAGGACTAAAACGTACAATTTTAGTTATTGCAACTTCAGATGAAACTGCACTTATGAGACGAGAAGCCGCTTATTTAACCCTGCGTCTCGCAGAATTTTATCGTGATCTAGGAATGAGTGTCCTTTGCGTAATTGATAGTGTTACTCGTTTTGCAATGTCTCAACGTGAAATTGGCTTAGCAGCTCATGAACCTCCCACAACAAAAGGTTATACTCCAAGTGTTTTTGCAGAATTACCCAAATTACTTGAGCGCGCAGGTCCAGGCATTCAACGCGAAGACAAAACTGGCTATATAACTGCCTTTTTTACTGTTTTAGTAGATGGTGACGATCATAATGAGCCAATTGCAGACGCAGTTAGAGGAATTCTAGATGGCCACGTTGTTCTTGATAGATCCTTAGCAACAAGAGGCCATTTTCCCGCTATCAACATTTTGCAAAGCATATCGCGTACTGTCCCAATGTGTCACAATGAATCAGAACAAAAAGCAGTGATAGAAGCACGAAAAAATTTAAGCATTTATAATGATATGGTCGATCTTATTCGCTTAGGAGCGTATCGAAATGGAACCGATCCAGCTGTCGATAAAGCCATTCAACTTCACACAGAGTTGGAATCATTCTTAAAGCAAAAACCAAATGAATTTACGAATCAGCAAGAATCTTTTGAAAAATTAAAAAATATTACAAAGTAAAAACAAAATGAAGAATTAAATATCTTGGGTGTTGCAAAAGATCTACATGCCATCAGATTATATTATACACAGATGTAGTTTCCTTGGTGTTTTTTCAAATATTTGTTAGGGTTTAATTGGTTTAGTTTAAATGAATTTCTTGAGAAGGATTTATCCATGAAAAAAGCATTATCTTCAATAGCGCTTGGCCTATTGTTAATCGGTTGTGAATGCACAGATACATGCCAAAATGTAGATGCAAATGCATCTGCAACACCTGGTTCACCTGGTCATTTCAAATATACAGTAAAAGACCGCGTATTCTTTAACTTCGATAGCGCGACTCTTTCAGCTGATGACAAGAAGTCTCTTGAAGCACAAGCAGGATGGCTAAAAGTTTACTCATCAACAACAGCAACTGTTGAAGGTAAATGTGACAGCCGCGGAACAAGCGAATATAACTTAGCTCTAGGTGCTCGTCGTGCCAATGCAGTTGAAAAGCAACTTGTAAAGCTTGGCGTTGATAAGAATCGTTTGAAAACAATTTCTTATGGAAAAGAAAAGCTTGAAGTTGTTGGCGATGGCGAAGCAGTACACGCGCAAAATCGTGTTGCGATTACTGTTATTAACTAATTATCGCTTCTTTTTAAGAAAACCCGCAGCAATTAGTTGCGGGTTTTTTTATACCTACTATAATGCAATCATCTAAGGAGTGGAAAGAATACGTATGAAAATATCAGGCAATGAAATTCGTCCAGGAAATGTTATCGAATACCAAGGAAAATTATGGACAGCAGTAAAAACAGAGCATACTCAACCAGGCAAAGGTGGAGCATATATGCAGGTCGAATTAAAATGCTTAACAGATGGTACAAAGCTTAATGAGCGATTCCGTTCAGCTGAGTCTGTTGAAAGAGTCCATCTTGATCAGATGCCCTTTCAATATTTATACGCAGAAGGAGATGATTATGTTTTTATGGATCAGGCAACTTTCGAACAAATAAATCTTCATAAAGACTTTGTTGGAGATGCAGCTGCATATTTACAAGATGGCATGATTGTTGAACTTTGCATGCATGAAGGTCGTCCTATTTCGGCAAGATTACCAGATACTATCATACTAACAATTACGGAAGCAGATCCTGTTGTAAAAGGTCAGACAGCGGCGTCTTCCTTCAAGCCAGCAATTTTAGAAAATGGTATTCGTATCATGGTTCCACCCCACATTGAATCAGGTACAAAAGTTGTGGTGCGCACCGCGGATGGAACTTATGTAGAACGTGCGAAAGATTAGTTAATGACTAGAATCATTCAAACTCCAAAATCAGCCCTAATTAATGTAATGTCTCAAGCTGTTTATAAAGCAGCGCGAGGACTAATACGTGATTTTGGTGAATTAGAACATTTACAAATTACTAAAAAATCTATAGGAGATTTTGTCAGTTCAGCTGACAAACGCTCTGAGCAAATCCTTATTGATGAGTTACGCAAAGCGAGACCAGATTTCGGTTTCTTATGTGAAGAAGCGGGAGAGATAAAAGGAAAAGATTCAAGACACCGTTGGATTATTGATCCACTAGACGGCACTACGAATTTTTTGCATAGCAATCCCCATTTTGCCATCACCGTTGCTCTAGAGTTTGATGGAGAAATTATCGCAGGCGTCACATACCAGCCGATTCTCGATGAACTTTTTTGGGCAGAAAAAGGTAAGGGCGCATTTTGCAATCAAAAAAGATTGCGTGTTTCAGGGCGACGAGATTTAGAATCTCTACTCGTTTGCTGCGACTACGACCATCCAGTCGTAGAAGAGATTGATAGCAAAATTTCAGGTATTCGCTACACAGGAGCAGGCGCGCTTGACTTAGCGTATGTTGCCAGCGGCCGTTTCGACGTATGCTTTCTCATGGGCCTTAAACCATGGGACATGGCAACAGGCGCGCTTCTTGTGCGAGAAGCCGGGGGGGTGATTACAAACATGGATGGTCAGCATATGAACATTTATACAAGCTCTGTTTTATGCGGGAATGAGTTGCTACACAAAATGTTTTTACCTCTCGTAAATAATCATAAATAACGCTTGTGATTTATAAATAAAAACGATTATAAATAAATACTAAACGAAGTTCTGTTGTATTTTTTGCATTGGGCAATAGTTATATTGTTATTATTAGTAGGTTGTGCTGGCGGGCCTTCAGGTCCTCGCACGCCTATCGGCGGAATAGGTAAAGGATCAACAAAGAGTTATTATTGCCGTGGTGAATGGCATCATCCTCAAAATTATTATGAATACGACAAAACGGGCCTAGCCTCATGGTATGGCCCCGGCTTTCACGGAAAACCAAAACCCTATGGTGAAAAGTTTAATATGCACGGTATTTCTGCTGCTCATCGAACGCTACCTTTACCAACTGTAGTAAAAGTAACAAATTTACAAAACGGCAAATCAATCAACCTTGTGCTTGATGATCGTGGTCCTTTTGTTTATGAAGGACGAATTATTGACTTAAGTGTAGGAGCAGCAAAAGCATTAGGAACATACAGCAAAGGACTGGCAACCGTTAGAGTACAAAGCATTCCCGGAGAAAGCCGCATGCTATCAGATTATTTAGCTAAACACGGAAATCAAAGCGGAAAAATGAAAGATGGTAGAACGTGGCAGCAAGTTTACCAAGAAGAAATTGCTGGGAAATATAATAATTATGTTACAGATAATCCAAATCTCGTAAAATCTGCATTGCAAAAAAGTACAAAAAATACATCAGCTACCCCATCAAAAACATTGGATGATGTTTTAAACTCAGTGACACCAAAAGTTAGTAACGCATCCTCTCCAAAAGCTGCACCTATAGGTGGAAAAACGTACATTAATTTGGGGAAGGCATTCGTACAAAAAAATAATGCTCAAAAAATCGCAGCTAGTTTACCCAAAGCATGGAATCCAACGATTCAATCAGTGCTTCATCCAAGCGGACAAACACTTTATAATGTAAAGATTGGACCTTTCAATAATCAATTATCTCAAGAACTTTTGAGAAAGATTCACAGCAAAGGCTTTTCACAAGCAATTATACTAGAGGACTAGAATGCAGTTTTTAAAGTTTTTATTCATTTTATTTTTTAGCTTTATTACCACTAATAATGCAGAAGCAAAGGTTAAAAAAAATCCAGCACAAATTGCCAAAAAAAAGGAATCAAAAGAAAAAAATATTCTAGAGCCATATGGTGTTGAAGTTAACTCCACTCACGCCCTTTTAGTAGATCACCAAACCGGTAAAATTTTGCTTGAAAAAAATGCTAATCAGTCATTCGAGCCAGCGTCTATGACAAAAATCATGACTGCTTATATGGTAATGAAGGCGCTAAAAGAAGGGAGGATTAAACCTGAGTCACTCGTTACTATCTCAAGTAATGCACGCAGCATCGAAAAGGGTAGTAGTGATATGTTCTTGGAAATTGGTGATCAAGTTAGCGTTCAAGACCTTTTGATGGGACTGATAATCGTCTCGGGAAATGACGCAGCCATTGCTTTAGCAGAATATCTAAGCGGCACACAAAGTGCCTTCGCATCTGACATGAATTATGTTGCAAAAGAATTAGGTTGCTCTCAAACAGAATTTAAAAATGCTAGTGGATTACCAGAAGAAGGACACCTTACAACAGCCCATGACTTAATTATTATGAGCCAAAAAACGCTTGAAGATTTTCCAGAATGGTACAGTATTCATAAAGAATTAAAGTTTAAATATAGAAATATAGAACAACCTAACAGGAACCTCTTACTGAATAAGAATATAGGATGCGATGGAGTTAAAACAGGATTCGCTTCAAAACCTGGTTATGGAATGGTTGCCTCTGCTGTGCAGAATGGACGCAGATTGTTTTTAGTTGTAACAGGTTTACACACAATGAAAGAACGCGCCGACGAGGCTTATCGCTTACTACAATGGGGATTTGGTACATTTGGAAATTACACCATCATGCCAGAAGGTAAATCTATACTTGAAATTCCTGTTCGTTATGGCTCACAAGAAATGGTGGAAATAATTGCTGATCAGCATCTATTAACTCTTCATCGTAATCGCATCCATCAAATAAAAGCTGCCATTAAATATCGAACTGTTTTAGAATCACCCTTTAAAGCAGGAACCCAGGTGGGTGAAGTCATACTTACGCACCCCGATTGGCAAGAGAAAGTTATTATTCCATTAGTGGCAAAAAAGGATATTTCAAGAGCATCTTTTTTAAGTAGAATAGGTCAGACGCTAAAATATCTTTTTCAAAAGGATTCCTAATGAGACCTTTTTTTAGTTCTGGCCCATGCGTTAAGCACGCTGGCTGGTCTTTAGAACAATTAAATCGCCCTTTTATAAACAGGTCTCATCGCAGCGATATTGCAAAAAAACATCTGAAATCTATTATTGATCGCCAACAAAAACTTTTAAATATACCTGATGATTATAAATTAGCTATTGTGCCCGCCTCTGCCACAGGAGCGATGGAAATGGCCATGTGGTGCTTTTTAGGAAGTCGCGATGTTGACGTACACGTTATGGATGTTTTCAGTAAAATTTGGGCTTATGATATTGAACGCCAGCTTAAAGTTCACACGCATATTTTTGAAGCTGAGTACGGCAATCTTCCGCAAATGCATCACAACCCTAACCATGATTTAGTAATAGCCATCAGCGCTACAACTACTGGTGTTGCTTATCCACACACTGATTGGATTTTTAACGATCGACAAGGATTAGTTATTGTAGATGCAACAGCAGCAGCTTTTTGCTTTGATATACCTTTTGAGAAATTTGATGTTGTGGCTTTTTCCTGGCAAAAAGGATTAGGAAGTGAAGCCGCCCATGGAATGCTTGCTCTTAGCCCACGGGCGTTGGAGCAGCTTGAAACCTATATACCGCCACGACCAATTCCGCGAATTATGAGCTTATGGCTAGATGATAAAGTAAACTATGGAGTTTTTGAGGGCCTCACCCTAAATACACCTTCAATGTTATCGCTAGCTGATGTGGAATGCGCACTTGATTGGGCAGAAACTCTAGGGGGCGCAAAAGCTTTATATAAAAAATCAGCAGACAATGTATCTTTTCTATATGATTGGATTTTAAGAACTCCCAATTTATCTCCGATGACAACGAAAGATATTCAGGCAAAAGGTGGAGCAGTTTGCTTTTTCGTGAATATATTCACTGCTTTTGATGAATATCGTGCTTTTGCAAAAAGCGTAGCTGATGAAAAGCTTCTTTTTGATATTGTTAATCATGCTCATTCAAAACCAAGCTTTAGAATTTGGTGCGGGCCAACCGTTGAAAAAAATGATCTGATGCAGCTGACTAAAATTTTTGAAGAAAAACTCGTTAACTCCTAGACTTTGCTTTTGCTTTAAAACCGCTCGTCCTTGGTGAATTACGCTTTTTCTCTATAATAGCGATAGCCTCCTCCAAAGTAATCTCCATAAAGTTATACGCCCTAGGAATTGAGGTGAATGCTCCTTGATACTTTAAATAAGGACCAAATCGACCAATCCCCACTAAAATATCCTCTTTAGTTTCAGGATCTTTACCAATGAGTGCAGGCAAAGACGCAAGCTTAAGTGCTTGATCTAACGATAATGAATAAGGATCAAAACCTGGGGGTATACTAACTCTTTTAGGCTTTTTGACGTCTTTTTGCTCCCATTGCAAATAAGGACCATATGGACCTTTACGTATTGTTATATCAACCTTTAGCTCAGGATCTTGCCCTAATACCATTACATCACTTACTTCTTGCATACCTTCTTCTGTACTCGCACTGCCATTAAGAGATTTTGTGTATTTACAATCAGGATAACGATTACATCCAAGGAAAGGACCAAATTTGCTTAGCTTTAAAGAAAGCTGCCCTTCATTACATGTAGGACACGCCCTCGGATTTTCCTTGGACATATCAAACAAAGATGCTTCAAGATCTTTTTGCACATCATCAAGGACTTGACTGATTTTTAGAGGCTCAGCTTGCTTAACTGTATCGTGAAAAGGCATCCAGAAAGCATTCATTACATCTATCCATTGGCGTTTTCCACCTGATATATCATCAAGTTGCTCTTCAAGATCTGCTGTAAAGTCATACTGAATATATTTTGGGAAATAATGATTCAAAAAAGAGGTTACTAACCTTCCACGTTGATCTGGGTGAAATTGTCGTTTTTCAATACGTACATAGTCACGATCTTGAAGTGTTTGAATCAAAGAAACATATGTTGACGGACGGCCAATACCTAACTCTTCAAGTTTCTTCACAAGGCTTGCTTCTGTATAGCGTGGAGGCGGTTGTGTGAAGTGTTGCTCTGGCGTAACGGAATTAATATTGATTGCTTCACCAACATTTAGCTGCGGTAACAAAAGTTCATCGTCTTCATCGGTCGTTTTTTCATCTTTATTTTCTTGGTCTTTACCTTCTTGATAAAGCTTTAAAAAGCCGTCAAACACAAGCGTAGAACCGGTAGCTCGCAATGTCGTTTGTTTGTCTTGCGAAATAATATCTACCCCTACTTGATCAAACAATGCATTTTCCATTTGGCTTGCAACTGTCCTCTTCCAAATCAGCTCATAAAGTTTTAATTGGCCCTCATCAAGATAGGAAGATATTGATTTTGGAGTACGCACAACGTCGGTTGGACGAATTGCTTCATGTGCTTCTTGTGCATTCTTCGCTTTGCTTTTATATAAGCGCGGCGAAGCGGGCAGATATTGCTTACCAAAATCTTTCTCAATAAATTCTCTTGCACCACTTAACGCTTCATTTGAAAGATTTACGCTATCTGTACGCATATAGGTAACCAAACCTATAGTCTCTCCACCAACATCAACACCTTCATAAAGACGTTGTGCAATTTGCATGGTTTTCTTCGGGCTAAAACCTAGCTTTCTTGATGCTTCTTGTTGTAATGTTGAGGTTGTAAAAGGTGCAGCTGGATTACGTTTTACTTGTTTCTTTTCAATATCCGCTACGCTAAATGCTGACTGTTCAATTATCTTTGCTGCTGCTGTAGCTGTTTCTTCGTTTGGCAGATCAAACTTCTCTAATTTTTTGCCGTGCAAATAAGTAAGCTTAGCAAGAAAATTTGCATTTGTATTATGTGCGCATTGCGTTTCAACGGACCAATATTCTTGAGTTTTAAAAGCTTCTATTTCCTGTTCACGCTCAACAATTAAACGCAAGGCCACAGATTGTACACGGCCAGCAGAACGAGCACCTGGTAATTTTCTCCATAAAATAGGCGATAAAGTAAAACCAACTAGATAATCTAGAGCTCGACGCGCTAAATACGCATCAACTAATTCTTTATTCACATCTCTTGGAGCTTTTAAGGCTTCCTGTACGGCTTTTTTAGTGATCTCGTTAAACACAATCCGTTGTACGTTTAAGCCTTTGGTTGCTTTCATTTCATCCAGCACTTGTTGAATATGCCAAGAAATAGCTTCTCCTTCACGATCCGGGTCGGTTGCAAGAAGAAGATTTTTTGCGCCCTTCATGGAAGCAATAATATCTTTCATACGCTTCTTGCCCTGATCATCAAGCTCCCAGATCATGGCAAAATTGTCCGCTGGATTTACTGATCCATTTTTTGATGGTAAATCGCGCACATGCCCATAACTCGCTATGACCTTGTAATCACTTCCTAGGTACTTATTAATAGTCTTAGCTTTTGAGGGGGACTCAACGATAACGACACTTTGCGTCAATGAAACCTCTATTTTTTAAATTTTTAATAAATTTATCCTTTTCAGGTGTGCACTTTAGCAAGACCTACATCTCATGACAAGTATTACATTAGCGACGTCGAAAGAAATAATTCACAAGTAAAATGCTAACAGAGTATTTCCCAAATATAAATGCGATTTTCTTAAATGCAATAAAAAATTTATTAATTGCGATCGCAATTTATAATATTAAAAGATAAAGAATTGTTTGTCGCAAGCATAAAGCGGCAACTGTCCTGTCTGAGTAAAACCCAAATGTTGATATAAATTCAAGCTTGGTGTCATATTATGAGCCACTATTATTTTTTTTCCCAAAGTTTTTGCCATGTTCATTTGGTATTTTGCAAGCTCTGTTCCGATACCCTTATTTCTAAAATTAGGAAAAACACCAATCCAATATGAGCCAGCTTCACCCCCAATAAGAGAAAGCATCGCACATCCCACCGGCACCTCCTCAACATAGGCTAAAAGCAAGTGTGTTTTGGAAGAATTCAAAACAGGCTTTAAAAAATTAAAAGCTAACATTTTATGATGACTAAAAACTTGAGAGGAAATTTCATCAAATATTAATAGTTCGTCTTCTTTTTCTATATTTCTTATCTTCATAAGAAGGCTTGGAGTATATTCAAAATTTTGCAAATCTTTAAAACTAGCCGTTACTAAGTCTATATTATGCAAACCTTGTTCTTGGACGAATTGCTCAAAATCCACTTCCATTTGTTTTGATGGTAAGCACATAAAAGGAATATTTCGGCTTTTTAATTGATTAATTTTTGCATGATTTTTTGTATCAAAACGCACAAAATTAAATACTGGCGATAAATAACCGCTAATAACGCTCAAATCTGGAGGCATTGTAATATCTGATCCATTTAAGCCACCTATATACTGGAATGTTTCCATAAGATGATTGAAGATTTGGTGCTTATTCATAAAAATTCTTCGTTTTTAATTACTACCAAAAACTAACAATAAGCCTAGAGTAAAAGCTGTCCGGAAATTTTACTTACATGCTTGCAAAAGTTCGCGTAACTTTCGCTTATTACTAAAGCCACTTCTTGATTTAATGCGGTTTAAATAAGTTTCCACAGTTCTAGAAGAAAGATCGCACATGTTAGCAATTTCTTTATGCGAAAATCCTTGAAGTCTAAGCGTTAAGCACTTTAATTCCTGTGGTGTAATATGAACATTTCCAAAGCTACGACGTTGGTCCCCTTTCAAACACATTTTTTGATAATTAATATCTCTATTCTGCTCTGGAAGGAAAATTGGATTCTTTACTATTGCCTGAAAAAGATCTGGTGCATGCATTGGAAAATTTATCATAAACGTCTTTATGGTCTCTAAATGACTCATATAGTAAGAGGAAGAGCTAGAAGATGCTTCTGACATTGCAACAGCAATCATATCATAATAATCAGGATATCTTTTCACCAAGGTAAGCCCATGATTCCAGTTTTTTTCTTCTTTTGCCAAAACTATAGGCTCTCGAGGTAATTTTTCATCCCATAAAAACCAATATGATTGCTCCTTTGCCATGGAAGAAAAAACCACTGGCTTATCAATATAAGAAGAATTAATAAATTTCAAAAATAAGCTTGGGTCACTCAATAAACAAGCAATACTACCATCCCTATAGCAGCGCAAATATTGAAAATAATTTAAATTATATGTTTTAAAAAAATCATTGGAAGACTCTTTAACTTTTGGCCCTAATTGCAAAAGAGGATGATTATTCGCTATTTTAATCATAAATTTATAAAATAACTCTCAATAAAACAAAGAATAAAAAAAGCTCGCTAAAAAAGCGAGCCTAGTTTTTAAGCATTTATCTGTATACTTAGGAAGCTATAGCTTTTAAGCGCGCAACCAAACGAGAAACTTTTCTTGCGACAAGATTTTTATGAATAATACCTGTTTTAGCAACCTTCATCATTGCGCTCTCTGCAGCAATAACAGCTGCTTTAGCCTCATCAAAAGAAACTGCTGGTACGTTATGCATTCCCAAAGCTAGCTCAGCATTTTTTACAAAAGTACGCATGCGAGTCATACGATTGCGGTTCACCCCAGTACGACGAGCTGTTTGACGAATAGCTTTTTTTGAGTTTTTATGATTTGCCATACAAAAATTTTATAAATGTCCTAACCGACTTTATAGAAAACCTTTGGGGTTTCGTCAAGAAAAAAGCACATTTAGAATATTTTGAAAATTTCACGCAAAAAGAAGAATGGCTCCCCGGAACGGACTCGAACCGCTGACCCAGTGGTTAACAGCCACTTGCTCTACCGACTGAGCTACCGGGGAACGTGTATAATATCTACCACAAAAGCAGAGTGTTGAAAAGACACCGTTTAAATATTTGCTTCAATCCAAGATTTTATTTTCGGTTTTGGGTTTACTCCCACCAAGTTACTGATAGCTTGTCCGTTCTTAAATAGAATCATGGTAGGAATGCTACGTACGCCTAATTTGCTCGCTGTTTGTTGGTTTTGATCAATATTAACTTTTACGATTTTTGCTTTATTAGCAATTTCTGGCGCTAATTCTTCTAAAATTGGCGTCAGCATCCGGCACGGACCACACCATTCAGCCCAAAAATCCACAACAACTGGCTCTGAAGAGTTTAAAACTTCTTGATCAAAAGTTCCGTCGGTAACTGCTAACATGCATATTCTCCTAAAAATAATACTTTATAATTATAGACGTTTTTTATAGCTTTTACGAGGACTTTTGACAATACTTTAATTCTACCGCGCTATAAGGATTATTACGTTTTTATAATATCAATAATTTTCTTCATTGCTTCAAAAGTGAAATTATTTTGATCTAATGTGGGATTATATTCAACAATTTCTAATCCGATACATTTGGAATTAAATATTACTCCCTTTAAAAACTCTGTAACGTCATCCAGCTCTAAACCTCTTCCTTCTGGAGTTCCTGTTCCTGGGCAATATGCAGGATCTATACCATCAATATCAAGACTTATTCCAAAAGAAGGATTCGATTTTAATAAATGCTCCCGGCTTTTTAAAAAATTCTCATAACCGTTATAAGCTTCACGTTCTTTATGATAACCAACCTCCACCCCCAAATGCTTAAGAAGCATTTCTTCTTCAATCTCATAACTTCGAATGCCTGTTTGTATCAAAGCATTTGGCTTTAAAACCGGCGGATTTCGAGCAAGATGTACAAAATCATGATCTCCCTTACCCAGCAATACTGCAGCAGGCATACCATGTGGATTATTTGATACAGTTGTTTCATAAGTGTGTGCATCCATATGAGCATCGATCCAGAGTAAACCAAAATCACAATTTGCATCCTTCACCCCGCTCCAGGTAGCCATTGCAATCGAATGATCACCACCTATAACCAAAAGAAAATTTCCTTGTTGAATGGTCCTTTCTGCTATGTTATGTATCCAACGCCCTACTTGTAGGACGTGATTTCTTCGCTGTTGAATAGGGTAGTCTTGGCTATTTTGACAAGAATTAAAATGCCAATTGGCAAAATATACCTCTCCTTGAATTCTATGATCATTTAATAAATTATTGAGAAGCTGTTTTTGCAAAACGGTCATTGCTCCATCAGCTGTCCCAAATTTTCCTGCACCCCATCCTGACGCTGCTAGAATAATAGTTATGTTGCGCATAATCTTTCTTTAACTTTGTCACTTCCTATTAATGGTAATAGCATTTTCATTTCTGGACCATGATCCATTGCTGTTAAGGCTTGACGAAGAGGCATAAATAAATCTTTTCCCTTGCGTCCCGTTTTTTCTTTAATGCTTTGCGTCCAAATTCCCCATGTTTCTTCTGCCCATGAACCTGCTGGCAATAAATCTAGAGCTATTTTCAAGAAATCATTGTCTGAGCAGGTCCCTCTAATTTTACCAAAAAATATACTCTCCCAAGGCTCAAGATCTTCAATTTTTTCAATATTATCATGCACTGCGCGCCAATGATTCTCACTAAACTTCTCAAAGCCATTTGTTTTTAAACGCTCTTGAATTTGCGAAAATGGCATTAAATGATAGAGCTTATGATTTAGTGCCCATAAATCTTTTTCGCTAAATCTTGGGGGAGTACGACTGAAAGTGGATAAGTCAAAAGAGCTCGCCAATTCATTTAAAGTTAATAAAGGTTCAATAGGTAGAGATGTTCCAAGTCTTGCTAATAAGCAGGCAATAGCCATTGGCTCGACACCAGAATCACGCATTTGACCTAAGCTTAAACTGCCCAAACGTTTTGAAAGTGGAGCACCATCCTCATCCATCAATAGCGTTGTATGAGCAAACGTTACAGGAAAATCCTTTCCATCATTCACAGCTTTAAAGAGCTGAATTTGTGTTGCTGTATTTGTAACGTGGTCTTCACCACGAATAATATGACTAATAGAATAGTCAATATCGTCAATTACGGAGCATAAACTATAAAGAAAAACTCCATCAGCTCTGATTAAAACCGGATCACTAAGCTGTGCCCCATTATATTTTACTTCACCACGTATTATATCTTGCCAAACAATTGGTTCATGATCTAATTTAAAGCGCCAATGTGGTTTTCGACCATCTTTTTCAAAAGCGTCCTTTTCAAGATCTGTCAAAAGAAGAGAAGATCTGTCATAAATAGGAGGCTGACCTTTCGCAAGCTGGCGTTTCCTCTTAAAATCAAGCTCTTCGGTAGTTTCATAACACGGATACAATTTACCATTTTTAATCAGCTCTTCTTTAATCTGGTGATATCGTTCAAAACGCTCTGATTGACGGAATGTCTCGCTATATTTAACACCAAGCCATTCAAAATCTTGATAAATTGCTTTTTCATATTCAGGCTTTGAACGCTCTAGGTCAGTATCATCTATTCTTAAAATAAAATCTCCCCCATAACGTAATGCATATAAATAATTAATTAGAGCTGCCCTAGCATTACCTATATGCAAATATCCGGTGGGAGAAGGAGCAAAACGAACACGAACCATAGAAAAATAAAAACCATATCAATTTTTTCAGATGCCATATTAGCGAATAATACCAATGATGGCTACTTAACGATAATTTGGTTGATTGGTTGCAATCTGCCTTTCCACATAGGAAGAAGGACGCCTTCTATTTTGATCAACCTTTACACCACCCTGGTATTGATAAGCCTGCGGCGCCGCATAAGCAATGCCAGCACCCATATTCACCATTCTTTCTGGATGACCTTGCATAGTAGCTGTCTCTGTTGGGATATGCTGACTACTAACTTCATCCGCTTTTTGATGTCCGCTATGAACACTTGTCGCAACAAAAAAGCCACTCAAGAAAAATATGCACCCAAGGAACATGAATGAAAATATAAGGGTAAAAAGTGTGGACTTACTCATAGTAAAAGCTATCACCTCAGTAATGTATATACGTTTAAATTCTTCCCAAAATGTCTCTCTAAGTTTTTTTCTTGGTAAATATGTCATTTTAGTCAAAGTTCTGGAAGGCATTTGGAAAGGTAAATTTGCGCCCCTCAAAGACTGAGCATATGGAGAATAATAATATCCCCCTCCATCTAATACTCTATTTGCCACTCTTTGTGGCTGACTTATGAAATTTGAAAAAGTTCGTGTAGCTAACAAAGATCGTCTTTTTAAGGGAAAATCCCATTGTGTTGTTGCCGATGGCTCTTGAAAATGCTCAAAACGTTTATAAGAACGAACCACCAAATGCTTCCAGTGATATTTTATTTAATTTTAACACAAATTTTATGCATTATAGTAGTAAAAATTTTCCTATTATCTCTAAACAAATTAAAAATGCTTACAACCCACCATAATCATAAAGAAAAATTTTCACCTAAGTACACACGCCTAACATCAGGATGACTGATAATATGCGCTGAATCACCTTGTGTTAATACTTTGCCTTCCGCAATAATATAAGCCCTGTCAATAATATCGAGAGTCTCTCGCACGTTATGATCGGTAATAAGAATGCCAATATTGTGATTTTTCAATTTTGTAATGATGTCCTTTACATCCTGCACAGCTATAGGATCAATACCTGCTAATGGTTCATCTAAAAATAAGAAGTCTGGTTTAATGGCAAGAGAACGAGCTATCTCAACACGACGCCTTTCTCCACCAGACAAAGCAACAGAAGGCGCTTCTCGAAGATGAGTAATACCAAATTCATCGAGCAATTCCTCTAGACGCTCTTGCTGACGATCCGGATCTGACTCCACTCGTTCAAGCGCCGCAAGAATATTATCCTCAACATCCAGCCCTCTAAAAATCGAAGCATCTTGAGGTAAATAGCTAATACCCATTCGTGCTCGCTCATACATTGGGAGGTCAGTGATATTCTCGTCATCCAAAAAAATTGTGCCTGAATCAGGCATGATTAATCCCGTGATGACAGAAAAGCAGGTTGTTTTTCCTGCACCATTTGGACCAAGCAGCCCAACAGCCTCACCTGAATGCACAGATAAATCAATACCTTTCAGCACCATGCGTTTTTGAAAAGTTTTAGTAAGTTTTTGAGCCTTGAGAGTCCTTATTTTATTATTCCTTATTTGGATAAATTATACAGCTTACTTGTTCTTGCTGATCTGTTTGCATTGTAAAAACATGCCTCTGAATGTCAAGAGTAGCTTCCTTACCATGCAACTCATTTTTATCTTGCAATAATTTAACATCATCTCCAGTGCAAATAGCAGTATTTTGATCAAAATTATGAATGCATCTTGCAGCATAAAGCCTTGTATTTTTGTAATTTATTTCCACAGCTCCTTCCGCAATAGCTTTTATTAGATTTCCGTGGTCATCGAAGATTACATGCAAATTATCCGCTTTTAAAATTACTTGCGCTCCCTTGACTATATAGCGCAAAACCACACTGCCTTTTGCATCTGCTTCTTTCTGCGATGTGCTATACTCCATATTTTCAGCATTGATCTGAATGTTATCTGCTATATCATTTTTGCTTACCATTTCTTCGCAAAAACAAGAAGCCATACAAAGAATTACAAGGAAAGCTCTCTTCATTAATCTTGCATTATATATTTATTTTTCCAGTGTACCTAATTTATGAATCAAGTTGAAATGAAATAGGTACTTCAAAGGAAGTCTTTTTATCTGCAGAGGTAAATTTCCAAGTTTTAAGCGCTACAATAATTGCTTCTTCAAATATTTCTTTTTGACCTTTCAGGGTACTAATTTCAATTAATTCAACCACTCCGTTTTCATTCACCAACATTTTTACGAGAAAAAAACCTTCTATTCCTTCACTTTTCGCTTGAGCAGGATAAGCAGGTGCCGGATTATAAATAATTTTTGCTACATCGACATTCGAATCCGTTACACTAGAGCTTGCCACTTCTTTAATTTTTTTGTGATCAGACCTTTGCAACAAAGAGCTATTTTCAGTAATAGCGAACTTTTGTTGGTCTGCTGGCTTATTTTGAGAATCTATCCATTTAATAGAAAAACTGTTTGGCTCTGAGTATTTTGAACCTGTTATGTATTGACTAATTGAAATAGCCAACAACCCATGCAGCAGAATAGATCCAAGGAATATAAATCGCATTTTTACCATGTAATACTCACTCCTGTATTAATTTGGAATCCAGGGTTTCTGTATCCAATTGGATTTTCAATTTTTCTATTAAATGCATTTTCAATATTCACAAACCATGTGGCATGTTCTTTGAATTTATATTGAATATCTCCAAAGCAAACAGGATATCCTCCTCGCTTAATTCCAACTGTGTATTGTTCGAAATCTGGTTGAACTTGTGTTCCTGTATAACGACAACCAAATCCTACTGTTAGATCATCTTGCTCATAAATAATTTTACCATTTGCGGAAGTTCTAGGGACATTTAGAAGTCGCCTTTTAGGATTCAAGCTCACGGAATCTACATACATACCCGATAATTCCATCATCCATGCCTTATTAATCTTTTTTTTCCATCCTATTTCAAAACCTTCTTGCCTAGATTTATTGATATTTTGATATTTTTGATTTTGCTGAACTATTTGATGTTTATAGTTCGTTTTAAAAACAAGCACACTAAATGTTCCTAAAATTGTATGCTGAGAAATCCCTAAATTCCCACCATAAGCCGATTCGTGTTTTAGGTTTTTGTTGCCATGCTTCTTATCATTTAACTTATACAAATCCGGTATATTAAATCCTGTGCCAAAATGAGCAGATAATTCAGTATCATTATAATTTTTCAATACACTTGAGCTTATAGCATAAATGGTATCATAATGATTTGCTTTGTGAGCACGAACCCAATTTTTCCATTTAAAAGTATCCTTATCTAGATGAATGCCCTGAACAAATGCGTACTCGTCATTTTTTTTCTGATTAACACCTGAAGTATTCCAAACATTATGATGATATTCAAGAAGAGGCTCAAAAAGCAGTATATCCCTTTTTATTTTTACACCAGTTTTTATTTTGCTATTTTCAGGACCATATGTGCTTGCGCTATTACCATTTTGGTAAGGTGAAAAATCTTGAGAGATAAGTTTCGTTTTTAAGATTTTTAAAAAAGGTTGAGCCTTCTCATTTATTCCTTCTAAATCAAGAGCATAAATCTGTAATGTTCTTTTTGAACGAGAATCACAAAAAGTAAATAGATTTGAATGAGAAATATTACTTCCTGTGGAGGTCGATTTAAGTAATCCAATTTGCAATTTTCCTTTTGCGTGGTGATTTTGAAAACTAAGTTGATTTAAAAAATATCCCTTATCTGTTTCAGAACTTTTTACGGTTGAATACTTTCCTTGATACCTTTTAGGAATGGTATTTTTACCATGAAATATATTTTTTTCTAAATGTTGTTGCAAAGAAAAACCATCTTTTGTTTTTTGGCGCCACCAAAGATGTCCCGATTGTATATAATTGCCACCACTTAATTTTAGGCCACCTTCTTGCTCTTCAGGCATTGAAAAAGGAAGTATATTAACAACACCACCTATTGCTATATTTCCATATTCAGCACAATGCACCCCTTTTATCACTTCAACTTTTCCTGTTGAGAAAGGAATTAAAGATGCATCAACCATCGATTCACTCAGGCTTAACCCATTCCATAACACTCTATTGTAATCTGTAGGTGCCCCTTGAATCTTAATAGATGTCAATTGCCCAGGATTACCTGTTGTCGTTGTATTAACACCTGAAATACTTTGGAGTTGCTGTTCTTCAAATCCTGGTATTGTCGCCTGATCAGTTGTTAATGTTTCAATGAATTTCCAAGTAGATACATCTTTTTTTGCACTTACAATAATTGGAGATAAAGAAACAGTCGCGGCAGTCACAGATGCTGTCAGCACCTTAAACAATAAAAAGCGCATAAATTACCCTTTAGGTTAGCGTTCACATAGCGCATCACCCGTAGGGCTTCCCTTCTTGACCAACCGCGCGGATCCAGAAAAAGTGATACTCTTTTTGCAGGTTTCCTGGCTTGTTGATCGTTGCTAACACTTAACCTTCCCAGATTGCTCCAGTGGTATTTAAAGCGCGCTCCCAACGTACAGTTGCGGCGGACAGCTTGGGATTTTAACCCAATTCCCTAACACAAAAAGTTCTTAAAACCTAAAATGAAAAAACGTGACTGTCAAGCAGCCACCTAACAATATTGCCCAGCAACATATCCTGATGACCAAGCCCACTGAAAATTATAACCGCCAAGCCATCCTGTTACATCAACCACTTCGCCAATAAAAAACAACCCTGGAATTTTTTTACTTTCCATTGTTTTTGAGGATAATTCATCTGTATCGATGCCTCCTATAGTGACCTCAGCTTTTTGATAGCCCTCACTTCCATTAATTGGCACTCTAAACTGATGAAGTGAATCAGCAATGTTTAACAAGATACTATTTTTAAGATCTGTAATGCTCCGATCAAAATCAGCTGTAGCCATAGCTTCCACCAAACGGCTTGGCAAATAATTTTTCAAAAAATTCGCGACTGTTTGTTTGCTATTCTTATGCGTTATGAATTCTTGTTTTAAATCCATATCAGGCAACAGATTAATCAGGATTTCTGTTTGTGAGAATTTTTCTAAATACGATGAAATTTGCAAAATTGCAGGGCCACTTAATCCACGGTGCGTAAATAAAATATTCTCTCGAAACTGTGCCCCTTTATAGGTGACTAATGAATCTTGTGAAACACCACTAAGTTTTGCGCACATTACAAGCTTTGGATTATCGACCTTTAATGGCACCAAGGCTGGCTGTGTGGCTAAAACTTTCATACCAAATTGCCGTGCAATCTTATAACCAAAATCAGATGCCCCAATTTGTGGAATAGAAAGCCCACCTGTTGCAATAACTACAGAATTTGCCTCAATAATTCCATCTGAAGTTGCAAGCACAAATCGATCATTTTTCTCAATTGATTCTACAGAACAATTTGGACGAACATCCACTTGGCCTTTTTGGCATTCACTCAACATCATGTTGATAATTTGCTTCGATGATCCATCGCAAAACAATTGCCCTAATGTCTTTTCGTGATAGGCAATGTCATATGATTCAACGAGCTTAATAAAATCATGCTGTGTATAACGCGCCAGTGCGGATTTTATAAAATGCTTGTTGTTGCAAATATAGTTTTTAGGTGATGCAAATAAATTTGTGAAATTACATCGTCCTCCACCAGATATACGAATTTTTTCTCCAATTTTGGAAGTATGTTCAATAAGTATAACACGTCTACCTCGTTTACTAGCAGCTACTGCCGCCATCAATCCAGCCGCACCTCCCCCAATGACAACAACATCACATGATACTTTTGAAGAAGAGCTCAAGCAACAACCTTCTCTTCTTCATCTATTAAATATTTCCCTTTTAAATAAAGAGATTCATTGATTTCACGCAATCTCAATTCGAAGTATCCAGAATTTAGTGGCTTTAAATGCAGACCTTTTGTAATTGCCACAAGCTCTTTAAAAAATGAATCGCTTGACATAAATTTTTTTGCTTCAAATTCAACAAAGGTACCTAGATCCGAAAACTTATCAACCGCAACAATAAATGTTTCATCTTCATAAATATCACGTATTTTTTGCAGCACCATAAGTGATTGCAGATTATTTGCTCTCAAAAATTCTTCAAACGTATATGGATGAGGGCATTTGATGGATATTATCTTTTGCAGGGTTTCAATAATAGAAATAGTAGAGCTTTCAAACGGAAGTTCAATATTATATTCATGACAACTAGCACCATATTCCACATTATGTGAGCCTAGATGTTCAGGATTAAATTTAAAATCAAGCGATTTTCCATTTCGCACACGTATATAAATTCCATCTTGATAGAATAAACCATCGGGCGTGTCTAAATACTCATCACTAATAACTTTTGAAGAAGTAAACTTTTTGCTTACCAAAAAATCTTTTAAATCTTCCAACACATAAAATCGCTTTTCTATTTCAACCGGATTATCCATTTCAATCCTTCGCTCTAATAAAAAAGCAGCCGAAATAATCCGGCTGCTAAAGCAAAGTTATTCTTACTTATTCGTGTTCGTCAACAGGCTTATTGTTTTCGGTCCATTCCTCAATACCACCTGCATAATGGCCAATATTTGTATAGCCAAGCCCAACTAAACGTTCTGCCAATGTCATACTTGCTGGACATTTTACATTCCCGCAATACACAATAATTGCAGCATTCTTATCTTTTAAGGTCTTTTTTATTTCTTTATCATCTGCATTCGCTGCTATAAAGATGGCGCCTTTAATTTTCTTTTTACCATTACCACGCGCGTCAATAATAATAGATTTTCCAAGCACTTGCTCAACTTCGTCCATTGTTTTCTCAGAAATGGTTGGCGAAGCTTTTTCACTGCTTGCTACTTTTGTATCAGCTGCTGCAGAAAGATCAGCCCCAACAATTGCAGCCACTACCAAACCAATTACAGAAAGTAAACGAATCATCATTGCACTCATAAAAACTCCTCTAAAGATAAATGCGACTTTCCATAGCATTAAAAGACAAAATCAGGCTAAAATCAATCAAATAAAGATTAGCAATCAGTAAAGTTAGTGAACCGTAAAGTTGTTTTATGTATTCTTGATGGCTGGGGTATTAGCTCAGACAATTCTTATAATGGAATTAAAGCAGCAAAATATTGGCCGAGCATTTTAAGAAAATATCCTAACACTCAGCTACAGGCATCTGACCATTACGTTGGCCTCCCCGATGGACAAATGGGTAATAGCGAGGTAGGGCACATGACAATTGGTTTAGGGCGTGTCGTGATGCAAGATTTACCAAAAATTGATCATGCAATCGCTGAGAAAAACTTTGAACAAAATTCAATAGTTCAAAATGCTATTAAGCAACTAAAAAAAACTCAAAAGCCTTGCCATGTAATGGGTTTACTATCACCAGGTGGCGTGCATTCGCACATGAATCATATGATTTATGTTGTAAAGCTTTTAAGTGAGGCCGGCATTTTTGTTCATGTACATGGATTCCTAGATGGCCGAGATACATCACCCAAAAGCGCTAAAAAGTATATAAAGCAATTTTTAGATGCCACTAAAAATTATCCGGATATTCATTTGTCCTCCTTATGTGGTCGTTATTTTTCAATGGACCGTGATAACAGATGGGAGAGAACAGAGCTTGCTTATCAAGGAATTGTGCAGGCAAAAGCCCCAAGATTTTCCTCTCCTCTTGAAGCTATTCAAAGTAATTATGAACAAAACATAACAGACGAATTCATCACGCCTATAATTTCAGAATCATACGTTGGCATGCAAGATGGTGATGGCCTTTGGATGATTAATTTCCGATCAGATCGAGTTCGACAAATTTTACGCAGTTTATTGTCTGTTGATTTTGACAAATTCAAGAGAGAAAAAATTGTTCATTTTGGCACTACTTTAGCGATGAATGAGTATGCTCTAGATCTTACGCCTTTGATCCCTTCAATATTCGAAAAAAGTACCGTCAATCAAAGCCTAGGCGAGATAATTTCAAATTTGGGCTTAAAACAATTACGCATTGCAGAAACCGAGAAATATGCTCATGTGACATTCTTTTTAAACGGTGGCCAAGAATCTCCTTTTAAAAATGAGGAACGTATCCTTATACCTTCTCCCGAAGTTTCCACATACGATTTAAAACCCGAGATGTCAGCTCAGGAAGTGACGCATGCCGTTACAAGCGCAATGGAACGAGAAGATCTTAGCTTAATTGTAGTCAATTATGCTAATGCAGATATGGTAGGACATACAGGAAACATAGAGGCTGTAGATCATGCAATAGAATGTATTGATGAATGCTTAAAATCGCTAGAAGAAAAAGCTTTCAAAAATAACTGGGCACTTGTTGTAACCGCAGATCATGGTAATGCAGAATGCATGCGAGAAGAAGATGAGTTAACAATGCACACAGCACATACTTGCAATCCCGTGCCGTTTGTAATGATTAATTCAAATGAAACAGGATTCTTAAAACCTGGATCGCTTGCTGATATAGCTCCTACCATTTTAAAAATTATGAATATTGAACAGCCAAAAGAGATGACTGGAAAATCGCTATTATGCTGAGAATCTTCTTCATTTTTATTATATTTTCCTCCCTGCACTCTCAGATCAATAACGATACAAATATACGAGCGCAAAATTGGCATTACATCCAACAACAAATTGTTAGCATTCAACAGGAATATACTAACTTTCAAAATGATAAGACAATAAATAATCAAGAGTTTTTTAATACTCAACAGCAACTAGGTGCTCTATATTTTTCACAAAGAAGGTATAATCTAGGTTTTGGCACATCTTTGCTTCCTTCAGAATGTGCTGTGCATAATTATGTAAGAAAAAAAACCTTTCTAATTTTAAAACTCAAAGAATTAATGCCTATCTATAAAAAGTATGCAGAGAAATACAAAGAAAAATACGCAAAGTTAAATACGAGCAGCAATCGAAAAAAAATCAAGGAATTAGAGAAACTTAACGATCTATATTTGAAGTCTTTCGACGATTTCAAATTAATGAACAGAAACCCAATAAATATAATGACAGCTGAAAAAATCTCTTCCCTTCAAAAATCGATAAAAAATCAGCCTTTTCGTACTATTAAAAAATCTTCTAGCTTACTTAGCTGGATAACGCCTGTAGCAGGAATCAAGCAATCACAAGATTTCACTATTTGGTCCCCATTAGAGAACGCTGTTATTCTTTGTCCGGATTCAGGTATTGTTACATTAATTGGAGTTTTAGGTAATTCACTTGTTGTGTTTATTAAGCAAAACCATTTCACGTATATCATTACTGGCATTAATGAGTGCTACATTAAAAAAGGAGATATGGTAAAACAAGGAGATATATTGGGATTTTGCGCAAAGAAAAATCCAGCTTTAGTTGAATTACAATTATGGCGCGATGACACTCTCTTAGATCCATCTCCTTATCACAAAGCAATCCAACTATGAAAAAACTCTCGCATTTACTTTTTTTGCTTACAAGCTGCACAAATCCTTATCAAAAATTACATCATAGTTTAGATGAAACTTTATCTATTATTGAAGAATTTTATCCAGAACAACCCCCCATAGAAAAACTTCGCCAGGGAATGCTTCAAGGATTAATTCAAGGCGTAGATGGACACGGCTCATACCTTAGCGAGGAACAATTAAGATCGTTAGTTGAAAAAGTTGAAGGAGGAAAACTAAAATTAGGAATAGTTTTAGCAAAACATAAAGACGGCTTAATTGTTAGAAAAGTTTATGAAAATTCAGCAGGGTATTTAGCTGACATTAAAGAGAGCGATATTTTTACAAGACTTGATGAAATATCTTTGAATAGTATCAATTTAAATGATTTTCCTCGTCTCATAAAAGAAGAGAGGCCTTACTCAATTACCCTTCTAAGAAAAAATAAATGCCTGACAAAGTCCATAACACCTGGATTTTTTGTGCCCCCCTCCACAGAATTGAAATGGCTCAAAAAAATTGCGCATTTGAAATTCGATTGTATTAGCAAAGAAGGAGCAAAAGAAGTCGAAAATCAATTACATAAAATTAAATCCGCGCCAGGATTAAAAGGATTAATACTTGATCTTCGTGATTGTCCAGGAGGTAGCTTTGAAGCAGCTGTAGGTATAGCAAGCCAATTTTTAGATGGACATGTAGTAATTGAAATGCAGAAGAAGAAGGAGTTGTCAAAATTTTCTTCTGCATCTTCAGATACTTTAAATAAATTACCTATAGTAATATTGCAAAATAAAAATACGTGCTCTGCCGGAGAAATCATAGCCGCCGCTCTCAAAGCACATAAACGTGCTATACTCATCGGAACTACTACTGGTGGAAACGCTACAGCTAAAGAAATTTTCCATTATCCTAACCGTAGTGACGGGCTAATCTTAACCATTGCATTTTTAAATGACCCTCTTGGAAAAAGAATAAATAACGAAGGTATAGAACCACACATGAAAATTGAAGAGTCACCATTGGGACATCAAAAAAGCAAAGATATTTATATTAATAAGGCATTAGAAATTTTACAGAAAAATCCTCAACCAGGTAAAACTGATTGAGGATTAAACCTTTAACTGTATTCCACTGTAGGATTCAAGACCATACCCGGAATTTTTGGAGCCGGAGCTTTTGCTATAGAATCAGTTGTTGTTAACACATTAGCTGAATTTGTAAATGATTTTACGGCTGGTAATGTATAGTCTGGTGTTCTATAAAGTTTTACCGTACAGCTATCCGCGCCTATTCCTGCCGCAGCTGTCTCTTCGCTGATATTAAATAAGTTAGAATCTTTGATAAACACTGCCTCGTAAGCGCCACGAAGTTTTATTTGAGCTACTTCACCAGGGAAATTCGTAGTTTCCGTTAATGTGATACATGCTTTATCAACATCACTACTTGAATTTCCTAGTTCTGGGTGTTTCTGTATAGAGAATGGTTGTGAACCGATAAGATCTCCAGCAACGCCTCGATTAAATGTTATTGGGGATCCAATCACCATATAACCGCCACCCGCTCTTGGCAAGACACTTCTAATGAATGGATCTGCACTTCCTGGTTCTACAAATACGCCACAGTCTCTTGGTAAATCCCCTTGGAACCAACCCAAAGGATCGCTCTCTGGAGATTTTGTGAAAGCAAAACGAATTCTTGTTCCTATACCAGGTTTTGGTAACGCAAACTGAAGGCCACCTTTCACCATTATATCGTAGCCAGTTGGATCACCAGTTAACCAAACCTCTTTTACGTGATGTGGCAGATATGATATTTCTCCTGAACCATCATAACTGTTTGTAAGAACTGTGTTCTGCTCGGCCGGAGTCCCTGTTTGTATGAAATTAATAAAGAGAACTTCACACCATTCTTCAGGCGTTTCGAAACCTGAAAATCCAGCTGTACTACCAACCGCGATAATGTCGTGGCGTTGATTCTTATTCACTGGTTTACCGGAAGTATAAGAGGTAGGGGTAGGACTCACATAAGTTGTGCCACCGCTCACTACTAGGTAATAGTTCTCGGCATCCTTTTGATGGGTTAGCACAACATCTGCGTGATTCATATTAATAAGGGAAATAAAATCCCCTAGAATACCTCCGGGCTCTCTACCTCTAATAATAGGGAAACGAACTCCGCCATGATCATAATCTCCGGGTGCAACGTAAACAGCTAAATTTCCTGATAAATTCGCAGATTCAACATCAAAGAAGTCACACAACCCATCTGGAAAAACTTTTACCGACAATATAGATGTCGTAGGTGATGTTTGAGAAAAGCTTTCTAATCTTAATGAATGAGGAACAGCACCATCTACAGCACTTGTTTGTAAATTTCCTCCATTATATACGATCTGTGCCTGTGTTGAGCTTCTATATATAGCACCAGCTTTTACCGTCAAAGAACGATTTAAAATTCCTTTATTATCTATAGTTCTTTCTGAAACTATTGTATCGCCTGTCACTACTACTGTGCTATTCCATTTTAGAAGCCCTGCCCCAATTTTATTAGGATTTCTTTCCAATAGCCCCCCCATTGTGCTCTCTTCCCCTTCATCAACCCTAATATTAAAAATTGATTCACTCGAAGGGTAAAGAAAGCAGGTACATACCCATATCAAAAGAAACCTATAAATTCTTTCGCTTATCTTTGGTAGAAACAGCTTGTTTAAATTAACCATAACAACTCCCCTAAAACTAGGAGAAGTACCCTGCTGTACCCGCATTTACCAAACGGTACTTACCCCTTATTTCTCTTTGAAGGATGCCCTTCTACTGCTAAGATTAGTTAGCAAGGGTAAACAAACAGTTAATTTAATTAAAATTTTAATTAAATTTTATATATATAGGCTATCTGCTGCTTAGAATATTATTTTATGACTTAAGGACATTTCTAAAAAATTTTGCTATAAGGTAACCTAACGTCTCTTCTTAAAAATTTATGACTTTCCAAACTCCTATGATGAAGCAATATGCAGAAATTAAGGAACAGCATAAAGATTGCTTGCTGTTTTATCGCATGGGTGACTTCTATGAACTTTTTTTTGAAGATGCAATTCAAGCTTCTTCTGCTCTTGATATTGCTTTGACAAAAAGAGGACAAAATGCTGGAGAACCCATTCCTATGGCAGGAGTGCCTGTACATTCGCATGAAATGTATTTATTAAAGCTTATAGAAAAAGGATTTCGCGTTGCCATTTGTGAGCAAACAGAAACTCCTGAGCAAGCCAAAGAAAAAGGAAAAAAGGGGCCATTAGAGCGTGGTGTCGTGCGTATCGTTACGCCAGGAACACTTACTGAAGATAGCTTATTAACACCAAAAAAAGCAAATTTTTTAGTTTCAGTAAGTCCTATGGATAAAAAAACCTTACATAGTGGAGTAGCGTGGGCGGATGTTTCAACAGGAGCGTTTTACGTAACGAGCATAGTAACCGAATCATTAATTGATACCCTATCTCAACTAAACCCAGCCGAAATACTTATGGCTGAAAGCATTTGGAAATCCCTTGATCCTGATATTTTTAATGAATTTAAAAAAATTATTCAGCCTCTGGCAGACACTCGTTTTAATTTGAATAATACACAACAAATACTTTTACAATCGTTTAATGTAATCAGCCCCGAAGTATTAGGCCTCCACGAGAAAACTCTTGTCCAAGCCGCAGGTATGTTATGCGATTATTTATATTTAACTCAACAAGTACAACTTCAACACTTGCGCGCCCCAAAGCTTATCAGTAAAAATAAAGCTGTTAAAGTTGATTCTCAATCTTGCAAAAATCTTGAAATCATACGCAGTCTTAAAGGCACTTTTGAAGGCTCTCTTCTTCATACAATAGATAATACCAAAACAGCTGCAGGCGGACGACTCCTTTTTGAATATTTAACCAACCCCACCACAGATAAAGAAGGCCTTAATCAACGCTTAGATAAAATCAACTGGTTTAAAGGAAACAACCATGAAAGGTCTAACGCGCTGGATAATCTAAAGCATTGTCCTGATATTGAGCGTTCTTTGATTCGAATAGCACTAGATAGAACCTTACCAAGAGATTTAAAAGCCATCTCTCAAGCCTTACGCGTAGCAAAAACTATAGATCACCTTCTTGCTCAGCAATTCTTTTGGAAGCTAGATGTCCCCACAAAATTAATGCAACAATTAGAAAATACTCTCGAAGAAAATCTTCCTGCTGTTATGCATGATGGTGGATTGATTAAAGCTAATGTTGATTCTGTGCTTGATGAACTACGCTATACTCGCGATCATGGACACCAGCAACTAAAACAGTTAGAGCAACGCTATCAAGAAGAAACGAATATCCCAAATTTAAAAATTAAAACCAATAATTTAATTGGCTATTATATAGAGATCAGTAGCAGTCATCTTCATAAAGTTCCTCCAACATTTTTTCACCGGCAAGCAATCAGTAATGGCGCTCGGTATATGACTCAAGAATTACATGACCTTGCTTCAAAACTTGAACATGCTGCAATGTCTACCATTTCAAGAGAAATTGCGATCTTTAGAGAGTTATGCGCAGAAATTTTAAATCATAAAAATCAATTAGAAAATCTTGCCTCTCTGTTAGCAGAAATTGATGTAGCAAGTAGCATGGCAAATCTAGCTTCTGCCAAAAATTTTTGCCGTCCTATTTTCACAGACGCTCAGGTTTTAAACATTCAAAATGGTCGCCACCCTATTGTAGAAGCATTTACGTCAAACCCTTTTACTCCTAATAATTGCTATCTTTCTGATCAGCCCTTTGCGCTTTTAACTGGCCCAAACATGGCAGGGAAAAGTACATATCTCAGGCAAAATGCATTAATTACTTGGATGGCACATTGCGGACTCTTTGTCCCTGCCTCTCACGCAGAAATTGGACTTGTGGACCAATTATTCTCTCGTATAGGAGCTGCCGATGATTTAGCAGCGGGTCGCTCTACTTTTATGGTGGAAATGGTAGAAACAGCAAGTATTCTGCACCAAGCAACTAGTCGTTCATTTATTATTCTCGATGAAATTGGCCGCGGCACATCCACACAAGATGGATTAGCCATTGCAACAGCAGTTAGTGAACACCTTATTCATACCATCAATGCTCGCTGTATCTTTGCAACGCACTATCACGAATTAGTTGATCTCGCCAGTAATTATCCTGTTAAACTTTTAACAATGAAAATTGTCGAACACGATAACAACGTTGTTTTTTTGCATGAAGTTATTGAAGGCGCTGCCGACAAATCGTACGGCATTCACGTGGCTGAACTTGCTGGACTTCCGCAAAAAGTTATTGAAAGAGCCAAAGAATCTTTAAAGAAAGAAGCCTCCCAGCAAACAAAGGGCAAGCAATTAGCAGACATACCATGTGAAGAATCAAATTTGTTAAAATTTTTGCGAAGCATTAAGCCCGATGATTTGTCACCACGGCAAGCCTTACAAGCGTTATATGAATTGAAGGAATATGCAAATAAAGGGCAAAATCGTAATACAAAACCTGATCAAGCAAAGGCTTCATTGTTTGGAAAATAAGAAAATTTTCTTCTGCTTCCCTTTCGATTTAAGATTTTTTTTGATATTCTAATACCTAAGTTGGTTGCGGAGAAATACGTGATAAGATTTTTTAATTATATTTTTGCTGCTTTATTTATAGTTTTATATCAATCTGCTATTCATGCTAACAATTTTGCATATCTAATTGTGGATGGTAATTCAGGAAGAATTATGGAAAGCCATCGAGCAGATGAAATTCGCCCCCCTGCATCATTAACAAAAAAGATGACCCTATATTTAATTTTTGAAGCTTTGCGCAATGGAAAAATAACGCTTCAAACGCGATTTCATGTGTCAAAGCTCGCAAACTCCCAAGAGCCAAGCAACTTGTGGGTTAGAGTAGGAGAAACAATTAGCGTTGAAAATATTATCTACGCACTAGTTACAAGATCAGCTAACGATATGTCTGTAGTGGCTGCTGAAGGATTAAGTGGAAGCATTGAAAACTTTGCAATCCTTATGAACAAAAAAGCACAAGAACTAGGAATGACGCGCACAAAATTTTATAATCCAACTGGCCTCCCTAATAAAAAGCAAATCACTACTGCCCGCGATATGATGACACTTGCACGCGCTCTTTATAATAATTTTCCCAATGAATTTAAATACTTTAAAGCAAAAAAATTCTTATATAACGGTAAACCCGTACTTAATCATAATAAAATGTTGAATTCCTTTTCTGGTGCCGATGGCATTAAAACTGGCTTTACTTGTGCTTCTCGTTTTAATATCAGTGTTTCAGCGCAACGCATTGGTATTGACGGAAAGCCCATTCGTGTCTTTGCCGTCGTACTTGGAGGACAAACATCCTTTTCACGCGATAAAAAGGCTGCCGAGCTTATGGAAAAAGCATTTAAAAAATTAAATGCAACCCCTAGAATGCAAACGGTAGCAGCCACTTTACCTGTTGCTAGAGAAATGCCAGATGAAATCGATGATTTAATTGTCAATGAAAAGACGATTGAAAATATTGGGCATTCAACAGAAGCATCTATCATAAAAACAGCGACAGCAAAACAAAGAAAAAAAACTAAAAAGACAAAAAAACCTACGCCACAAAAAGAGGTTAAAACCATTCAAACATCAATAACGAAAGACCCCATCGATGAAATTCTAAGCACTTCAGCCCGCGTAAATATAAGTGATAATCTGCCTGCAGGTTGGGTAAAACCTAAGCCTCTGCTTAAAAAGTCATAATTTACTAAGGCATTGGACTATCTAGGACAGTCCCTTAAATTTTTAATAACATCAGAAGGATTTTGGCAATCATCCAAACCAGCAGAAGCTCCAATTATGATTGTATCTACCCTTGTTGAGCCTACTTCTAAACAACGATATACTGTGTTGCAGCCCCTGAGAGCCAGCTAAAAATAAAGAAACCAACCAAAATAAATAGATACGCATATTGAAAGACTTTCACGTTACCCATCATGTATTGATACTCATTAAATAAATATTAATATTTTTTACGTATTCTAAGGAATAACGAATAATCTTTGAGGTTGTGATGAAGGCGTTGTTTTTTGGGTTGATGATGTTTTTATGTGTGTCAGCAGCAGATGAGCTGGATGGCTTTCTTATGAAATATGTTCAAAGCTTAGTACAACCTCACACGAACCAAAAGCCCAGCGAAAAAGAAAAGCATGGCTTAGAGCATGCAGACTCAGCGCCAGTTATAGCATCTGAAGCTGAAGTTCTAGAAGGTCCAGCACAAGATCCACAGGAATCTTTAAAAAATAAAAGCCCTATATTAGCGAGCGCTGATGTTCCAAATCCAGCAAAAAAAGAACTAAAAGAGCAAGAAGAAAAGCAAGATTTGAAATACGGTCCAATGCAAGGTAAAAATTCTCTTGAAGATGAATCTCATCATCTCATTGATTTAGATTTGGGACTTTTGAATTCGAATCCAGAGGGAACAAGCGCTGTTCGTAATGCAGCACCGACTGCTGCCGGCGCTTAAGGAGCTCTTCCAAAAATCAACGAAGCATTTGTTCCACCAAACCCAAAAGAGTTTGACATAACATAGTCGAGATTCTTTTCTTGGGCCTTGTGTGGAACAAGATTAAGATCGCAACCTTCTGATGGATTATCAAGGTTAAGTGTTGGCGGCACAATCCCATCCTGCATAGCAAAAATAGAAAAGATTGATTCAACTGCGCCCGCCGCGCCTAAAAGATGACCTATTGCTGACTTTGTAGAGGAAATAGCCAGATTTTTAGCATGATCCCCAAACAAACGTTTCATCGCCGTTACTTCAATAGCATCTCCAGCAGGTGTCGACGTACCATGAGCATTAATGTACCCAATATCTTCTAGTGAAAGTTTTGAATTCTTTAATGCTGCTCTCATCGCGCGGTAAGCACCACCACCATCTTCGGCAGGCGACGTTATATGGTGTGCGTCACCTGACATACCATACCCCAAAACTTCAGCATAAATTTTTGCGCCGCGTTTTTTTGCATGCTCATATTCTTCTAGAACAACAATCCCAGATCCTTCACCCATCACAAAACCATCGCGATCTTTATCCCAAGGACGCGAAGCTTTTGTCGGACTGTCATTAAATGAAGTTGAAAGTGCACGTGCCGCAGCAAATCCCGCAACACCAGCGCGACAAACAGCAGCTTCTGCACCACCAGCGATCATCACATCCGCATCATCAAGCATAATCATGCGTGCTGCATCACCTATGGAATGAGCACCAGTTGCACAAGCTGTCACAACCGCATGGTTTGGACCTTGGAATCCATGACGGATAGAAACTTGTCCTGCTGCCAAGTTAATAAGACTTGCTGGAATAAAGAAAGGACTAACACGACGCGCACCTTGCTGCAACAATGTAACAGAGGTATCGTAGATCCATGACAGACCACCAATACCAGCACCAATTGTTACACCGGTACGTTCACGATCTTCTTGATTAGTTGGTTGCCAACCGGAATCTTTGACTGCCTCATCAGCCGCTGCTATAGCGTACAAAATAAAACGATCAATTTTTCTTTGTTCTTTAGGCTCTAAATAATCTGAAGCATCAAAAAGCCCTGGTTGCTTTGGCGTGTCCGCAAGCTGAAGAGGCACCATTCCTGCAATTTTCGCTGCAAGATCAGAAACATCAAAAGCTTCAATCGTGCCAATGCCTGATTGACTAGCGATCAGTCTTTCCCACGTTAATGCAGCGCCATTCGCCAAAGGCGTAATCGCGCCAACGCCAGTAACAACAACTCTTCTCATCGTTATGGAATCTTAATTAGTTTTTTCCTGAAGGAATTCGATTGCTTTAACAACAGTTGTTAGTGTTTGAGCAGCATCATCAGGAATTTCGCACTTAAATTCTTCTTCGAACTTCATTACAAGTTCAACTTGATCAAGACTATCTGCGCCAAGATCGTCAACAAAATTTGCGCCATCAACAACTTTAGATGCATCTACACCAAGGTGATCAACTACAATTTGCTTTACGCGTGCGGTAATATCAGACATGAAACCTTCACTAAGTTAAAAAGTTTAATAGTTGTTAAGATTTAGCCATGTTTTTTGAAAAATTCAAGAACAAAAAGTAATGATAATGCATAAACAAGTATTTAGCAGAGGGAATTTCTACAAAAATTTCACGCATCTCAAAATATTTAGACATTAAATCTAAAATGAAAAATATCACCATCTTGCACTAGATAATCTCTGCCTTCCTGGCGAAGTTTACCAATATTTTTTGCTCCTTGTTCACCACCAGCATCAACATAATCCTGATAAGAAATCGTTTCAGCACAAATAAAACCACGTTCAAAATCAGTATGAATTACCCCTGCCGCCTGCGGTGCTTTAGCTCCTTTATGCACTGTCCATGCTCGAGCTTCTTTTGGACCAATCGTAAAAAAGGTCAATAAATCTAAAAGTCCATAACCAGCTTTAATAACCTGACGTAAACCCGTTTCTTTTAAACCTAGGGCCTGCAAAAATTCCTGCTGTTCTGCTGGATCATTAAGACTAGATACTTCTGCTTCAATAGCGGCAGAAATAATAACCGATGAATCTCCGCGGCTTTTTGCATATTCAATAACTTTTGCCGCGAAAGCATTACCAGTAGCAGCCTCTTGCTCGGAAACGTTGCACACATAAAGAATGGGTTTTGATGTTAAAAGCTGTAGCTGATCAAATGTACCCTTTTCTGTAGCATCTATTTTGGCAATCTTTGCTGGCTTGCCGTCTTGCAACAAAGGAAGAACCTTTTGAATAACGTCTAAATGCTCTTTTGCCTCCTTATCATTACCACGTGCTCGTTTCTCTAAATTAGGAATACGCTTTTCCAACGATTCAAGATCCGCTAATAACAGCTCTGTTTCAATGGTTGTAAGATCACGAATCGGATCCACTGATCCATCTACATGGGTAATATCATCATCCTCAAAACAACGCAACACGTGCAAGATCGCATCAACACTTCTAATATGCCCTAAGAACTGATTGCCAAGACCTTCACCCTTGCTAGCGCCACGCACAAGTCCGGCAATATCAACAAACTCCAATTGTGTTGCGATAATTTTTTGAGAATTTGCAAGCTTTGCCAAGATATCTAGGCGATCATCCGGCACCCCAACGCGGCCGACATTAGGCTCAATAGTACAAAATGGATAATTTGCAGCCTGTGCTGCAGCTGTTGCTGTGAGAGCATTAAATAAAGTTGATTTACCAACATTAGGAAGACCAACAATTCCGCAATTAAATCCCATTTTAATCTCTATATATTTTTGATGCTTAATGTGACGAATTTTGAACAAAATCGCAAGATCTCTAAACAAGAGTAACCAAAATTACTTTGTTAAATATTTATTAACTTTTTAGAAAATACGCTGAAGATATTCTCGATTGCTCAGGTTTGGCAGCATGAAGATCCTATTGCTGGATTCACGTATGATCACCAATCTTTAACTAAACTTGCAGAAATGAGACCATCACAATGGGTTGATGCATTAGAAACAGAGCGCGACAAAGCAGATGCTGTAGGAGTTTTTGAAGCTTTCAAATATTACACCAAAGAAATATCTACAACCCTTGCAGGTAAATATGGTGAGGTAGAAATGTCTCCCGTAAAACTTGTTTATTCGGTTATACGTACGCGTCACAAATTTTCGGGCAAGCGTAATATGCTTACAGATTTTTATGGAGTAACTGAAACAGCAACTATTACTCCACAACAAACCACCATTTTAGTTGTTGATGCAATGATAGCAAAATCCATGAACAACGATGATGAGGCTTTTGATGCACAATGGGCAACTGTTAATGCAGAAAATCCACCTTCTTCAGAATTTATCGAAGCCCTTAAACAATATGCACAAACATACGAACAGAAATCTTGGAATCCAACTTTAGCTGAGTCCTTAGAACAGTTTTTAGCAGCAAACCAATCAACAATAACCCTCACAAAAAAAATCTTTGATATTTTTGCACCTAAACTTACTTTGAATAAAATTTACGGAGAAATGGCCGTTGGCACTACCTACAAAGGATGGACCATACATGGTGCGATTGCTTATCCTATAGTCCTTACAGCTGAAGAAAAATCAAACTATGGATGGCTAGAAGCCGCCCTTAATAAAAAAGTTTTTGAACTCATAGGCACAGGCATACCTGTTGATACTTATTGTCGTTCTGCAATGGCAGATTTTGCTTCAGAAAGAATGATTTCTCAACTTGGCCTTATTCCCAACACAGTGATTCTATCATATATATATGATCCAGCGACTTCAGAAATGACCGAAGCTCATGTTAGTAGTATGGGTATTTTACGTTTATTTTTCACAAGAGAAGCCGATCCCGAACTAGCAGAGATTTTAGGAAGACCTTTTGCTAAATCTTCCGAAAATGAAGTTAGCAAAATCTATACAATGACGATGAGAGAAGCAACTAAACGCAGACCTCAACAAGCATCTTCTGAAGAAGTAACTTTCTTAAAAAATATTGGAAATCCTATAATGCTAAAACATATTTCAGCGTGGCATTTTCAAGCAAAACATAGATTTAAAGCAAGCATGCCAAAAGCAATAGAATTTTGCAGAGAAGCAGCTGATTTAGGCAATAAAGAAGCAGAACACAATCTTCCCATTATGCTTTATAAATATGCATCACAGCTTTATACTGGTAAATTCGTTATAAAAAACGAACAGCAAGGAATAAACTTTTGCGAAGAAGCAGTAATACTTGGGAATGCGGAGGCCAAAACCAACCTTCCAATCATGCTGTATAACTTTGCTGTAGCTCTTTTGCAAAAACAACCACAAACCGCTTCTTTAAAAGACCAAGCTATTGGATTACTCAGAAGAGCTGCCGATTTAGGTCATGTTGGCTCTATCCAAATTATTTCTTCTTTGCCTAAAAATTCTTAAAAGCTTAATCTTTTAAAGTAGCCCCTCTATACGCAGGGCATTACTTTAAAGCTATTCATCTAGACAACCTACTTATGAAAAGCTAATATTTCCTGTGGTTCCCGTAGCTCAGCAGGATAGAGCGCAAGATTCCTAATCTTGAGGCCATGGGTTCGAATCCCGTCGGGAACGCCATAATGGAGGAATACTTGTATTCGATATCTGATGCTTTTCCATACATTACATTGATGCTTGCATTGGCATTGTGCCCTTTATTGCTTCCAAAAATTTGGCACACACTTGAAAAATACGTTCTAACGGCTATTGGAGTTTGGGCGCTTGTCGTCATGATTCAAACTGAAGGAATGCATCAAGCCATTCGTAGCTTTAGCCATATGTTTATTCATGAATATATTGCATTTCTAGCTATATTATTTGCGTTGTTTATAGTGGCAGGCGGCATTCATGTGCAACTCAACATATCTGATAGTCTAAAAAATAATATTTTAATTTTAAGTGCAGGTGCCATTCTAGCAAATTTTATAGGTACGACTGGCGCTTCAATGGTTCTTATTCGTCCATTCCTAAAACTTAATCACAACCGCCCATATAAAACACATTTAGTTATTTTCTTTATTTTTATCATCGCAAATATTGGAGGTAGCTTGACCCCTCTCGGCGACCCTCCTCTTTTCATGGGATATCTTACTGGAGTTAATTTTTCATGGACACTATTGCATGGCTGGAAACCCTTTATTTTTGTAATCACTGCTTGTTTATGCACTTTTGCCATTATCGATCGCACCAAAAATAAACACACTGTATCACAGCGCCACGATGTTGGAATTACTATCGATGGAAAAGGTAATTTTTTACTGATGATAGCTATTGTTATCGCTACACTTTTTGCCCCCACACTCAGTGACAATCCTATTTTCACAATTGTAGATACGCCCATTTGTATGCAAGATATTGTGCGTGATATCGGCTATATTTGCATCGGTTGCCTGTCATGGTGGTTAACACCCAAACATATTCATCAGCAGCAACACTTTAATTTTGAGCCACTAAAAGAAGTCGCTCGAGTTTTTCTTATAATCTTTTTAAGCCTAATCCCTATTTCCACCATGCTAAAATTGGGAGCCGATGGCCCATTCCATGCATTATTTAATTTTGCACATAACCAAGGCGCACCTATTGATACTCGCTATTTTTGGGCAACAGGAATTCTATCGGCATTTTTAGACAATGCACCAACTTATTTGTTATTCTTCAAAATGGCAGGAGGAGACGCTAAAACATTAATGGCTCAAATGCCTTCTACTTTACTCGCCATATCTCTTGGATCCGTATACATGGGCGCTATGAGCTATATTGGAAACGCACCCAATTTTATGGTTAGAAATATTGCAAAACAAAGTAACGTTGAAACACCAAGTTTCTTAGGGTACATGACTTGGGCATGCATCATTTTACTGCCTATCTTTTTTACCATAAGCTTCTTCTTGAAATATTTTAGCGAATAGCAACTAGTTCAAAGATAGCTTATCTAAAATCTGCAACAAATTTTTGTGCTCAAGCGCAGACATTTCTTGAAAAAATTTTTGATCAATATCTTCAACAATAGGAATAATCTCCTCTAAGAGTTTCTTTCCTTTATTTGTAAGCGTTATTTTCTTTGCACGCACATCTTTATCATGCTCAGTTTTAATAACTAACCCTAAATCTACCAATTTTCTCAATGCCTTTGAAATTGTCATTTTATCGAGCTTAGACCAATCAGCTATAAGCACCTGCTTTGCACTACAGTTATTCACCTCAAACCATAAGGCAAGCGCCATAATAACAAATTGAGAATGTGAAATACCATATACATCAAGAGCTTTTTTTATGTAGCGCTGCCATATTGTCGACGTTTGCCACAATAAAAATCCTGGACTATCTTTCGGCTTCTCAAAACCAAAGGGCAATTTTGCCATGATTATTTCCTTACCAATTTTACAAGAGCTTCCATTTCTTCTGGCACTGTTGCTGCAACATTTTTAGCCACCAACATAATCCACAGCCATTTCAATGGCCCAGTCACAACTAATTTATTGCTGAGCTCTATACCACCAGAGACTTCCTTTAAAGAGTGTGTATCATACATTTTTGCACCAAAGAATTTGTGTAATCCGTAAAGCTTTGTTCCTTTTTCACTTCAGTGAGTACAATTTTAACGGGGCGAACAGCTTTAGGCTTTAAGAAAAAATGATTTCCAACCTTAAATTCACCTTCAAATTTGCAATAATCAAGATCTCCATGCCAGGTTGGCCAATTATTAATATCTGTCCAGATATGCCATATGTCTGTTTTATTGATATTTTTAAAAGTTTTCTTATAGGTTTTTACCCACATACAACTTATTTTTCATATAGTAAACTTGTATATTGTATTCCTATTTACTAAACTTGCAACCCCTCTTAATTAATTAGGGTTTCAAAATCAGCAAAAACCGTTTAAAAATATGGAATCAAATGAAAAAGTTTTAGTATGACGAAGGATTATAAAGACACTGTTTTTCTACCAAACACCTCCTTTTCCATGAAAGCTAATTTGGCAATTAGAGAAAAAGATTTTTTAGCATACTGGCAAAAAATTGATCTTTATAAAACTTTACGAGAGCAGTCAAAAGGCAAAAAAAAATTTATTTTACATTGGGGTCCACCTTATGCAAATGGTCACTTGCACTGCGGACACGCTTTTTCTTATATACTAAAGGACATAGTCAATAAAAGCTATCAAATGGCTGGGTATGATGCGCCATTTGTTCCTGGCTGGGACTGTCATGGCTTACCTATTGAGCTGAAAGTTGAAGAACAATATAAAGCTAAAGGGCAAAAAAAAGAAGATGTAAGCATTTTAGAATACATCGAGTCTTGTCGCGCTTACGCAACTAAGTGGATTAATACTCAATCTGAGGAATTTCAACGCTTTGGCATAGTCGCTGATTGGAAAAATCCATACATTACAATGGATTTTAAGAGCGAAGCTCAAATTACAGCAGAAGTTGGAAAATTTCTAATGAATGGAGGTCTGTATCGCGGACTAAAACCTGTCATGTGGTCAGTTGTTGAAAAAACAGCTTTAGCCGAAGCAGAAGTTGAATATCACAATCATACTAGCGATGCTATTTTTGTAGCTTTTCCAATTAAAAAAGCTTGCCACGAAATTTTACAAAATGCTTATGCTGTTATTTGGACCACAACACCTTGGACACTTCCTGGCAACAGAGCCATCGCTTATGGGAAAGAACACGCGTATTCAATTATTGAAGTGATAGAAGGCGCTGATCTAATACCCACTGGAATGAAACTATTACTTGCAAAAGATTTGGTTACTGAGGTAGTAACCACTTTAGGAATTGCAAATTATGGTATTGTTGGAAGCATAAACGGCGAACAATTAAATGGCATTATTTGTGAACACCCGTGGCGCGGTAAGGGCTATGACTTTGATGTTCCATTGCTTCCAGGAGTGCATGTAACAACAGATGCAGGAACTGGTCTTGTACATACAGCACCAGGACACAGCATTGAAGATTTTGCCGTTGGTCAAGAATTTGGGCTAGAAGTTCCAGAAACTGTACAGCACGATGGTGTGTATTATGCACATGTTCCACTATTTGCTGGCAAACATATTTTTAAAGTTGGCCCAGACGTTTTAGAGGCTCTCAAAGAGGTAGGAGCTCTTCTTCATGCAAATAAACTTGTGCATAGTTACCCTCATTCTTGGCGATCAAAAACCCCATTAATTTATCGCGCGACATCTCAATGGTTTATCTCGATGGATAAAAATGATCTACGTAAAAAAGCCATGAATGAAATTAACAAGGTTGAGTGGTTTCCTGCACAAGGGAAAAATCGTATTTCTGCTATGATCACCAATAGGCCTGATTGGTGTTTATCACGTCAACGCATGTGGGGGGTGCCAATTGCTGTATTTATTAACAAAGCTACAGGCGAAGTATTACGCGATGAAACTGTTCATCAACGCGTCGTTGATGCAATTGAAAAAGAAGGTATTGCGGCTTGGCATAAATATGATAACGCCTATTTCTTAGGCAGTTCCTATAATGCAGATAATTTTGAAAAAGTTCACGACATACTAGACGTCTGGTTTGATAGTGCGTGCACACATACTTTTGTTTTGGAAAATAATCCCAACATGCACTGGCCTGCCGACATGTATTTTGAAGGTTCTGATCAGCACCGTGGATGGTTCCAAACATCATTACTACAATCATGCGGAACACGTTCTCAAGCTCCATTTCGTCAAGTTCTAACACACGGATTTGTACTAGATGAAAGGGGCTACAAAATGTCCAAATCTCTTGGAAATGGCGTAGAGCCTCAACAAGTAATTAATTCTATGGGTGCCGACATGTTGCGATTATGGGCAGCAAGCTCTGACTATTCAGATGATGTGCGTATTGGAAAAGAAATTCTTAAACATCATGAAGATGTATACCGTCGTTTCCGCAATACATTACGGTATTTGCTTGGCGCACTTTCAGAATATTCTTATCAAGAAATACCCTATGAAGAATTACCAGACCTTGAACAATGGGTATTACACCGCTTAAGCGAACTACAAAAAAGTCATCAAAAATTATTTAAAAATTATGATTTTGCTGCATTCTACAGTGAACTTCATTCATTTTGCGCAACAGATTTATCTGCCTTTTATTTTGATATTCGCAAAGATAGCTTGTACTGCGATGCATTAAATGCAAAAAAACGCTTGGCAACGTTATATGTTATGCACCACGTATTCTTACATTTATCGCACTGGCTTGCTCCAGTTTTAAGTTTTACGGCAGAAGAAGCATGGCAGGCTTACCATGGTGATGATTCCAGCAGTATTCACTTACAGATTTTTCCAGAGGCGTCCAGACAATGGGATAATCCTTCGCTTGCAGCGAAATGGGAAGATTTGCGGAACATTCGAAAAGTTCTAACCGGTGCACTTGAATTAGAACGCGCAGCAAAAACCATAGGCTCTAGCTTGCAAGCAAATGTTATTATGTACATCAATGCTGAATGGTCTGATCGCTTAGATGGCATTGATTGGGCAGAACTTGCTATTGCATCACAATTTCAAATAGTGCATGCACAGATACCAGCAACCGCATTTACTCTAGAAGAAGTAAGGGGAATAGGTGTTGCGGTTGAAATTGCAGAAGGACAAAAATGTTCTCGTTGCTGGAAGATACTCCCAGAAGTTGGCTCACAAAAAGAACCAGACTTATGCGTACGTTGTGATAAGGTTACCACATGCTAACTTCAAATACTCTTTCAAAAGCAGGAAGCATTATTATTGGTGCTATTGTTCTTTTGTGCGATCAATTTTCAAAACTGTGGGCACTAAAAAATATTAGCAGCCATGATGTTTTGTCAATTTCCCCTCACTTAAATCTTATTTTGACATTTAATCCTGGAGTTACTTTTGGCCTTTTACACGCACACTCAACTCTGCATTATATTATGTTAGTGCTAGGCGCATGTGTTCTTTTATGCATCGTTTGCAGTTGGTGGTGGAAAGCTGAAAATATTTTACAGCGCTATTCTACGAGCATTATTATTTTTGGCGCTATAGGAAATTTAGCTGATCGTATACGTTTTCGTGCTGTTGTTGATTTTATTGATTTTTATATTGCTGATTGGCATTGGTATACGTTCAATTTAGCTGATTCAGCAATCGTTTTGGGTGTAAGTCTTTTATTTTTAGACACCTTCCTCAATAATAAAACACATTAGGCCGACCAAATTCTAGAACTCAAACAAGCCAAAGCAGCAGTTTCTGCACGTAAGACATTTGAACCTAATGATATTAAATTAGCGTATTTTTTTAATATTGATCGCTCTTGTGGCGACCAACCTCCCTCTGGACCAACAATAAATCCAGCTGGATATTTGATTTTCTCAATAGCTATACTCTCTCTTTCTAGAGCAACATACCAATTCACTTCTTTGGGCAATCCTTGCAAAAAATTTTGCAATTTTATTGGAGCATGTACTGCTGGGACATCAAATCGCTCACATTGTTGAGCTGCTTCTATAACATTTTTCTCTAGCCGATGAATATTTAATCGATGTGTATTCGTGCGATCACAAACAATAGGCTGCAAATCAGTAACACCCAGCTCTGTTGCTTTTTCAATGAGAAAATTCATCGGATCATGCTTAAGAGGTGAAAAAGCTAGCCAACATACTTCTGTTTCAAGAGGTTTCCGTACTCGTGCAACACATTGATATTGGGCATTTTGGAAAATGATTTTCCACTCACCATCTTTCTCATTAAATCCCAAAAAACAATCATCTTGCTTAAAGCGTAAAACTCTCTCCAAATAATGTCGTTTATCTTTGTCCAACTCAACAATTTGTGCTTCTTTAAGATTCTGAGTAAGATATATCCTTGTCATGCTTTTAAATTTTTCTAAATCTATTCAGTTTCTACCATATATCCATCTTGCACGTCTTCATAGGCCCATTGGAATTTGGTTGCTACTCTGGCCATGCTTTATAGGTCTTGCAATTTGTCGAGGATCTTTCTTTGATTATCTTTTATTTTTTCTTGGAGCCATCATTACTCGAAGCGCTGGCTGCGTTATCAACGATATCATTGATGTAGATTTTGATAAAAAAGTTATTAGAACCAAATCTCGACCGCTTGCTTCTAATCAAATTACAAAGAAACAAGCTTATATCGAAGCTTTTTTATTGCTGACATTAAGTGGCTGTCTGTGGATATTCCTAAACAAATCTGCCAAATTTCTAAGTCTTATTGCCTTATGTATGCTTGCCATCTATCCATTCATGAAGCGTTTCACATATTTGCCGCAAGTATTTTTAGGATTCACTTTCAATATAGGCTTACCCATTGCCATTATGCATACTTCAAATCTTACTTTTTCTTGGCGCCTTATAAATTTGTTTTTCAGCTTAATTTTATGGACGATTTTTTATGATTCCATTTATGCTTTTGCCGATCTAAAAGATGATTTCAAAATTGGCATCAAATCAACCGCAATAATTATGCGTAAATCACCAAAGCTGTGGCTAAGTCTAATAAATATACTGCTCCATATGCTTTTATTTACATCTAATGGTTTTTTCGCTGCCTTTGTTGGTGCATGTTTTTTGCAGACACTTTTAATTCAGTGGAACCCACATGATCTAGATAACTGCATCAAAACATTTACCTATTGTCATTTTTGGGGACTAATGGAATGGCTTTGGCTGGAGTTTGTAAGGATCATCACCCCATAACACTTTTCCATCCCCAAATTCTTCATCAATCCAAACCGGGATATACGTGATATAAACAATAAGAGGAGCTTTTAATTTTTTTGTTTTTGTATCACCGATATCAAGTTCAGACTTAACTTCATCTTTATCCATGCCTAAAAGCCAAGAGGCTAATTTTCCAGGTTGCTCAATTCTTATACATCCTGAAGATAAAGCACGCATATGTTTTTTAAACGACTCTTGGTGAGACGTATCATGCATATAAATTTCTTGGTTATCTCTTAGGTTAAATTTTATCAAACCTAACTCATTCTCTTTTCCTGGGTTTTGCTTGAAGACATAAGGAAAATCATTCACATCAACATCTGTCCAATCTACTTCTGTAGGATTTACCTCATGACCATTTCGATCAAAAACTTTCATATCATTCTTCCTAAAGAATTCTGAATCTTCTTGAATTTTTGGAAGTTCATCCTCAAAAAGAACAGTATGCGGCACTATCCAAACAGGATTGAACTCAACATCATCAATATAGCTTGTTATCAAAGATGTTGGGTGAGCAGAACTACCAACTATAGCCTTCATACTCATAACTAGTTTTTGTTTATCATAGGCATACAATGAATATGTTGGAATGTTAACAATGACTGCTGAATCAGAGAGCAGCAACCTCTTTATTTTTTCGATACTATCTTTTACCATTTGCAAACGTTTTGCAAAGGGCCAATTAATTTTTTCCTTCATTTCATCACTAATTACACCATCTGTTTCTAAACAATGACCAGCTTGGAATGCCTTAACAGCTTTTTCCAGCTCCATATCAAAAAAAGGAGAGTCTGTAACTTTTTCCAAATATCCCAACGCTTGTAAAATCTGGCGAAGGATTAAAATACTATCGTCCTTATCTCCAGATCGCAAAGCTTTTGTCGGCGAAAATTCAGGAAACGTTACGTCTGCTTTTTCCTTCAAAATGCTTTCTAAGCGTTGCAAAAGAATTAAAATTTTCATATTGCCAGGCGCTATCTCTGCAGTACTTTTATTAGCACTAGCTATAGGCTGATCTTTGGTATCGCCTAGATTTTCCTTATTTAAGGAAGCATCTCCAGCCCACAAAAATGAGATCAAAAAAAGTGTGAAAAAATATTTCATAAGGTTTATATTTGTATTCTTCTTATTTTATTAAACTGTACAAAATGTTAAGCAAAAGTAAATAAGGAAAATCTTCTAGTATTCTTTTTTGGAGTCTTTACAACATTTATATGACGACTAACTGTTTAAGCCTGCCACTCAAAGCAGCCAAAAAGGGCTAACACCTGAAAACCCAGGCGCTCGTAAATTCGATACGCTGAATCGCTAGAAGCTAACAAAGAAATATGTTTCGCGCCGCTTTTGTATGCATCATACATTAAATATTTCATCATTTGAGTTCCATAGCCGCGCCCACGCTTATTCTCTTGTGTAATCAAATTAAAAATTCCGGCAACATTATCTTCTACATACAAGCTCGAAATAACAACGGGCGTATCGTCTTCATAACCAACAAATGATTCCTCAGACCCCTTTAACATTCTTTCATCCTGTAACCTGCTATAAAAAGTGCGCGCAGCTACATCGTAAGGTTCAATAACTTGGATGAAATGTTCTAATTGATTAAGAGTTGCAACTCGCTTAATTACCATATTATTCGAACTCACTGATAATTTATCAAATTTCGCAAGGTCATACACCATCGCATATTCAGTGCTTGGCTTTTCGAAACCATTCTCACATAAAATATCTCCAAGCCATTTTGGATCACATGACGGTCCAACCCACCATGCAAATGGTTGGCCATTAAAATGTGTGATAACCTCTTTAATTTTTTGCGCAACAAAATCTTCACCATAATGAGAACGCGCTAAGAGTGCTTCCGCATACGCATCTGGAAACACTTGATTCCATGGCAACTTTGCCTCTTCTTCTCGAAAAGCATTTTCCACGAGGTTCGCATTTTGCTGGTGCTTTGCCCACTCTTCTAAATGCGTATTACACACAATATTAAACATTGATGAATGAAGGCCACTATTAACAATAGTAAATCCAGCTTTTTCTACCACTTCAAATCCAAGCACTTTTGGAAAACATTTGAAATGACCAACAATATTTTTTTCTATTTCTTCAATAATATTCATTCTTTTAAATCTAATATATATTTAAAGCAAATCATTATGATTAATATTTTCCACCTAAATCAATAGCTCTCAAAATAAAAACTTATTTTAAATTCAATACCAACATATTGTTTCTATTTCCAGAGAATGCTAGCTTAACTCAGGTAGATTAGGTGGTCTTATGTACGATATAAATAATATCTTTGCAAAAATTCTTCGCGCAGAAATCCCCTGCAACAAGATTGAAGAAGATCTATATTTTTTGAGCTTTCATGATATTAACCCTAAGGCTTCCATTCATGCGCTAGTTATACCAAAGGGATCTTATGAAAACGCTCATGATTTTGCAGATAAGGCAACAATTCAAGAAATAGCTGGCTTTTGGAATGGCGTAAACATGACGTTAGCAAAACTTAATTTGATACAAAATGGTTACAGACTTATTACAAACTCAGGACTACATGGCCATCAGGAAGTTCCACATTTTCATGTGCACATACTAGGCGGACAAGATCTAGGTTCTAAAATGGTGATGACGTGAATGTAACGATCCGTACTATTGATACCGTAATTTTCTCAGATTTTGCACAAGAAATAAATTTACCAGGACTACATGGGAATGTTGGCATACGCCCCCATCATGCATCTATGTCAGTAATTCTCACTGAAGGAAAAATTCATATATCAATAAATCAACATGAAAAAAGAGACATTGATGTTAAAAATGGGATAGCCCAAATTGGCAACAATTCCATTGATGTGTTGCTATTGTAGGATTTTCTATGCAAGTTACTTTTTATGGACTTATAGCAACATCTTTAGAAAAAACACTGCCAAAAATTCTTGAAAAAGTTTACGAGAGCAACATGAAAGCTGTTGTGCGCATAGAAAGCGAAGAACGATTAAAATCAATTGATTCATGCATGTGGACTTACACAACCATGGGCTTTTTGCCGCACGGATCAAATACTGACCCAAAAGAATTTCATCAGCATCAGCCCATTTGGCTTACGACAAATAATGATAACCCAATTAATGCAACAGTATTAGTGATCACCACGCAAGAATATGCTACAGATAGCAACTATGAGCGAATTCTCGATATCTATGATGGAAATGATTCGACAAGTGTAGCAAAAGCAAAAGAGAGAATAGAAAAATATCAACATGCTGGCAATACAATTACTGCGTGGAAACAAAACTTAAAAGGCGCCTGGGAAAAAGGAATGTAAATCTATGCAAGAACAATGGTTACAGCAAATTCAAACAGCTTCTAACTTAGCTGAACTTGATGATTTGCGTGTGCATCTTTTAGGAAAGAATGGCGTTATTACACAACAACTCAAAACCCTAGGCACTCTATCACCTGAAGAACGAAAAACTAAAGGCGCTGAAATTAATGCTTTGAAAGATGAGATTGTATTAGCTATTGATAAACAAAAAGAAACGCTTGAAAATCAAGCTCTTGAACAGCGTTTAAGTAGTGAAAAAATCGATATCTCTTTATCGGCAAGGCCTGAACCTGTTGGAAAAATTCATCTTATTTCAAAGGTTATTCAAGATATTACACAATACTTTTCTCAATTAGGTTTTCAAATTTTTGATGGGCCACATATTGAAACACAAGAATTAAATTTTGATGCACTGAATATCCCAGCACATCATCCCGCACGCCAAAGTCATGATACATTTTATGTAAAAGAATCTGATGATATTTTACGTACACAAACCTCTCCAGTGCAAATACGTACACTTCGCGAGCATAAGCCCCCGATTCGCTTTCTCGCCCCAGGACGGGTTTTTCGAAGTGATGATCTAGATGCAACACATACTCCGATGTTTCACCAAATTGAAGGGGTTGTTATTGAGGAAGGTATTCATTTTGGACATCTCAAAGGCACACTTATTGATTTTTGTAGGTGGTTTTTTGAAAAGCCAGATATGAATTTACGCTTTCGTCCCAGTTTTTTTCCTTTCACAGAACCATCTGCTGAAGTTGATATTTCATGGAAAAATGATAAATGGCTAGAAGTTTTAGGATGCGGCATGATTCACCCCACTGTTTTACGTAACTGCGGCATTGATCCAGATCAATTCCAAGGTTTTGCCTTTGGTATGGGCGTAGACCGATTCACCATGCTGAAGTATGGAATCGATGACATCCGATCTTTTTACAACGGCGACACACGTTGGCTTGATCTTTATGGATTTGGAGCACTTTAGAAATGAAATTTTCTCACAAATGGCTAAAAAAATATTTAGAAACAACTGCTACACCTGCTGAAATTTCCGAAAGGCTTATAGGACTTGGCCTAGAAGTTGAATCATTAGATGATCCATCAAAAAATCTGAAAGGTTTTGTATACGCGCAGGTCGTGGAAAGGGAAAAACATCCTAATGCTGACCGATTATCTTTGTGCAAAGTTGATGCGGGAACTGGCGAACTCATTCAAGTTGTTTGCGGAGCCTCAAATGTAAAAGCAAACATGGGAGTTGCTTTTGCCCCCGTTGGCACGGTGATTCCTATAACAAAAGAAGCGTTGAAAAAGGGAAACATTCGTAACGTCGATAGTTTTGGCATGCTGTGCTCATCTAAAGAACTATTATTAGACGAAGAAGCCGAAGGTATTATGGATTTAGGCCTTGAACATAAACCAGGCACTCCACTTACTGAGGTTATTGAATATGACGCGGTATTTGATATTTCCATTACTCCCAATCGCGGAGATTGTTTTTCGGTATATGGAATCGCTCGAGATTTAGCAGCCGTAAATTTTGGCACACTCAAAAAGTTAGCTTTTACAGATATTGCGAGAAATGATGATACACCACCTGTAGAAAAAGATACTGATCTTTGCACTCAATTTTCTTTATGCCACATAAAAGACGTAAAAAATACATCATCACCTATATGGTTACAAAATTTACTTAATCGTGCTGGCCAAAAATCTATTAGCGCACTAGTTGATATTACGAATTATTTTTGCATTGGATTAGGTCGACCTATGCACGTATTTGACGCAGATAAAATTCAAGGAAGCATCGTTGTTCGTAAAGCTAAAAAAGGGGAAATTCTTAAAGCCCTGAATGATCAAGATTATTCTTTGGAAGAAGGCATGATTGTTATTGCTGATGATCGTAGCATCATTTCTCTTGCTGGCATTATGGGCAGCCGGGAAACTGCCGTTGATGAAAAAACCACTAATGTGTTACTTGAGTCTGCGTATTTTGATCCTGTATCCATTGCTATCACAGGTCAGCACCTTAACTTAATTTCGGACTCTCGCATGCGTTTTGAGCGGGGGGTTGATTGTGCATTAATTTCTCCTTGCCTGGATATGGCAACTGCAATGATTTTAGAAATTTGCGGAGGAAAAGCTGCTAATCCTTATCATGCAGGAGCTCACGTATTAAAATCTATTTCCATAACCTTACAACCAAAACAGGTAGAACGGCGTTTAGGTTTAAAAGTTGATGCAGATGAAATTTCGCATATTTTGCAGCAATTAGGATGCTCCATAGAAAAAGATTCATCTCTTATCAAAATTATTCCCCCTTCTTGGAGACACGACTTAGTGATTACAGAAGATCTCATTGAAGAAATTGCTCGAATGAAAGGTTATAAAGAAATCCATGCACAGTCTTTGCCTTTAAAACCGGTTCACAATTTTAGCTCTCGTGAAACATTAACGCGAAAACACTTGTGTAATCGAGGATTCCTTGAAACTATTAATTGGTCATTTATTGATAAAAAAAGTGCTGAAAAATTCACTGAGAAACAAGAACTTTTAGTGCATCTTAAAAATCCAATTACTGAAGATTTTGCTGTGATGCGACCTTCCTTGCTATGTTCTCTTCTTGAAGTCGCGAAATTTAATTCGGCAAATGCCAGACCCAATGGCTCACTTTTTGAAATAGCACCAATTTATGGAACGCATTTTCCAAACAAACAAGAAACTTCTATCGCGGGCTTACGCTTTGGAAACACACATGAACGCCATTGGCTAGCTCAATCACGAAACGTTGATGTATTTGATGTAAAAGCTGATGTTTTAGAAACGCTTAGAATTTTAGGTGTAAGTGAGACATCTGTACAACTTAATGATGAAGGTCCATCATATTATCATCCAGGAAGAAAAGGCACATTCAAACAAGGAAACCGCATACTTGCGCATTTTGGCGAAATACATCCGGGAATAACTAGCGAATTAAATGCTATTGGTTTTGAAGTTTTCCTAAATCAAATACATCAAACTAAAGCAAAAAAAGTTCAAACTATATTGTCTGATCTTATGCCAGTTCGCCGCGATTTTGCTTTTGTGTTAGAAACAAATACATCCGCCCAAACCTTGGTAAAAGCCGTTGAAAAAGCCAGTGACCTCATAATAAAAGTAGATGTATTTGATTGTTATCAAGGTCCTCATCTTGAGAAAGATAAGAAGTCCATAGCGCTTTCTGTGACTTTGCAACCCACAGAGAAAACGTTAGATGAAGCTGCTTTTTCTCACATCCACAAAACTATTATAGAAGCCGCATCTAAAATAAATGCCCATCTACGCTAATTATTAGTATCTTCTTCAATAGTAGGTATAATTGGGACCACATGAATATTTACTTTAGCAGCTAATAAATCCAGTTGTTTCTCCCTTTCCGCTTCTTCTCGCGCACTACATTTTGCAAATCCAATACAAGTAAAATGAATAGCAAAACATGTAGCGCCTGCGAAAAGTAAGATATTAGAAAGATACCCTGCTTTTACAAGACTCGTACTTGCTGCCAAAATTGTTGCGCCCCTACCAATATACGTGAGTGCATTCCCAGAAATTTCTGAAATATTCGCTATTTTTCTAAGAACTCGTCTAGTACAAGTTAAATCTTCCACATTTTTTTTATAGTCTTGACTAAGAAGATCATGAACTTCAGTTACTATCTTTTTTCTTATGCCAGTTTCGTCTGCAATTCCTTGCGAATCTCCACTTTCCCCACTTAAATTTGTCCCTGCACGAGTCAGACCTCCCAAACCTATCTCAACATCCATATCATTATCAAAGGAACCATAAGCGTTCTTAAACATTAGAATAAACAAAAGTGCTACTATATGTATTTTCATAATGGAAACTAAATATTAAATATTGATAATAAAATATTAATATATAGCAATTAATTAATTGTTAATGATTTTTAAATTTTTAATAAGATTCTATTTCAAATTAATGAACACCTATGAACTTGCCTCTGTCAAAAGTCCTTGCGTTTGAATTTCGTCATCAAAATATTTAATAAAAAAGAACTTTGTCAGCTTGGGATTTATTGCGTTTTCTCTCACAAATTCTAGCTCAAAACCGCATTTCTTATAAAATTCCGATGCATTAAAAGCATTTGTTACTAAATTGATATTATTAAAGCCCTTCCCCCTAAAACGATTCTCAAGATCATCTAAAAGCTTTCTTCCGTAACCCTTTCCACGAAATTTTGAATCTACCCACATGTCTTGTATATAAATTTCTGCAAATGCAGTAAAAGCATTTAATACCCCAATCGTATTATTCTCATTATCCGATAGCACCAAAGCGAACTGTTTATAATTAACGTCAATCCCATGACTACTTTCATATTGTACAAAGCCTTCACGCATTTTCGCTTCGATTTCATCGCTAAGCTTATCGACTAATTTTATTGCAGTCATAATATCTTTCCTAACTGGATATCTTCAGAATCGCTTGGGTAGTTTCCAGGATCATTAAAAGGCATATCTACATATTCAAAATGTCTATAAAACGTCTCAGCTTCAGGAGAAGCTTCTATATGTATGCTTTTTATACCTTGCATTCGCAGCCACTTTTCACACTGTTCCAATAAATAGCTTCCAAATCCTTTACCACGATTATCTTCATTTATAACAATAATGCGCATAGCAGCACGGCATTTTGGCCATTTTTGTAAATGTGCATAACCAATAATTTCAGATCCTTTATACAATACGAAATGCACATGATCGGAGTGATTAAAAGTCCACGTATATGGATCAGCAATTGCCACCTTGTCAAAGAAATATTTTTGACGAAATATTTTCGCTGCCTCCCATTCTGTATAATGCGTACAATGCATTAGCCGTAATCTATCAAAGCCTAATTGCTGCAAAATTTTTCGAATAAAATCATTTTTTCCCAATGTGTAATGTGAAAACATTGGTGGTGCATCCTTATAGTGTTTTTGCTCATCAGAAAGTTTTTGTTTTAGCTGCTTTTCCCAATGTGTAATGTGAAAACATTGGTGGTGCATCCTTATAGTGTTTTTGCTCATCAGAAAGTTTTTGTTTTAGCTGCATATAATCAAGGCAAGCGTCTAAATGCGAACGGAGATAATCGCGAAACATTAAATTCAGCTGAACTTCGGGGCTATCCGGCATATACATATGCAAATGAAATCCAGGCCTACTAAAATAAAAGCGAAAGGGAATATTGAGCTCACCCTTATATTCATAACCGAGAGATTCTAGTTGTTGAATTGAAGCAGATGGATTGCTAGATACAACAATTATATCAATAATTGGCTTACCACTTAATCCAACTACAGATGTAGAACCTATATGGTGTATATCCATACAATTATCGCCTAAAGCTTTTTTAATAACAGCAGCCTCCTCTTCAAATTGAATTGGCCAGTCATTATCATAACGAGCAATTTCTATTAATTTAGATACCATAAAAATCTTTTCTTGCACCGCAGCGTTAGTTTATCAATAATACAGAACTTATCCAACGTATCTAGTCATGGCTGCTATTGTTCCTCTCTTATATAATGAATGCAGCAAAGCAAATTCTGCATTTGCTCTTGAATCACCCTTTAAACCATCAGGTGACCAACCAGAAGCCATAAGACAAATTGTTGAAGGTTTTATAAAAGGCGAACGTGACCAAGTATTAATGGGCGTTACTGGATCTGGCAAAACATTCACTATGGCGCAGGTCATTCAACACCTTCAGCGCCCATCGCTTGTAATGGCACCAAATAAAATCCTAGCTGCTCAGTTGTATTCTGAGATGAAAGAATTTTTTCCTCACAACGCTGTTGAGTATTTCGTTTCTTATTACGATTATTATCAACCAGAAGCTTATGTTCCACGCACTGATACATTTATTGAAAAAACAGCATCCATCAATGAGCAAATAGATCGTATGCGACATTCTGCCACCCGCTCGATGCTTGAAAGACGTGATGTTGTAGTGGTAGCCAGTGTTTCCTGCATTTATGGTATTGGGGGGGTTAACACGTATAGCGAAATGACTATCCCACTTAAAGTGGGACAAATACTGGATAAGCAAAAACTCATGCAAGACTTAGTGCAGTTGCAATACAAACGAAATGATTTAGCATTTGTTAGAGGTACATTCCGTAGCCGAGGCGATATACTTGACATTTTTCCAAGTCATTTCGCAGACCATTCGTGGCGAATTAGTTTTTTTGGAGATGAGATTGAAACAATAACAGAGATTGATTCACTAACTGGTGAGAAATTTGCACCACTTGAAGAAGTGCGAGTTTTTGCAAATAGTCACTATGTAACCCCAGGCCCTACTATTCAGCAAGCAATAAAACAAATTCAAGCAGACCTTGTAATTCGCGTTGCTGAACTCGAAGATGCTGGAAAATTACTGGAAGCACAGCGTCTTTCGCAACGCACAAAATTTGACGTAGAGATGATGCAAGCAACTGGTACATGCGCAAGCATTGAAAACTATTCCAGGTATTTAACCGGCCGTAATCCTGGCGAACCTCCCCCTACGCTGTTTGAGTATCTTCCCAAAGATGCGCTTTTATTTGTCGATGAGAGTCACGTAAGTGTTCCACAAATTGGAGGTATGTTTAAAGGAGATCGCGCTCGCAAAGAAACGTTATCTGAACATGGATTTAGGCTACCATCCTGTAAAGATAATCGTCCCTTAATGTTTGAAGAATGGAATGATTTCAGGCCACAAACATTATTTATTTCAGCAACTCCGGGACCATGGGAACTAGAACAAACACAAGGTGTATTTGTTGAACAGCTCATTCGCCCAACAGGATTGGTTGACCCTATTTGTATAGTGAAACCCTGCGATCATCAAGTCGACGATCTTATGGAAGAATGCCGCCAAGTAACGTCGAAAGGATTCCGTGTTCTTGTTACCACCCTCACAAAAAAAATGGCTGAAGCATTAACCGAGTACTTGAGTGAAGCCAATATGCGCGTTCGCTATTTGCATTCAGATATTGAAACGCTGGAGCGTATTGAAATTATTCGAGGTCTTCGCGCAGGAGAGTTTGATATTTTGGTAGGAATTAACCTTTTACGTGAAGGCTTAGATATTCCAGAGTGCGGCCTTGTAGCCATTTTAGATGCCGATAAAGAGGGCTTCTTGCGCTCAAAAACTTCGCTCATTCAAACGATAGGTCGTGCAGCCCGGAACGCAGAAGGAAAAGTCGTGCTTTATGCAGATAAGCTTACAGGATCATTAAAAGGCGCTTTAGATGAAACAGATCGTCGCCGCCAAAAGCAATTGAAACATAACAAAGAACATGGCATTACACCTGAAACTATTAAAAAGGTTATTTCCTCAGCTCTTGATTTACGAGAAAAACAAACACCTAAAAATTTTGCTACTACCGTTTTGACACCAAAAGAACTAGAAAAGAAAAAAGCTCAACTGTTGAAAGCTATGCGAGAAGCTGCAGACAATTTAGAATTTGAAAAAGCTGCCATGTTGCGTGATGAATTGCATGCTTTAGAAGATATGGAAATTCAATTTTCCTAAAACACTGCCATTGCAGCAAAATTTATGCGATGGTATAAACATTAGACTGGTCGCATAGCTCAGCGGTAGAGCACTACATTGACATTGTAGGGGTCACAGGTTCAATCCCTGTTGCGACCACCATTTTTCGGTGACATGCGTTATATTATTTCTATTTTTTTAGTGCTTTGTATTATTGGCGGTTTTCTCAGCTATGGGCCTGGTGGTCTTTTACGTCAACTGCACGTGCCGCAACATTTTTCTTTTATTATTCAAAAAGGTGATTCAACGCAAACAATTGCAAAAAATTTAAAATCACAAAAAATCATCCCCCATATTATTGGATTTCTCACAGGAGCAGTAGCAACAAAAGTAATGCGAAAACCGCTTAAACATGGGGAATACCTAATAGAACCTAAAATTACATTATGGCAAATTATACAGAAAATCATAAAAGGTAATGTTGTTGTGCATTATGTGACCATTCCTGAAGGTCTCACTGTCTATGAAATCTCTCAAAAACTTGAAAGTATTCCAATTCTAACGGGATCTGTTGAGCTGCCTCCAGAAGGAACTGCCTTACCTCAAACATATGATTATTACTGGGGTGAACCTAGACAACAAGTACTACAACGTATGATTAAAGCAATGGAGTCTTTAAAAAGCAAAGTTTGGCCTATTTATATGAAGAGTTCAGCTTTAAAAAATTGGGAAGAGATCCTCACTCTTGCTTCTATAGTTGAAAAAGAGACAGGCATTTCAGATGAACGTAGTTTGGTTGCATCAGTATATTTTAATCGCTTGTTAATAGGCATGCCCCTGCAAGCTGATCCCACCGTTATTTATGCTATAACTAACGGAAAAACGTCGTTCTATCGCCCAATCTTTAAAACTGACCTTTCCAGTGATTCTCCTTATAATACCTATATAAAAAGAGGGTTACCACCTACACCTATTGCTTGTCCAGGAGAAGCAAGTATTATGGCTGTATTGCAACCAGCTCAAACTGATTACTTATATTTTGTAGCAAACGAGACAGGTGGACATGCATTCAGCACAAATCTAAAGGCACATAACCAAAATGTACAAGTACTTAGAAAAATCGAGAAACAGAGGAACATCCAGCTATGAACATTAAAAGGCGAGGAGTAATGCTTGTTCTTTCATCACCATCTGGAGCTGGTAAAACCTCAATTGCTCGAGCTCTGTTAGCGCAAGATAATAATTTAAAAAATTCTATTTCAGTTACGACCCGTCCAAAACGACCTTCTGAAACACATGGAGAAGATTATTTTTTCATCACAGAAAATCAATTCTATAAAATGTGCAAAAAAAATGAATTGTTGGAACATGCAGAAGTATTTGGAAATCTCTACGGAACTCCCAGAGACTTTGTTTTCGATCAATTAGAAAAAGGCATCGACGTTATTTTTGATATTGATTGGCAAGGAACCCAACAAATTGCTCAAATAGCACCAAACGATCTAGTAACCGTTTTTATCCTGCCCCCTAATTTACAAGCACTACATGAACGCTTACGTAGCAGAGGACAAGATACTGAAGAAACCATTACCAAAAGAATGAGTGAAGCAGCAGCAGAAATAAGCCACTGGGCCGAGTATCAGTATGTCATTGTGAATAATCATTTTGAAGAAAGCTTATCTCAAATTTCAGCCATATTAAATGCTGAACGCACTAATCGCAAGCGCCAAACGGGACTTGCAGAGTTTATTAATCAATTCAGACAAGGCCATGCAATAAAAAGTAACCTATCCTCATCTTCCTCAAAAAATAGATTTGTTAAATTTCTGCGTAATTTACTCCATAAATGAAGAGTTACGTATTATTTTTTATTCACTTCTTCAATTAAATTAATACCATTCGCCGCGCTCTTTTTGAACTTTTTTATACTGCCACGCATTCACGCCAATCGTACCAAGTGCATAATTAACGCTGTACCCTAAAAGGTATTCTACCGAACGCTCTCTCGCATCCGCATCAGCTTGCGGAGAACGTTTCAGTTTAAAAAGTTTAAGATAAGGATTTTTTAAAACAAGAACTTGCTTAAGAATCTTTATTGCCGCCTCTAAGCAAGAATAATCTGTAGAACCAAAATCTATTGGCGTTACAATAGGTTTACAAAAGAGCTCCATACCTTTTTCCACCGTTTCCTTAACACTCACATCTACCTCGTCTAAATTAGCTAAAACTACTTGCAGTGCTTGCCTATATGTTAATGAGGGATTTTCATCAGTCATGCAATACGCACAAGAATCATCCAAATCTCGAACAGCACTGGCTGAACTCAAAAAATTAAATATCCATGAAATACTTATCAATGCTATCGCTAATTTCATAAAAATCCTCAAAAAACGTTCTTTTTTAAGGATGCAATATATGCATTAACAACTGCTTAATTGGCAAATGACTGATCAGACTTTAATTTTTCTGGAATCAAACGCGTCTCGTACAGCTTCACCTATAAAAATTAATAAGCTTAAAAGAATAGATATAGAGAAAAAGGCTGTTAATCCTAACCAAGGTGCTTGAATATTATTTTTTGCCTGCGTAATTAATTCACCCAGCGACGCTGACCCTGGAGGGAGTCCAAAACCTAAAAAATCTAAAGAGGTTAAGGTGGCGATTGAACCATTTAATATAAATGGCAAATAGGTAATAACAGCAACCATCGCATTAGGAAGCATATGTTTCCAGATAACGCGAGAGCTAGGTACACCAAGTGCTTCTGCTGCTCTTACATAATCAAGAGTGCGTGTGCGGAAGAATTCTGCTCTTACAACGCTTACAAGCGTCATCCACGAAAATGTGAGCATAATTGTCAGTAACCACCAAAAATTTGGCTCAATCATACTCGAAAGAATAATCAACAAATATAAGACTGGAAGATTACTCCATATTTCTATAAAGCGTTGCATAATTAAATCAAATCGTCCTCCAAAATAGCCTTGAAGCGCGCCTGTAAAAATCCCAATTAACGATGCGCCCAGTGTAAGAGCTAAACCAAATAATATTGAAATTCGAAAACCATAAAGTAAACGTGTTAAAACATCACGTCCTTGATCGTCAGTTCCCAATACATTTTCAAAAGAAGGTGGTGCAGGTGCTGGAACCCTTAAAGTGTAGTTAACAGTATTAATGCCAAAAGGAACAGGCGCACATATCATATACCCCTGTGAATTTATAAGATTTTTTACATATGGATCTCGATAGTTTGCGGTTGTTTCAAATGTTCCTCCAAAGGTTGTTTCTGGATAGTTTTTAAACACAGGGAAATAGAAATCCCCCTTATAACGAACAACTAAAGGCCTATCGTTAGCTATAAACTCAGCAAATAACGTTATGAAAAAAATACCCAAAAAAATTAGAAATGAATAATAACCTCTTTTATTGGACTTAAATTGATATAAGCGCCTCTGCGTAATTGGATTCATGAAAAAATAAAATCAAATAATTTGGGCCATCATAGCAAGAAGACTCATTTTTGATAAGTCATCACATATGCATCAAGAGCAGGACCCGATGACTGAGGGTAGTAACCCTTGCGAATTGAAATTAGATCAAATCCTATTTTTTTATATAAACTAATTGCAGCGTTATTTTCACACTCAACTTCTAAAAAAAATTTTTGTGCTTTTGGCGCTTTCGTAATGATCCATTTAAGAAAAAATTCACCAACTCCCCTCCTCCGTTGGTGAGGATGCACACCAATGGTTAGTAAATCTGTATAATCCTCAACCGTATATGTAAAAATGAATGCTTGCTTATTAAGATGAAAGGCCTCGTATTTTGTCTTCCCTAAATGCTGCATCCAGGGATTATCCCGACAAAAGCATGATTTAAAAAGTGTTTGGAACCACTCAATATCACTTTCGATTATAGGTTCGGGTCTTATATTCTGGTGTTCTAACATAATAAGGCTCAGGCTTATTTAAAATATCGGGATCTTTATACGACAAATAGTATTTTAGTAAATAAATAGCAAGGTTTTCTGGTGTCCATCCTAAGTCTCCACAAAAAGACTTATGTTCACGTTTAAGTGTATCTATTTCTTTTGTGGTAATGCATCTTACTACACCATCAAGTTTCGTGAAATAATCACCTCGAAAACTATCAAGAACTGGGATTGATCCATTTGATGCCCATTCCAGAAGATCTAGAGTATTTGGGCAAAAAAGTTTTGCTCTATACCCTATTTTAAGTCCAATTGCTGCCGCTAATTGGACACGAATACTGGTAAAAGATCCGGGACCTGTTGTCGTAACAATGATTTCCGGTGACATTGGCAAAAATTCTTTGATCTGTGACAAAAGGATACCTGCATGCGTTTGCCCTGAATGCAAAGACAACACTTTTTCCTTTATCTCATCATTATGGTGCCATGCCAACTGACAAGCATCAGGCAATAATAAAAAACCAAGAATAGCCATTAGAATAAACACGTGGTATTGTATTGAAGCAAACTTTAGCATAAAGCAACAATGAAAGCTGTAATCATTTTGAGTGCAGGACATGGCAAACGCATGAAAAGCCCTTTACCAAAAGTGCTGCATAAAGTTGCCGGCAAATCTATGTTGCAATGGGTTATAGATGCAGCCAAAACATTAAACCCTGATCAAATTATCACTGTAATATCGCCTGAGCTTAAAACTCACGAAACTTTAAAAAGCACAGATATTGTGGTTCAAGAAGTGCCACAAGGCACTGGAGATGCACTTAAACTTGCCACACAAAAATTACAACAAAACATTGAGAAAGTTTTTCTTCTGTGCGCAGACACCCCTCTTTTGCAAGCAGAAGACTTGAAAAACCTAGAAAATACCACCGCAGATTTAACCTTAATTGGAATGAAAATTGATGACTTAAGTAAATCATACGGAAGAATTCAGCTCAATGAAAAGTGTTACCCCGTTGCTATTAGAGAAACAAAACACGACCCTGAAGCTAAAAAAATTTCTATTGCAAACACCGGGGTGTATGCGTTTAACGCAAAAATGCTGAAATCTTTACTTCCAAAATTAGAAATTCACCCTGACTCGAATGAATTCTATGCAACCGACCTTCTAGAATTAGCTGTATGTGAAGGATATTCATCAGAACTATTTTTAGCAAAGGAAGAAAATTTTCTAGGAGTAAATACACTTGTTGATCTCTCTGAGGCTGAAAAAATCATGCAATGTCGTCTTAAAGCAAACCACATGCTAAATGGTGTGCACTTTTCGCTTCCGGAAACTAGTTATGTTCACTATGATGCAGAAATCGGATCAGGAACGATTATTGAGCAATCTGTGCATATCGGTGAAAATGTTAAAATTGCCAATAACGTAACCGTATTTGGTTTTTCATATCTTTCAAATTGCACCATCAAAAGTGGTGTAACTATTGGCCCTTTTAGCCATTTACGAAATAACGCGATCATTGAAGAACATGCATCTATTGGAAATTTTGTGGAAGTAAAAGGATCAACCATAGGAAAATCCGCTAAAGCAAAGCACCTTAGTTACATTGGCGATGCGGTAATTGGAGAGAAAACCAATATTGGAGCGGGTACTATAACTTGTAACTATAATGGTTTTGAAAAATTCAAAACACATATTGAGAAAAATGTTATGATTGGCGCCAATACAACCCTTGTGGCGCCTGTATGTATAGGAGAAAGCGCATATATTGCAGCGGGAAGCGTCATCACAAAAGATGTAGGCGCCAACAATCTTGGAATTACAAGAACAGAACAGCAGGAGAAAAGTGAATGGGCGACCAATTTTCGCACAAAATATATAAAAATCTAGTATCCTTTCTCTTTTGTTTTCTGTCTTGTTTATACGCTAAATCCACACCCTATTTTAGTGTTTACAATACACCACCAAAATACGATATCAATACTAAGCATTTTGATCATGTTAATCCGAATGCACCAAAAAAAGGAGCTTTAAAATTAGCAGTCATTGGGACTTTTGATGGACTAAATCCTTTTTGCATAATGGGAAATTCACCCATGCATATTGCTGTATTTTGTTTTGCAAGGTTACTCGATGAGTCTAGAGATGAGATTGGCGTTAGCTACCCATACCTTGCTAAGAGCCTAAAAATAAGTAGCGACAAGAAAACCATTACATATTTCTTGCGAGAAGAAGCTGCATTTTCTGATGGCACACCAATAACCGCAAAAGACGTAGTATGGAGCTTTAATTTTCTCATTAAAATTAATCCAATGATGAAGCAATATTACAAAGATGTTTCAAAGATCGAAGCCATTGACCGACACACTGTTAAATTTCACAGCAAAAATCCTAAGAATAAAGAACTTCCTGGCATATTAGGACAAATATATATATACCCAAGTGAATTTTTCCAAGCACACATGACTGAGAATGGAATCATAACTAAACCGTTTCCTACGAGTGGCCCTTATAAAATAAGCGCAGCTGATCTTGGCCGCACACTTATTTTTGAGCGTATAAAAAATTGGTGGGGAGAGAAAATCCCTACCAATGTTGGATTGTATAATTTTGATACAATTGAGCTGCAATATTTCAGGGATCAAAATGCTGCATTTCAAGGATTTTTGACAGGAAATTCTAATCTATGGATTGAGGCCTCAGCCAATAAATGGCACACAGCATATGATATTTCAGCCATAAAAGATGGAAAAATTATTAAAAAAATTGTACCAGATGGTAATCATCAAGCTACAAAAGGATTTGCCTTTAACCTAAGACGAGAAAAATTTAAAGATATCCGAGTCAGAAAAGCCATTTCTTTGCTATTTAACTTTGAGAGCTTAAACAAAGCAATGTTCTATAATGAGTATTATCGTTTAAATAGTTATTATGGAAACGCAGAGCTTGCTCATAATGGCGAACCAAACAGAGAAGAACTCGAAATTCTATTGCCTTACAAAGAGAGATTGCCACCAGAGGTATTTGGGCCTTCATTTAAAAATCCTGTCTACAGAGAAGATTTTATACCCAGAGAAACTTTGCAGAATGTTTTGCAATTATTAAAAGAAGCTGGCTGGGAATTAAAGGACCAGAAACTCACAAATTCAAAAGGAGAAATTTTTGAAATTACTTTTCTTTATGCTAATACCGCTCTTGAAAAAATCATTTTTCATATGCAACGTAACTTAGCCGTGGCTGGTATTAATTTAAAACCAAAACAAGTAGACGCAAGTACCTACACAGAAATGATTGACCAGTTTGATTTTGATATAACTATGATCGGCATTGCACAAAGCCATTCTTTAGGTAACGAACAACGTGAATTTTTTGGAAGCAAGTCAGCACACGTGAAAGGCTCCAAAAATTTAGCAGGCATTGAAAATCCAATCGTTGATGAGTTAATTGAGAAGTTAATTGTTGCGAAGGACTATCAATCAATGCTCGATCATACACATGCAATTGATCGTATTTTATGCTGGAACTATTACATCGTAATGTATTGGGATTTTTCAGGAATACGAACTGCGTACTGGAATGAATTTGCAATGCCAGAGGAATCGCCAAAATACACTCCTTTCCCTATTTTGACTTGGTGGACTAAAGATATAGATCAAAACACGCCCCAGGAACAAAGCCTATTCTCTAAAATATCTCAAATTATCAAAGGCTGGTTTTTATAAATGATAGGATATATGGCTCGCAGATTACTTCTTATTATCCCGACACTTTTGGGGATTATGCTTTTAAATTTTATCATTATTCAAGCAGCCCCTGGTGGACCAATTCAACAAATCATCAGCCAAATGCGAGGAGAGGCAAGCGATCTCGATGCACGCCTTGGAGGTGGAGATCAATTTCAGCGAGAACAAACTTTTGGAGCTGATCATAACTATCGGGGTGCGCAAGGTATTGATCCCGAATTTATCAAACAGTTAGAAAAGCAATTTGGGTTTGATAAGCCTCCACATGAACGATTTTTGCTAATGTTAAAAAATTACGCGCATTTTGATTTTGGGAAAAGCTATTTTCGTGACAAATCTGTTATTGATGTTATTAAAGCTAAGTTACCCGTTTCCATATCTCTAGGACTATGGACAACGCTACTTGTATATTTAATCTCCATACCTCTCGGTATTCGTAAAGCTGTATGTGATGGTAGTCGTTTTGACATCGCAACAAGTGCAATCGTTGTTATTGCTTATGCTGTCCCAAGCTTCTTATTCGCTCTCTTTTTAATTATCCTTTTTGCAGGAGGCAGCTTCTTCCAGCTTTTCCCTTTGAGGGGATTATTTTCTGACAACTGGACACATTTAAGCTTAGTAGGGAAAATAACTGATTATTTTTGGCATCTCTTCTTGCCCTTACTTGCTATGGTTATTTCGGGGTTTGCTAAGTTAACACTACTTACTAAAAATTCATTTTTAGAGGAAATTAATAAGCAATACGTCATTACAGCACGTGCAAAAGGCTTAGAAGAAAAGAAAATTTTGTACGGTCATATTTTTAGAAACGCGATGCTTATAGTCATCGCAGGATTTCCAGCTGCATTCGTTCATATACTCTTCACATCAAGCCTTCTAATAGAAGTTCTATTTTCTCTAGATGGATTGGGTCTTCTTGGATTTGAAGCAGCAATGAGTCGTGATTATCCGGTAATGTTTGGCTGCTTATATATGTTTACATTACTTGGAATGTTTTTGCATCTTATTGGTGATATAATGTACATGATTGTCGATCGCAGAATTGACTTGAATGCAAGTCGTGAAATACAAACTCAGTAAAATCTTATACTATTTTTTCTTTAATACTTCTCTGTTTTGCATGGCAGGGTCACACACTACTGCTGACCATATGCTACTCGCATACAGTACAAATTATCATGAAACAGCTGCACTTATTGTAGATAAAAATTTGGGCTTCAGCCAATCAGGCATCCTAGTTCGCAACAACATAGTTATAACAGCTGCGCATGGTATGAAGCTTTTATTAGATACAGAATATCCCACAAAAGATTTTGGATCATACATTCTAATAATTCCAAAAATGCTAACTGTTACTTTTAACAAGACTCCATATGACTCTATTACATATGAGGTGGAATATGTGCTTCTTGATAGTCGTTATATTCGCTTTGAACCAGGAGATCAGCATAAATTCGATATTGCTTTTTTAAAGTTATCAAAACCTGTTGCTCATATTGTGCCTATTCACATAGAAGAAGAAATAACTCTGAGTCCTGATGAACCAATGTTGATAACAACATGGGGGAATTCTGATATTTCTTCTTTCCAATTAAAACGTAGCTTTTATCTATTTGAGTGGAGACTATTCTTTCCTAACATTGATGAAGATGCTTTAACAAATTATAGAACGGTGATGTTAAGTTCTATTTTCTTTGATCCCGCTAGTCAATTACCCCAAAAACCTCATCCTAACGCAGCAGAAAGCATACAACGTCGTTACTTCGCCTTGAAGAGTTGGATTGGAGATAGAAGGCCTTATGGTTTAGCGCTTCCAGGGACCAGTGGAGCTCCAGTTTTTATTGAGAAAACTTTTTTAGGAATTAAGCAATTGAGTTTTTTTGGACTAGTGATGGGTTATGCCAGCCTAGGTGAAGAAATGACATTACTTTCAAAAAATTTAAGCAAGAATAAGGAAACTATTTACAATAAATACCAAACTATTATTACAACTCCTTTTCGTTTGAATACGCAGCCAAAAGCCAACACGACTGAAACAAAAAATTTTATTTTTGATAAACGCTATCTAAAAATAATTGATGAATTATCAAATGGTTCTATAAAGCTATGAGCATTGTCGCTGGGATAGTTTCTTTCTTATGCATATGGTGGGTAGTTTTTTTCATGACAATTTCTCAAAAAATAAATCAAAAACCATTAACTAGAAATTCTCCTGAAAGCTTTTCTTTTAAACAGCATTTTTTTAGAGTTACCAAAATCACTTGCATGCTTTACATTATATTAGACTTGCTAGTACGTCACGATTGTTTGTTATGGATGCTGAACTAAAACCAGGACTTTATATCATTCCAACTCCTATTGGAAATCTTAAAGACATAACTTTGAGAGCTTTAGAGTACTTAAAAGCTTGTGATGTAATCTATTGTGAAGACACGCGCGTTAGCAATAAATTGCTGCAAGTTTATGGGATTAAAAAAACGCTTTTGACCTATCATGAGCATAACGCATCAACAGCTCGTAATCAAATTATTGAAAAACTTCAACAAGGTGCAAAAATATGCTTAGTCAGCGATGCAGGTATGCCTCTTATTTCCGACCCCGGATATAAACTTATAAGAGAAATTCAAATAAAAGGGTTCTATTATACAGCTCTTCCAGGGGCGTGCGCAGCTATTTCTGGCTTATGTTTATCGGGGATGCCTACCAACCAATTTTTCTTTGCTGGATTTTTTGATTCAAAAACGACTAAAAAATTTCAGGAAATACCTTCTACTTTAATTTTTTATGAATCTGCTCGAAGGCTTTTAAAAACACTAAACCTGATGTCTTCTGTTTTTAATGATAGGCAGGTTTCTATCGTCCGAGAAATTTCAAAGATATATGAAGAATCCATTCATGGATCTTTTGAAGAAGTTATTGATAATTTCTCCAAAAGAAGTTCCATACTTGGTGAAATCATTATTGTTTTAGGCCCACCTGCAGAAAAAGAAATTTCTTTTAAAGATATTCAGACTCAAATTCAAATGTTATTAGAAAACCATTCTATTAAAGATATCTCTAGCATTTTAAGCAGAACTCACAAGATTTCAAAAAAGCAAGTTTATGACTTGGCACTTAAGGTTAAAGATGCCTAAACTACAGATATGCATTTCTATCAATTTGACGCCTTAAAAACTAGCGGAGGGAAAACCCAAGGTGTAATTCCTGCTTATAGTCGCGACCAAGCTCTCCAAGACTTAAAACAAAAGGGTCTGCACCCAATTCGATTGCGGCAAAAATATCTGAGATTTTCAAACACAGGCAGTCTATTTTGGACTATCAATTGGGCCCGCGATATGAGTTTTTTTCTAAAACAAGGACTTTCTCTGATAGAAAGCTTGAATCTCAGTAAATTAAGCCTTAATAAGAATCAAAAACAATTTATTGATATCATCATTAACAAACTCCATGCAGGACTAACTCTTTCACAAATTTTCACCAACTATCCTATTTTTCCAAAATTATTTACTGCTCTTCTCAGCATTTCAGAAGCGACGGGTCAGTATGCACAAGCTTTTGAAGATTATTCTCTAATAAAACAAGAAGAAATAGATTTTTTAAAGAAACTAAGAACAAGCCTACAATATCCGTTCATTTTGTCTCTTAGTCTTTTAATAATGCTTCTTTTATTTAACGAATTCCTTCTGCCAGTTACTTTAGATTTCTTTGCAAAAAATAATTTTGAACAACATTCTGCAACACGTCTATTTATTCAATTTGCAGCGTTTTTAAAAAGCGCCCTTTTCTTCGTCTCAAATATTTCCTCATTATTAATCTTTTTCTCTGGCATTTACTTAATTTCAAGAATCAAAAAAGTAAGATATTTACTATCTTGGCTCTCAACTAGATATCCCATAATTGGACCTATTTATCTTATGTCTTTGCAGTATTTTTATTTAAAAAGTTTTTCTATGCTATTAAAAAAAGGACATCATGTTATTCAAGCAGCCGATTATTGTTCAGAAGCTCTTCAAAACACTTATTTAAAAAGCAAGACACAAAAAATTGGCTATCATATCAAGCTTGACGGAAAAATTAGCAAAGCCTTAACAAAGGAACTTAAGCTATCTACAACTATAGAACATTTATTATTAACGGGAGAAAATACTTCTCAATTACCCTTGTATAGTGATATAGGAGCGCAAACATTAAAAAACATTTATCAATTCAAGCTACAAAAAATAATAGCCTGGACTGGACCAATTTTGATATCTATCATGGGAATAATAATGATATGGATGGTTATTGCTTTTGTCTTACCACTTTATGATCAAGTTGCCAGGATGGAATAAAAAAGCGGAAGTATCTCAAACTCATAAACAAAACAACAAAAATTTTTGGCACGAATCTCAATCTTATATTTTTTCTATTTGGAAAAGAATTGCTAACTGGAAAGTCTATCCTCTTGATTATATTCATTTGCATGAACTTTTTGGACTTTATACCCTCTATCATTTTCAAAATAATACCCTGATACATACTCAACAAATTTCTCTTGAAGATACATCCTGGAGGGAATATATAACCAGGCACTCCAATACACCTATTTGTTTTATTGTTCAGGCACAAGATTGTGAATTTCGTACATTACCTACGAACAAAATAAAAATGTGGGATCGGGTTTTTCTCCTTAATCAAATTAAAACAAATGAATTTAGGCCTGATGACTTAATAGGTCATTATCGAATCAAGCACTTTTCTGAAAGAACAGATACTTTTGTATCCATAAGATCTACTGAAGAGATTTTACAAGTTTTCAAAACACTTGCTTCATTTGAAAATCCTATCAGCGGCATTCTTTCATGGGACCTTGAATTAAGCTTAATAATTAAAAAGCATGCAAGTATTACACATCCTCTTCGAGCTTGGGTAGTTACTATCATACCTGCCGATGCAGCTAATTTTACAATATTAATTTTCTTTCAAGAAAAAATTTTACTACAGCGCGTTATCTTTACTAAGAATACCGATGACTTAGAAAAAGAGTTATGCTCTACTCTTCGATTTCTACAACGACACGGGTATAAAGATGGACAAGCCGTTTCTGTTTTAATGCCTGAAGAGAACAGTACAAATGGATTTTCTAATGCCGCACTTGAAATTATTGCTATCCCACAGAAAATTTTAGGAAAGGAGAACTTCAAACCCAATAAGTCCTTCCTAAATTTCTCACCTAAAATCCTTTTTCAGGCAAGATTAGCGCACGAATTTCCAAGATTATGCATCAAATTCTTAATTCCTTTAAGCTTCATTTTCTTAATTCTTTGGGCTTCGGTTCAGATTAAGTCATTTTTCCAAGATTATGAATATAAATGGATAAAGGCGAAATATGAGAAAATTCACAATAAAATCCCTGAAGATTTTGAATACCAATTACATTTGAGTAACCTCTTTCCTTTGTATTTAGATAACAGCAAAAAAAGCTCTTTTAAACTTATTAGCTCAATTCAGAAATTACTCAAAGACAAAGTGCGCGTCTCCCTAATTTCTTGGGATTTTTCGGAGCAGAATTTTAAATTATATTTACGATTTACTCAGCTTACAAAACCTCTTCATGAATTTAAAAAATATATCAATAACAATGCAGAGCGCTTTTTTGGAAAAGTTATTTTAACTTGGTCAGAACAAGATAAGGATACAACGCTTCTTATTCAACAAAGAGATAAATCATGATTATTAATTGGAAAATATGGATTAAAGCTGAAATCGGTGGCGTTATTCTTTCCCTTTTTATTTTGTTGGGATTTTTCTTTTTTATTCTTGTGAAGTCTATAAATCATTACCAAATAACGCATGAAAAGGCACAAACAATAAATGAACAGACTAATATCCTAATAACCCAAATTGACACGATTGAATCATACGAAAAGCTTATTAAACAAGAACCACAAAAATTCCGAACGTTTAAGAAAAAAAAATGGACATCTACATTAACCCTTAATGACATTAATGAGATACTTTATACACTGCAGAAAAAATCAAACATCTTATTCATTTTCATTCAGCCAAAAAATATTTCTAATGCTAATAACATTTCAAAAGCAGAATTTTCATTGAATATACAAGTTTTACGTGATCAGCATTTTTTTAATTTTTTGCAAAAACTCGAATTAGAGTTACCAGGAATTGTGAAAATAAAAAAATATGAATTGAAGCGAGTAAAAGAATTAAATCAACAAGTGGCGAAGAAAATTCATGAAGGTGAGAAAATGTATCTTTTTGAAGGAACCATAGATTTTGAAATTGAATACATACAGCCGCAAGAAAAACACCTAACAAAACAGTCTAAATGTCATTAAAAAATTCTTTAATCATAGCTATCTTTTTTAGTTTCTTACAGCTAAGAGCTTCTTTGATGATGTCGATTGATGAGTTAAATCAGCTCGATCAAATTGCTCCCCTAGAAGAAATAGACATACCAAAGGACAACTCAATAAACATTTCAGATTTTTCTATTTCCTCAACAAATAACATTCTATTTCTAAGTGCAATCTTATATTTTTCCCCATCACGTTGGACTGTTTGGGTCAATGACAAGACTTATACAGCGGACGATACAGAAGATGCAACAATAAAAATCACAAAAGTTCAAAACCATTATATAGTCTTCACATTGAAAAATGCAGCAAATAAATCTTTCAAACTTCGAGCAAACCAAAGCTTAATTGTTGGAGAGCAAAATATAATCGAAGGAGATGCCCGCCAGAAGAAATCTGGGTCAGCACAACTTTAGAAAAAGCTCTCATATAATCTTAAGTGTGATTCTATTAAAATGTCGACATTATATAATTTGACTGCATGAGCTCTATTTGCTGCCCCTATATGTTCTTTCTTATCTGACTGCAAAAGTAAAGCGTGATCAATTTTTCTCGTAAAATCTTCCGTACTATTATGATCAAATATCCAGCGTTTATCTGTAACAATTTCTTTCGAGGCTCCAAGATCATTGACTATTACTACATTACCCATGCTCATCGCCTCGACCGTAACTCTGCCAAAAGCTTCTGGCTTTATAGTGGGAACAACGACAACATCTGCCAAACTAAAAAATGCCCGAAGATCACTTTCATCTAGATGCACATACAACTGAACATTATAATTTTTGGCTTTCCTTCTCAAATCATGGACCAATCTTGGGTTTTTACTATCACCAACAAAAATTACTTTGATTCGATTCTTAAGAGAGCTATCTTTAATCGCTTGTAACAATTGATAATGCCCCTTAATAGGCGTAAAACGACCTAGTAGTAAAACAATTTTAGTATCTTCTTTTATATCCCAAAAATCTCTTAATTCTTGAACTTTTTGTTGTTGAACATGTTCTTTAGAAAAAAATTGCGTATTAATACCTGAAGCAATTTGAACACATCTCGCATTTGGATAGTGTTGCTTAACGTGGCTTTCCATATAGGAAGAAGTAACAATAACCATCTCACCGAATGCCATAACTTGATTGTAATACCATTTAAAAAAATTCTGGCTATAAGCTCCGTGATAAGTCGTTAAAAAATGCGCCTTTGTTGCGCGTGAAGCTAGATAAGCACTCCAGGCTGGCGCTCTCGAGCGGGCATGAACAATATCAATAGAATAACTTTCTATAATTCTCCTCAGTTTCTTCGTATTTTTTAAAATAATAAACGGATTTTTAGAGCTTAATGGCATTTCGATATGAATAACTCCAGGATGCAATTTTCTCGTCAGAATTCCTCCTGAACTAACGATAAAACTTCTAACACCTTTCGCTGCTAATGCATTAGCGATAAGAAGCGTTGTCTGTTCAACGCCTCCAGTATGAAAGCTGGGTAAGACCTGAAGTACGGCATTCATAGGATTTTCAAGTATCAATTCTTCATTAACTTTTATATAATAGACTTAAAATAAAAAAATTTTTATCATATTTTAAATCATAATGAGATTAGTTCTATATTTTTCCATTTTCCTTATTTCTCTCGTCTCCGATAATGCATTTGGACGAAAGCCAAAAGAGCTTTCTGATAATGCATTCATTCGAGAACAGCCAAAAGATTCTTCTGCCAGACCAAAGGCGAGTCCAGAGGCTCTTAATAAATCTTTTGATAAACCCTCAATCTTTGTGACTTTAAATAATCAAAATACTTGCAAAGTTCATATAGCAGCATGGCTTTCCCCTAGTTGTTCTCATTGTGCCGAATATTTCAGCGAAGATATTCCAAAAATAACTTCTTTGCCAGGATTCTGCCTAGATTTTCATCTAGTGCCTTATCTATACTTGTTAGACAAACCTGTTGCTATTTTAATTGCTAGTCAAGGACCAGAAAACATATTTAAAAATGCAGCTATCTTCTTTAAACATCAAAATGATTGGCTTGAAAAATCAGCATCGCGTGAAAAAAAGGAAGATAGAGAAAAAGATCTTCAAGATTTTTTAAACTCTATTCAAAAAAATACGATGGATTTCAATGAAATTAGGGAGTATTTAGAAGCTGATGATAAATTCTTGTATGTAAAAATGTTTGCGCTGCAATTTTTTAGTATAAAACATTTAAAAAAGTACTTACCCAAAGGAGATGAGGAGCTCATCAATGAGATCAGCATTGCCTTAATAAGCAATCTACCGAAAAAAGATGATGATATTGTAAAATTTTCACCCTTTTTTACAGACTTAGCGGGTCAATTAATTCCAGATGAGCATCTACACAACGGCATACTAACTCCTAGCGTTGCTGAAGATATGTTAAAAATAGTAACATCAACGATAAATCCTTCAGCTAAAATCGCAACGAGAGCTAATAATATTAGCGATGAAGATGACATGGATATACAGGATGCCGACGAAGACGTCTCAGATATATACGATGTTGATGAAGGCAATGCATATGATGCAGAAGAAGATCCTGAGCTTTCCCACAAGCTAAACGATATCCTGCAAGAGATAGAGACAGGCGTCAGCTAAAGCGTTATACAATAAAAATCTTGCATAAATCGAAAATTTTTAATATTATTACTGCACTCAAGGGAGGTTTTATGGCTCGAGTTACTGTTGAAGATTGTATTGAAAAAGTTTCCAATCGTTTTGAATTGGTTGCATATGCTGCAAAAAGAGCACGTGAAATTTCTGCAGGCGCAAGCATTACAGTTTCTCGCGATAATGATAAAAACCCTGTAATTGCCCTACGTGAAATAGCCGAAGGAAACCTGAATCTTGAGAATATAGAGGAAAGCATTGTTAAGGCATTACAACGCGCAGTGCTAACAGATGAGCTTGATGTCGAAGTTGATGATGATTTGCTTGAAGTCATGCAAGACGCTAGTCAATGGCATAAAGACGAACCAACTCAAAAAATTAAAGAAATTGACGATTTAGACGACGAAGCCCTCGAAGATTAATTAAAAACTCGCTAGATTAAAAAAAGTAATAATTTAGGTGTGCACTGTGAAAGCAGTTACGCGTAAGCCTATCATTCGGCAATATGAGCTTGTTGAGAAACTAAAAAAGCATAATCCTAATACAGATGAGGATTTAGTCAACAAGGCTTATGTGTTTTGCATGAAAGTACATGGGCAGCAATTTAGAGAATCGGGCGATCCATATTTTCATCATCCATTAGAGGTAGCAAATATTCTTGCCGACATGCGGCTAGATCATTATTACATAGTAACGGCATTACTCCATGACACAATAGAAGATACTCTTACAACTTATGAAGAAATTGAAAATCTTTTTGGGACTGAGATTGCTACGTTAGTTAATGGAGTGACCAAGCTTTCACAGCTTGAACTGCAGTCCTCTGCTTCTCCTCAAGCAGAGAATTTTCGCAAGTTATTTTTAGCGATGTCGAATGATTTGCGTGTTCTCCTTGTAAAATTAGCTGATCGCGTACACAACATGCGCACTCTTCACTTTGTCAAAGATACAGAAAAACGGTTACGCATAGCCCAAGAGACTTTAGAAATCTATGCACCGCTGGCAAGCAGAATAGGTATCACAAAATTCCGAGATGAACTCCAAAATTATGCTTTTGAACATTTACATCCTGAAGATTATGAAAATGTAGTTATGCAACTGGCAAATATGCCACAAACACAACAATTAATTGAAAATATAAACGCTGACATAACGAAAGTTCTAGAAAATGGTGGCTTAAAAGTTCAGGTGTTTGGACGAGAAAAGACACCGTATTCTATATGGAAGAAAATTCAAAAGCGTAATATCACATTTGAACAGTTATCCGATTTAATGGCTTTTCGAATTATTGTAACAAATCTACAGGAATGCTACCAAGCCCTTGGTCTAATTCATAGTTCTTATATCATGGTCCCCGGTCGCTTTAAGGATTATATTAGCACCCCCAAAGCAAATGGTTATCAATCTCTACACACAACTCTTATTGGGCCGTACAATCAGAAAATTGAAATCCAAATTCGCACACAAAAAATGCATGAAATCTGCGAATTTGGAGTCGCAGCACATTGGCACTACAAACAAAAAGTTTCTAGTAAGAATTCAATTAATCTCCACGAAGGAAAACAATACAGTTGGGTTAGAAATATTTTAGAGATTTTGGAGCATGCAGATAACCCCGATGAATTTTTGGAGCACACAAAACTCGAGATGTTCAATGATCAAGTATTTTGCTTCACCCCAAAAGGAGAAGTTATAGCCCTACCTAAACATGCTAGTGTTCTCGACTTTGCTTATGCTATTCATGGCGAAATTGGCAACAAAGCAGTAAGTGCAAAAATAAATGGCAAGCAAGTGCCCCTGCGCACCGAGCTATATAATGGAGACCAAATTGAAATAATAACCTCTAAGCAGCAAGAGCCCTCCCCAAGCTGGGAAAAATATGTCATTACCGGCAAAGCCAAAGCCCAAATTCGTAAATTCATTCGCACAAAAAAAAGCGATCAATTTCTCGAATTAGGAAGAACACTTCTAACAAGAGCCCTACAAAAGGAAGATTGTATTTTTAATGAAAAAACTATCACCCAAAACCTTAGAGGAAGTCATTATAACAGCTATGAAGATATTTTGATTAGCATCGGCGAAGGTACTCTTAATGTCAGAGATGTTATCAAATATTTTAAGCCACAACCTACCGCTACAAACGATGATAAAATCATCAAAATAAAACCTCTAAAAGCGGTGGAGAATTTTGAAAATGTACCTATTCAGGGTTTAATACCCGGCATGAAAATCCATTACGCGGGCTGCTGTCATCCTATACCTGGCGATAGAATTAATGGAGTGATCAATACAGGAAAGGGTATCACCATTCATATGCAAAACTGTAAACAGCTAGCTAGTATCAACAAAGATGGCGAATTTATTAATCTCATTTGGAATAACAACGATTCAAATAATGTATTTACCAGTCGTCTACAAATCACTTTCAACAACAAACAAGGAGCTCTCGCATTGATCACAAGCACAATTAGTAAATGTAAAGCTGATATAAATAATTTAAAAATTGTCACCAGAAATTCAGACTTTTGGGAAATTTTAACAGATATCGGTGTGCATGACCGAGACCAATTGCGCAATATACAAGCACATCTTCGTTCATTAAATATTGTATGTCAGGTGAACAGACAATGATCTTAGGAATTGGATGTGATATTTGCGATATACGTCGTATTGAAAAACTAATAAGTGCAGATGAAAAATTTTTAAAACGAGTTTTTACCTCATCAGAAATAGAGCGCCTCAAAAAAAGAAATAATGCAGCGAGCGGATTTGCAAAAGTATTCGCAGCAAAAGAAGCTGTTGTTAAGGCACTTGGGGAAACAGCAAATATTTCTTGGCAAGACATAGAAGTTGTTAAAAATACTAATGGCCGACCGGAAATTATTTTACACGCTGAAGCTCATAAAACAGCTAATTTTCTTGCTAATGGCTCATATGATTTATACTTAAGCCTAAGCGATGAAATACCGTATGCATTGGCATATGTTATTTTTTGCAAACGTGTTTGATCCTTTTCTTTATTATGTTAAGTTGAGCTGGCTGCAGTGCGCGTGAGAGTTATATCCCTTGGCTCAGTTTATATCCTTGGGAGCCGTCTCTGACAAAGTCGTGGCTTTGTTATATGGCACCCACCTGGCGTTTTAGCCACGAGAGGATCACCGACTCCACGGCTCTGTGGCTTTTTTTCTTCAGGAGCCTCATGTGACAATTATCACCAAACTTCAAAATAATACCGCAATCATTCTTTTAAATAGACATGATAGATATAACGCTATGGATCTTAGAACCATACAGGAAATATCATCCTTTTTATCTGTTTGTGTAGCAAATGATAAAATACAAAAAATTATTATCACTTCCGATCATCCCAAAGCATTTTGCGCTGGTGGTGATATTCGAATGGCATATGAAGCAATGCTAAATAACGATCGATCTCTTGCTTCCACATTTTTTAAGGAAGAATATAACCTTATTTACAAACTCGCAACTTGCTCAAAGCCTGTAATATCTATCGTAAATGGCCTTTGTTTTGGTGGAGGGATGGGATTATCCATGCACAATCAAATAAGAATTATCACAGAGAACGCAATCTTAGGAATGCCTGAAACGATTATTGGTTTCTTCCCAGACGTAGCAGCTAGTTTTCGCTTTGCACAATTTCCAAAGGCTTGGGGTAACTTCTATGGATTTACAGGCGCAAATATCTCCATTAATCATGCTTTAAAATGGAATATGGCAGATCATTTTATTCCATCACACGCTCTCTCAGACTTCATAAATGACTTAACAAATACCGATAATACTCAACAAGTTATTAATCAATTTAGTCAGCCAGTTCCCGTATCTTCCTCATTCGGAGATCAATGGGTTAATGAAGTTTTTTCTCAAGAGTTAAAAAATATTTTTATTGAATTAAAAAATCATCAACATCCCGAAACTAAAAAAATACTAAATGATCTTCTAACAAGGTCACCGCTTAGCTTATTAATTACTGATAGGCTGCTGAAATTATCGCCTTGTCTTGATTTGAAGCAAGCATTAGAGCTTGATTATCATATCTCTTTCAATTTTTTAATTAATTCCGATTTTCAAGAAGGCATTCGCGCACAAATCATTGATAAAGATAGAAGCCCCCAATGGACTTATACTTTAGAAAATGTAAACGATAATATGATTGAGCAATTTTTCAAACCAGCGCAGGATCTTGTGATTATATAGAAACCGATATACAATTAATCAGTTGATATTTATTTTTTACTAGCAGTGGTACTTATTAGTTGTATTATTTTTTGTCGCACAACAACCATCACCGGTTTAAACCGGTAGAGCTTACATTTCCTTATACCTGAGTTTCTAAATTTAATAATTCCTAGGAGGAATGTATGTTTCGCAAAATGCCATTTATTTTAGCCGCAGTCATTGGGCTCATCACACTTTTATATCCTTTTATACCATTAGTCATTAAAGAAGGGTTATACGCGATCAGCTTAAGCATTAAAGAAATTATTGTTTTATTCCTGCCCTTTATTATTTTTGGACTTTTATTTAAGGCTGCTGTAACCCTCGCAAACAATGCAACAAAAATAATTTTGATGATTTTAGTTTTATTATGCTGCTCAAACTTTATTTCTACCTTCTTGAGCCATTACGTTGGTGCATGGATATATAATTTCGATCTATCATTAGTTTCACCTCAAAAAATTATAGAACTAAAACCTTTATGGTCATGGAAAGCGCCAACATTGGTTGAAAATTATATCCCTATGCTTGCAGGCATTATCCTCGGAATCCTTTCATCACTATTGTTCCCTACACAAGCTCAAAAGATTGCAACCAAAATTGATGAATATGTGCACCTGGTTCTTCAAGGAATTGTTTATGTCATTCCTTTCTTTGTTGCTGGTTTTGTAATTAATCTTGAATATGACGGAATCGTTAATATAATCCTAAAAGATTATTCCATAGTTTTTGCTATCATTGCCCTAGCCCAATTCAGTTACATCTTATTTGTCTATTTTTTATTAAACAATGCAAATGGAAAAGAATTCATTGCCAGCATCAAGAATATGTTTCCAGCAGCGGTGAGTGGATTTAGCACAATGTCAAGCGCTGCAAGCATGCCTTTGACTATCATAGGAACAGAAAAAAACCTAAAAAATAAAGACCTCGCTTATTCTGTGATTCCCACTACCGTAAATATTCATCTTGTGGGAGACTGTTTCGCTATTCCCATTCTCGCTTATGCAATTTTAAAAAGCTTTGGCATGGCAGAACCCACTCTTTTAAGCTACACTATCTTTGCGCTCTATTTTATCATAGCAAAATTTTCCGTAGCAGCTGTGCCTGGTGGTGGGATTTTAGTAATGCTTCCTATTCTTCATACCTACTTAAATTTTAATGCGGAGATGATGTCATTAATTACTGCGCTTTACGTATTATTTGACCCAGTAATCACCTGCGCCAATGTTTTAGGAAACGGGGCATTTGCCAAATTCATTGATTATTGTAATAGTAAAACTTAATAACATTATAATTGTGACCTGTGCATTATAGATCCATTAAGAACGTTGATCTTTTTGAAAAAAAAGTCGTTATCCGATTAGATCTCAATGTTCCAATAAAAAATGTACAGGTCCAAGATACAACGCGTATTGAACGAATTATTCCTACGCTACAAGCGATTCTTTCAAAAAAACCTAGATATATCATCATATTATCTCACTTAGGACGTCCAGCACCTCAACCGAAAGCCATGTGGAATCAAAGCGATAGTCTTGCACCAATTGCATCTGTTTTACAAAAATTTCTTAGCCATCCTGTGATTTTTACATCAACAGAAATTGGCCCAAATCTTTATCAAGAACTTAATACAACACCAGCTAATTCAATAGTGATGGCAGAAAATATTCGTTTTTATGAAGGCGAAGAAAAAAATTCTCAAGACTTTTCAAAAGCATTAGCGCAGTTAGGTGATATATTTGTAAATGATGCTTTCTCATGTTGTCATCGCGCGCATGCATCAGTCGTTGGCATTACTCAATATTTACCTTCTTATGCTGGACTTAGTCTCGATAAAGAATTACACGCCCTAGAACAGGTACTTATTTCACCTGAACGTCCTGTTATTGGCATAATTGCGGGCAGCAAAGTCTCCACAAAGATCGATCTTCTTATGAATCTTATGGAAAAACTTGACTATTTATTTGTTGGCGGCGGAATCGCAAATACACTTTTATTCGCGCAAGGTTATAACATTGGCACATCTCTTATTGAAAAAGATTGCTTAGATGTTGCACGATTGATTCTTGAAAAATTTAAAAAAAGTAATTGCACATTAGTATTGCCTATTGATGCAGTGGTTGCTAAAGAACTAACATCAAATGTGCTCCCGCAAATAGTGGACATAAATGCAATTGAGAACTTACAAGCTATTTATGATATAGGCCCTAAAACATTAGAAAAGTCGAGACTTCTTCTAAATTCATGCAAAACAGTTTTATGGAATGGCCCTCTCGGTGTTTATGAGGTAGAACCTTTTGGAAGTGGCTCTACGTCCTTATCAGAAATCATTGCAACCCAAACAAAGGAAAATAAGCTTATAAGCATTATCGGAGGGGGAGATACGATTGCGTCCGCATCTAAATATGTAAATGACTTCACTTATGCATCAACAGCAGGTGGAGCATTCTTAGAATGGCTTGAAGGAAAATTTCTACCAGGACTCAAGGCTCTAGAGAAATAGCTCTATTCAGAATTAGTAAACTTTGAATGTTGATGAATCCATGCCATCTCATGAGCATTACAGCCAAAGTGATGGCCTATCTCGTTAATAAGTACGTGATGAATCAATGCTTTCACATCTTCAGCGTTTTCAATAGCATGACGTATCAAAGGGCACCGATATAAATAAATAATATCGGGCTTCTTATGTGATGCTTTTTTCTTTAAAGGAACAGGAACTCCTCGATACAGACCTAACAAATCGTACCGATCTTTCATTGACAATTCTTGTAAAACGTCTTTTTCAGCAAAATTTTTGACTTCAATAACAAAGTTCTTAAGTTGCGTACGAAATGATTTCGGCAACTTTTGTAAACTTTCATATGCAAAATCATAAATTTCAGCAACCGCTGGCATATGCACAACACAAATTTCATTCTTTTCCATGTAAACTCTTTTAAAATCTATATAAGCCATGGTCTAATAGTCTTAGTTGTATCTTATAAAAGTTAATAAATAACAAAGGACGAAAATGTTATTTAAAAATATATTTTGGGTTGGATTCATTAGTCTTTTCCTTACAAACTGCGACTCAGTTAAAAGTGCTGTGGGTATTAAGCAGTCAAAAGTTTGGCTTGAAAAAGTCAATTTTAGAGCAGCCCCAAATGCAAACGATTCCTCGCCCGTAAAAATTCATGTTGTTATCGCCTATAAAGAAGATCTTGCTGCAACAATTAGTAAAATGGACGCAAATACTTATTTTCAAAAAGCAAAAACTATTAAATCTGATGCTGGTGATGATTTAGATGTGTTTGGTATAGACGTTGTACCTGGTTCATCATGTAGCTTAGAGATAAATCCAAGCAATAGCACAGGAATACTTGCTTTAATGTTCGCAAGATACACGAGCCCTGGCGATCATCGCAACAATGTAAGCGCAGATTACGAAATACAAGTTGATCTTGATAAGAATGATTTAAAAATAACGACAATAAAAAAAGGATAAAAAGCAATTATTGAATATAAAATTACTATTTTATATTTTTCTATTGCATACTTTCTTCTTATAAGGTAAGGTGATGACGAAATTTTAGTTCCGATTCCGCGCCTACCAGAATGGTAAGGTTATTTGGTATATCCCAAACTTTTCAAAGCGTTATCTGTTCACCATACAGCAAATATGTATTTGCCTTTGGATAAATTTCTGCCAGCTTTTGCGGCATTGAGATAAACGCTTTATGGAGTTTTATAATGAATTCATTTAATGAACTAGACTTGCCTGAAATACTTACTAAATCTTTAGCAAAAATGGGGATTTCAGTTCCCAGCCCCATTCAAGCACAAACCGTGCCTCTTGCATTAAAAAATCATGATATTTTAGGTTCAGCACAAACAGGAACTGGAAAAACTTTAGCTTTTACACTTCCTTTAGTAAAACATTTGCTTGATAACCCAGACAGTACTGCACTTGTGCTGGCACCTATTAGAGAAATAGCTCAACAAGTAATGAATACATTAAAAGATTTAATAAGCAATTCCAAAGATTTTAATGTTGCACTTCTAATTGGGGGGGAACCATATCCTAAGCAACTTGCGCAGTTAAAAGCTCGCCCACGAATAATTATTGGCACTCCTGGCCGAGTTATTGATCATCTTGAACGAGGCACCCTGAGAGTAAATCGTTTAGAATATTTGGCTTTAGATGAAACTGATCGCATGTTTGACATGGGTTTCGGAATTCAATTGGACCACATTATTTCTAAACTCCCAACAAAGCGTCAAACTCTGATGTTTTCGGCGACAATTGCCCCAGCTATTGAGAAACTTGCAGCAAAATACCTTAATGAACCAAAACGTGTTGCTGTAGGACCAACAACACTACCAATTCCAAAGATTAAGCAAGAAATCATTAAAATAAATGAAAAAGAAAAATATGGCCGACTCTTACAAGAGCTTGATCAACGTGATGGCACTGTTTTAGTCTTCGTCAAAACAAAAATAAATGCTGATCGCTTAGCAAACTCCCTTCGCAAAGAAGATCACGCTGCTTCAGCAATACATGGGGATCTACGTCAACGTCAACGTGAACAGGTTATTCGCGCTTTTCGCCAAGGAAAATGCCGCGTAATGGTTGCCACTGATATCGCAGCGCGTGGCTTAGATATTCCACACTTAATGCATGTAATCAATTATGACGTGCCCCCCTGTCCTGAAGATTATGTACACCGCATAGGCAGAACTGGTCGCGCTGGCGCTGAAGGTTTCTCATTATGCTTTGTTACATCTCAAGATGCTAAAAAATGGAACGCCATTGAACGCTACATGAGCCCTAAAACAAGTGAAAGCTCAAATCGAAATTCTAGCCCAAAAAATAACTTTAAAAAGTCAGAAAAAAGGACTGACTCGGATAGAATGCATCCTTTTGCAAATGATGACAAAAGAAAAAAACCGTTTGGTCCATCCAGAAGAAATTCTCAAAATGCCAGTTTTGGAGCAAGAAAAAGTAAGCCTCGTGACAACTTTGAAAGTGCATCATTTGGTGAATTTAGCAGCAACAAACCAAAAAATTTCAAAAATAAACCTTTCCGCAAAAATGAAAACTTTGATGCCAGCAAAGGTGAATATCGCGATACTTTCAAAGGCACTCCAGATAATAAATCTAGAAGCGGGAAAAGCAGAGGAAATTTTAACCCAAGTAATTTTGCTTCCAAAAGTAATGATTCTAAAAATACTTCAAAAAATGGAGGTTTTGACAAGAAAGGACGCGGTACGTTTTCAAAATCAAAATCACGCACGCTTTCTTTAAAAAATGGCTCTTCAAAAAGACCAAAAAATCGCGCTTCAAATTAAAAATCTTTTATCACCATATAAAGTTCTTTGGCATAATGCTGAAGAACTTTTATTTTATAAGAAAAATAACCAGTGATATTTAGCAACACCGTTTAAAAAAATAAAGCCATTAAAAGATTTATTATAAAAACCCTCTTTTGTTTTAGTGCTAGATACCGTATCAATAAACATTACAGTTGTTATCAGCGGAGCTTTTCTTGTTCACGTGGTTGTTGGAATATTTTCTTCCTTTTATCATACTCATTTCCGTTATCGTTTTTGTGCACGAATGGGGGCATTTCTGGGTTGCCAGAAGAAATAAAGTAAAAGTAGAGCATTTTGCTATTGGCTTTGGGCCAGAGCTTATAGGGTTTTCAGACCGACACGGAACAAGATGGGGATTTCACCTGGTTCCACTTGGCGGATACGTAAAAATGTTAGGAGATGCAGACGCAACGAGCGCTACATCAGACAATAAAGCTATTGAAAAGCTAAGCAAAAAAGAAAAGCAACAGACGTTACATGCAAAAACCCCATGGCAACGCATTCAAGTAGCTGCCGGTGGGCCTTTAGCTAATTTTATTTTTGCTATTGTTGCCATGATTGGCTTATTTTCATTCATGGGAAAACCTATCTTACCACCTGTAATTGGCACTATTGATCCTGCAGGAATAGCAGCTAAACATGGGCTAGAAGCAAATGATCGAATTGTTAGTATTAATAATGAACAAATTCGCTATTTTGAAGACATACTTCCTTTTATTCGCAATGAAAAATTAAGCACGTTGGATGTAAAAGTTTTACGCCACGACAAGCAAGTTACCTTACAAATTCCTTTAGTCTACACAGATAAGGAAACTAAAAAAATCCATCGAACAAAAATATTAGGAATAAAGCCAAATCCCACGCAGGAATATGAGCACATAGGGTTTGGACAAGCTGTACAAACTTCATTCTCAACTTTTTGGAAAATGTGCAAAACAATAACCCTTGGATTAGCTGAGCTATTAACTGGTCAACGCAAAGGAGATGAGTTGGGTGGAATCTTTGCTATTGGAGACATGGCTTCACAAAGCGCCAAATTAGGTTTTGCCGGAATGCTATGGTTTATTATTATGATGTCGATTAATCTTGGTCTTCTCAACTTAGTTCCCATTCCTGTGTTAGATGGAGGGCAAATATTGCTTAATGCAATTGAGTGGATAATTGGGAAGCCTATTCCTGAGAAAATTCAAAAATATATTTTTGGAACTGGCTTTGCCGTAGTTATTTGTTTGATGCTTTATTCTACATGGAATGATTTAATGAGATACAAAATATTCCAAATGATTCGAGGATTGTTCCCTTTATGACAAAACGATTTTTTCTTACTTTTTTTCTCTTCGTTTGCACTTTATACGCAAATAATCAGAAAGTTTCCGCCATTAAAATTCATGGAAACAACCGGATTGAAAATCAAACTATTCTTTCGTATTTACCTATAAAAAATGGTGATACGGCTGACATAGACGCTCTTGATCAATGCTTAAAAGTACTATTTGATACAGGATATTTTCATGATGTAAAAGTACACAGAAAGGATTCTGTTATTTTTATAGAAGTTGAAGAAAATCCTATTATCAATAAGATCGCATATGAAGGAAATGAAAAAATTAAGGACGCTGATTTTAAAAAAGAAATCCAGCTACGCCCTCGAGAAGTACTTTCCTATGCTAAGATTCAAGCTGCACAACAGCGCATATTAGAAATTTACCGTCGTTTAGGCCGTTTTAGCGCAAAAGTGGATCCTAAAATTATCCGATTGGCTGAAAATCGAGTAGACCTAGTTTTTGAAATCGAAGAAGGACCAACAACATTTATTCGAAAAATTAATTTCGTTGGTAATAAGAACTTCAAGGGTACTCGCCTTGAAAAAGTTTTACAGAGCAAAGTGTGGCACTGGTATCGCTTCTTCGTAAATGATGATCTTTATGATCCAGATCGCTTCCTAAATGATCAGCAAGAAATCAAAAAATTTTATAACGATAACGGCTATCCAGATATGAGGTTGATTTCATCTATTGCTGAACTAAGCCCGGATAAAACAGCATACTTTTTAACTTTCACAATTGATGAAGGAAGAAAGTACAACTTTGGAAGCGTAAAAATTATTTCTGATATTAAATCTATTAATGTAAATAGCCTTCAAGAATGTGTCTCTTTTGAAAAAGGGGACGAATATAATGCTGCACTAATTGATAAAACAATCAAAAAGCTCACTGAAGAATTAGGCACACTGGGATATGCATTTATTAACATTGAGCCTGAAGTTAAAAAGAATGCTGAAATAGGCGTTGCCGATATTGAATTCAGTATAAAAGAAGGACCTCGTGTTTATATTGATACCATTGAAATAAAAGGAAATGATCGCACTAGAGACTATGTGATTCGTCGTGAGATTAAGATTCATGAAGGAGACGCATACAACAGCAAGAAAATCAAAGATGCGGAGCAAGCACTTAAAGACTTGGGATATTTCAAGGAAGTTCATGTCCAGCCTGAAGAAGGATCTACAATAGATAAAGCCAAAATAAATGTAGATTTAGAAGAACAACGTACTGGGGAATTAAATGTTGGTTTGGGATATTCTACCTTAGAAGGACCATTCACAACCCTTGGTATCCAGGAGAGAAATTTCAGAGGTACAGGGCAAACAGTTCACTCAAACGCAACTCTTTCAAAAATAAGCACAGGCTTAGAACTAGGGATTAGAGAGCCGGCTCTTTTAGATAGAGATCTGGAGGGTTCTGCAAAAGTTTTTGCAAATCAATCCAAACGCAGCAAATCTCACAAGGAAAGAATTTTTGGATCAGGTCTTGGTTTAGATTACGCTCTCAGTGAAATGTGGTGGCAAAGTTTAAATTATAACATACGATCTGAAAAAGTTTTTGGATTTAATAGTGATGCATCGTCGATTATCCGTAATCAAAGTCATAATGCCTTATTATCTTCCGTTGGGCAGACTATTTATTTTGGAAAATTAAATAGCAGAAGAGACCCAACGAAAGGATTCGTCTTAAGTTATAGCACAGAATTTGCTGGTGTAGGCGGCACTGTCAAATATTTACAACATGTTTGGGCTGCCAAATTTTATTACCCATTATTCAGTGACGAGGTTGTCTTAAAAGTAATGGGTGAAACAGGTATGATGCAAAGAATAGGAAAGCCTATTCGCGTTGTAGACAGTTTTCATATGGGATATGACTCGTTCAGAGGTTTTGATTTTCAAGGCGTAGGACCTCGAGATAAGAAAACTGGAGATCCTTTAAATGGAACCAGAATGTGGAGAAATGTTGTTGAAATCAAGTTTCCTTCAGGTCTACCTGATGATTGGAAAATTAATGCAAGCGTATTCCATGAGCTAGGGGCTTTATGGAAACCAGGAGAAAGGGATAGAGACACCCAAGACTCACAATCAATGAGAGCCTCAGCAGGCGGTGGAGTATTGTGGACATCACCTTTTGGCCCTATAGGAATGTCATATTCCTTCCCGTATCGCCGCCAGAAGTACGACGTAGCACGACGCTTCCAACTACAATTTAGTAATATTTTTTAAGCATGATGTTTAAACGACAGTACCAATATCTTTTTCATATCCTTATAACTATAGTTGCTATTGCAGTCGCTTATTTTGTCTTGAAACCTCACTATAAAACAACAGGACTTACCGTTGGCCTTGTAAACATGGATAGAGTACGTGCTCAAGCCGAACCCTTTCAACTCTTACATAAAAGAGATTTCGAGGCTCGAGCAAAAGCACAAGAGCATCTAGAAATACTTGAAAAAAGCATGCGCAAGGAATACGATGACCTGCAAATTCTACAGCAGAAAAAGCATACCAAAGCCGAAGAATTAGCAAAGCGCAAAGCTGAACTTGATAAAAAAGTCGCTGAGTTAGACCAACATTTTCATCAAGAACGAGAATCTATCAAGCAAAAATTTGACCGTGCGTTCCTAGCTATTGAAACAGAATTAGAAAATATTATTCGTGAATACAGCAAAAATCATAGTATTGATCTTTTCTTAAACACCACAATGAACGAACAACAAGTCGCACTTGTGGCAGACGAAAGTCTAAATCACACCGATGCAATCATTAAATTATTAAACAAAAAAATTCCCAACTTAGAAATCTTAAATAAATAGTATGTTTTTTAAAAAATCACCCCCCATCCGCATTGAAGAACTAGCAAAAATCATAGATGCTCGCATAGAAACTCAAGGATTAATAATTGAGGAAGTTGGGCCCCTTGAAAATCTAGAGGCGGGAATTTTAGGGTGCTATCACAATACAAAATATAAATCATCTTTAAGCAACGCAAAAAATGGTTTTTGTATTTTAAAAGAAGAAGATAAAAATTTATTAGGCAAAGGTGTTGTTGGTCTTTTTACTCAAACTCCATATAGAGCATTTGGAAAAGCCGTTTTGTATTTTTACCCCAAACCTATTTCAACGGGAGAAATATCAAAACTTGCTGACATTCATCCAACGGCACACATCGGAAAAAATTGTCAAATTGAACCATTTGTTATCATTAAGGCTCATGCCCACATCGGTGATAATACAATTATCAATAGCCACTGTATGATCGGTGAGCATGTAAAAATAGGGCTTGATAGCACTCTTGAAAGCAGCGTCACAATAACTAATACCACCGCCGGAGATCGATTATATATAAAAGCAGGTGCGCGCATAGGGCAAGCTGGTTTTGGGTTTCATATGGATGAGAAGGGCCATTTCGACATTCCTCAAATTGGCAGCGTAATCATAGGAAATGATGTACAAATAGGCGCAAATACAGCCATTGATAGAGGAAGTCAGCATAATACAAAAATTGGTAATTTCTGCCGTATTGATAATTTAGTGCAAATAGCACATAACGTTGAGTTAGGCGATGGTTGTGTTGTAGTGGCTCAAGTAGGAATAGCAGGAAGCTCTAAACTAGGGAAATTCGTAATTGCTGCTGGACAGGTTGGAATTGCTGGTCACTTAACAATTGGCGATGGTGTAAAAATTGCTGCGCAAAGCGGCATTATGCGAGATGTTTCTTCCGGAGAAACCATTGCTGGGTCACCAGCCATTCCTGTACGTGATTGGCACAAGCAAACTATTGCTTTACAGCGACTTATTAGAAATTAAACTGGTTTATATTTTTTTTCAAAAATAGAAGGTTGCAATACAAGAAGGAGTATCAGTGCGAATAAAGCAATAGATCCACTCCCGATAAAGGTTGCAAATTGATCATACGCATCTGCAAGTATGCCTCCGATAAAACCTGCCACTAGTAAGCCGATGGAATTAATCAAATAATAAAAACCAATGCCAGTTCCTCGTAAATCTTCAGGTATCTGATCAGCAATAATACACAAAAACATATCCTGACTCATGCCAATTTGAATGCCCCACAATCCAACACCAACCAACATAAGAGGTAAATTACTTGAAAAACCCAAAAACAGGTCAGCAACGATTAGTAAAATAAAGCTCAAAGCTAAAAAGCCATAACGACCAAGTTTATCGGATAAAATGCCGACAGGATAAGAAAACAAGGAATTTGTACAGTTATACAAAATAAGAATCCCATGAGAAAAGCTAGGATCCATACCAAAACTATGCGTTGCATGTAACACCAGCATGGATTCACCAATACGTGAACTCATAAAAACAAGAGCTACTATCATTAGCAACCAATAAGATTTTCCAAGACGAGAAATATCTTTTAAATGCAATGGGTGCCTAATTGGTTTTTTGTCAGCAGTCATTTCTTTCTCGTGCGGATCTTTCACAAAAATAACCAAAATAATAAAACCAATAAATGCAGGAACACTTGCATAAGAAAAAACTTTTTGGATATCTTGGTTAGCAAAATTCATCGCTAAAATACCTAAAAAACCACCAAGAAATGAACCAGCCGTAGCCATTGTATTACGTAACCCAAAGCAAGCGCCCTTTATATCTTCCGGCGCTAAATCTCCCACCAAAGCGTCTCTGGGGGTTGATTGAATGCCGTTACCTAGACGATCAAAAAGTCTCGCAATAATTACCATCGGCACACTTGCGAATATAGCAAATAGAATTCTTGAAAGCGTCGCCATGGAAAAGCCAAGGACCATTATTTTTTTTGGTCGCCTAAAATAATCACTGAGCAGACCAGAAAATAACTTCATAACATAAGCCATTGCTTCAAAAAAACCTTCAAGCATTACAATAAAGCCAGTACCGGCACCAAGTTTTTGTTTAAGATAGAGAGCAATAACACCAAACATCATAATCGTTGAAGCATTAAGAAGCATTCCAGCAAAACCAATGGCCCAAATTGATAAAGGAATTTTAGATTTAGCGGTACTCATACAGTTAATTATCAGCAAATGAATGTTTAATCTTTTTAGCTAAATAAGGAAACAAGGCATAAGCCTGTTTCCTTATCTACAAACCGAAATTGCTTACGCAACTTGGGTGTCGTCTTGATTCTTTTTCGAAACAGCTTGCGTTAGCAAATCTTTGTCTCTATTTTGTGCAGTCGCTTTCATACGACGCATTGCGCTTCCAGTACCTGCTGGAATCAAACGACCAACAATTACATTTTCCTTCAGTCCAGCGAGAACATCGAACTTCCCTGAAACAGCTGCTTCTGTTAAGACACGAGTTGTTTCTTGGAAGGAAGCCGCAGAAATAAAGGACTTTGTATGCAATGATGCTTTTGTAATACCTTGCAATACTGGCTGACCTTGAGCTGGTCTCTTTCCTTCTTTTTCAAGGATACCATTCACATGATCGAAAACAACTCTATCTACGTGATCGCCAACGATGAAATTTGTGTCGCCAGCATCGTAAACTTCTGTTTTTTGCAACATTTGGCGCACAATAACTTCAATGTGCTTATCGTTAATAGCAATTCCTTGTAAACGATATACTTGTTGAATTTCACTAACTAGATAAACCGCTAGTGCTTCTACACCAAGAACTCTCAAAATATCATGAGGTACTGGATTACCTTCAACAACGAGGTCTCCTTTTCTAACATAGTCACCCTCTTGAATAACGATATGTCTGCCACGCGGAACCAAATATTCAACAGGTTGCAGAGAATCATCTTCTGGCACGACCACAATACGACGTTTTGCTTTGTAATCCTTACCAAATTCAATTCTTCCATCAAATTCAGCAATAATCGCAGCATCTTTTGGATGACGAGCTTCAAACAACTCAGAAACACGTGGCAAACCACCTGTAATGTCGCGCGTTTTAGATGTTTCACGCGGGATACGGGCGATAACTTCACCTGCAGGAATTTTTGCACCGTTCTCCACTGAAATAATTGCATCCACTGGTAAAAAGTAGCGAGCTTCCAATCCATTAGATAACTTAATTGGATTACCTTTGCTATCACGCATGCTGATCATTGGGCGTAACTCTGCATTTGCGCGGGATGTTTTCGCGTCAATAACAGCACGACTAGAAATGCCCGTTGATTCATCAATGACTTCTCTCATTGTGACGCCATCAATCAAATCTACGAAGTATGCTATACCTTCTTTTTCTGTAATAACAGGAATTGTATAAGCATCCCACTCAGCAATCTTTTGTCCTTGCTTTATAGCAGAGCCTTCTTTAACTAGAAGCTTCGCACCATACTGTATACGATAATGCACCCGTTCGCGATCTTGATCATCAAGAACAATTACTTCACCATTTCTTGAAAGCACAACAGTTTGACCCGCTGCATTTTCAATAGCGTTAATGTTTTTAAACTTAACCTTGCCTGGCATTGAGCTTTCAATGCTTGATTGCTCCGCACTTCGTTGTGCCGCACCACCCATGTGGAACGTACGCATCGTTAACTGTGTTCCAGGCTCACCAATTGATTGTGCAGCGATTACTCCTACCGCTTCACCAACGTTTACAGCTGTTCCTCGTGCTAAATCGCGACCATAACATCTTGCACAAATACCGTTTTCCATCTCACAAGTAAGCACTGAACGAATCTTTACTTCATGTATACTAGCATCGTTAATACTCTCTGCGATTTCTTCGCTAATCATCTCACCAGAAGAAACAATTGTCTCATTAGTAATTGGATGAACAATATCCTCTGAAGCTGTTCGACCAAGAATGCGATCAGTTAAAGGAACCACTGTATTAGCTCCCTCTACAACTGATCTCATATGTATGCCCTGAGTCGTACCGCAATCATCAGCCACGATAATGCAATCTTGCGCCACGTCAACCAGACGACGAGTCAAATAGCCTGAGTTCGCTGTTTTTAATGCCGTATCGGAAAGTCCCTTACGCGCACCATGCGTTGAAATGAAATATTCCAAAACATGCAAACCTTCTTTAAAGTTTGAAATAATTGGAGTTTCCATGATGTCACCAGAAGGCCTAGTCATCAAACCGCGCATTCCTGCCATCTGACGCATCTGCGTTACAGATCCTCGAGCTTTCGAATGGATCATCATATAAACTGCATTAAATGGTTCACCTGGAAGATTTTTTGACATAGCTTGTAACATCGCGTCACCAACTTTATCTGTACAACGCCCCCATGCATCCACAACTTTGTTATATTTCTCACCCTGAGTAATCAAACCATCTAAATATTGTTGCTCATATTCAGCAACAGCAGCCTTTGTCTGGTTAATCAGAACTTCTTTGTCTTTTGGAACAATCAAGTCATCTTTACCAAATGAAACACCACTCTTTGTCATGTAATGGAAACCTAGCGCCATAATACGATCAACGAAAATAACTGTTTCTTTTTGTCCGCAGTGACGGTAAACGTTATCAACTAAAGCGCTGATTTCGTTAGAGGTCATCACTTGGTTAACAATTTCGAATGGCATTTTGTAGTGCTTAGGCAAATAATTGCCCAAAAAGAGGCGTCCAGGAGTTGTATCCACACGTTGGTATGTAATATTACCATCCTCATGATAAACAGGAATTCGAGCTTTGATTTTCGAATGGATATGTAAATGACCTAAAGAAAGTGCATGTTCCACTTCGGCTATATCAGAAACTAAGCTACCTTCTCCTGGCATATTGTCAGCCATTAAGCTTAGGTAATAAATACCAAGAACAATATCTTTAGAAGGAACAATGATTGGTCTTCCACTTGAAGGGCTCAAAATATTGTTTGTTGACATCATCAAAACGCGTGCCTCAAGTTGTGCTTCAAGAGAAAGAGGCACATGCACCGCCATTTGGTCTCCGTCAAAGTCTGCGTTAAATGCTGTACAAACTAAAGGATGGAGCTGTATTGCTTTTCCTTCAATCAACACCGGCTCGAATGCTTGTATACCTAAACGGTGAAGTGTAGGCGCGCGGTTCAATAAGACAGGGTGTTCACGAATGACGTCTTCAAGAACATCCCATACTTCTGGACGTTCTTTCTCAACCATTCTTTTTGCTGCCTTTAGCGTACTTGCAAGTCCGTAACGCTCTAATCGTGCGTATATAAATGGACGGAATAATTCCAATGCCATTTTCTTAGGCAAACCACACTGATGAAGTTTAAGCTCCGGACCCACAACGATTACTGAACGCCCAGAATAGTCAACGCGCTTACCTAACAAGTTTTGACGGAAACGACCTTGCTTACCCTTCAGCATGTCCGCTAATGATTTTAGTGGACGCTTATTCGTTCCTGTAATTGCGCGGCCACGTCGACCATTATCAAACAATGCATCAACTGACTCTTGCAGCATACGCTTTTCATTACGAATAATAATTTCAGGAGCACGCAATTCTATCAACCGCTTTAATCGGTTGTTTCTGTTGATTACGCGTCGGTATAGATCATTCAAATCAGATGTTGCAAATCTTCCACCATCAAGCGGCACTAGAGGACGTAACTCCGGTGGAATAACTGGAATAACTTCCATTACCAAACATTCTGGTGGTGTATCAGATTCTAAAAACGCCTCAAGCAATTTCAAGCGCTTCATTATCTTCTTGCGGCGAATTTCTGAGGTGCATTCTGCAAGTTCTTGACGAAGTTCTTCGCTTTCCTTTTTAGGATTGATTTTGCGCAGCATTTCTCTTAATGCTTCCGCACCTATGCCTGCATTAAAGGCTTCTTCTCCATACTCGTCCTGAACCTGCATAAATTCTTCTTCAGTCAACAGCTGCCCATAAGACATTGCTGTCATGCCAGGATCAAGAACAACATAACTCTCAAAATACAAAATTTTCTCGAGATCTTTGAGCGCTAGATCTAACAAGATGCCTGCTCTGCTAGGCAATGATTTTGTAAACCAAATATGAGCAACAGGAGCAGCAAGCTCAATGTGTCCCATACGATCACGACGTACCTTGCTCAAAGTAACTTCAACACCGCACTTCTCACAAACAACGCCACGATATTTCATGCGCTTATATTTTCCGCATAGACACTCATAGTCCTTTACTGGTCCAAAAATTCGTGCACAAAACAAACCATCTCTTTCAGGCTTAAAAGTACGATAGTTGATTGTTTCAGGTTTCTTTACCTCACCATATGACCATGAACGTATCCGTTCAGCCGTTGCAATAGTAATACGAATTGCATCAAAATCAGGAAGAACATCCAATGTATTGAAGCTTCGTTTAATTTCGCGGTTCATGCCTTACTCCGAAAACTTAAAAATTAGTTAGTAACTGGAGAGCAAAGTTGCTCTCCCGTAGTATTATTCAAATTGCTCAAATGCTACATTCAAACCAAGAGAACGAAGCTCTTTTACAAGAACATTGAAGGATTCAGGAATTCCTGTTTCCATATTATCGTCCCCTCGTACTATGGCCTCGTATACTTTCATACGACCAACCACATCGTCTGATTTGACTGTTAGCATTTCTTGAAGAGTATAAGCTGCGCCATATGCTTCAAGCGCCCAAACTTCCATTTCTCCAAAACGCTGTCCACCGAATTGAGCTTTACCTCCCAATGGTTGTTGCGTCACGAGACTGTACGGACCAATAGAACGTGCGTGAATTTTATCATCTACTAAGTGGTGCAATTTCAACATGTAAATGTAACCAACCGTAACCTTTCGATCGAAAGGTTCTCCAGTTCGCCCATCATAAAGGGTTACTTGGCCGGAAGAAGCCTGCTGATCCGCATATGCTAGCGCATTATTGATCTCTGCATGACTTGCCCCATCAAATACAGGAGACGAAACCGGAACACCCTTACATAGGTTACCAGCCAACTCAAGAACCTCGTCATCTCCCAATGACTTAATATCTTTTTGATCATGTTTATCATTATAAACATCTAGCAACTTTTCACGAATATCTTTAACACCCAGTTCTTTTTCCCGATATTTTGAGATCATTTCATTAATTTGGCGACCCATACCAGCAACAGCAGCACCCAGATGTGTTTCCAAAATCTGCCCCACATTCATACGTGAAGGCAAACCAAGCGGATTCAAAATTATATCAACAGGAGTACCATCCTCAAGATGAGGCATATCTTCCATTGGAACAACTTTTGATACCACACCCTTGTTGCCGTGACGTCCTGCCATCTTATCACCCGGCTGAAGTTTGCGTTTTACGGCAATGAATACTTTTACAGACTTCAGAACTCCCGGAGGCAATTCATCACCGCGACGGAGTTTTTCAACCCTATCTTCAAATATTGCTTGCAAACGAGCACATGATGCATCAAATTCAGCACTCATTTCCTCGATGTCTTTCATCGCTACATCATCAGCAACAACTATCTTCTTCCAATCTGACATGCTAACTTCTGAAAGAAGTTTTTCAGTGATTTCTTTGTTTTTCGTAAAACCTTTTGGTCCAGAAGCAAATTTTTGCCCTATCAACGATTCTTTTAATCGTTGCTTAAAGCTACGCTCAAGAATGGCCTTTTCAGCATCTCGATCTTTTGCTAAGCGGTCTATTTCTTGTCTTTCTAAAGCGATAGAACGCTCATCACGCTCAACACCCCTTCTTGAGAAAATACGAACCTCAACAACAGTTCCCGCTACTCCTGGAGGAACGCGAAGAGAGCTATCTCTCACATCAGAGGCCTTCTCACCAAAAATAGCTCTTAGTAATTTTTCTTCAGGTGTCGATGGAGCTTCCCCTTTTGGAGTTACCTTTCCAACAAGAATATCTCCTGGATTAACCTCTGCACCAACATAAACAATTCCAGCTTCATCAAGATTACGAAGACCTTCTTCTCCCACATTTGGAATATCTCTTGTAATATCTTCGTTGCCAAGCTTTGTATCACGAGCCATCACCTCAAATTCTTCAATATGAATAGAAGTAAATACATCGTCTTGGACAATACGCTCAGAAATAACGATAGAGTCCTCAAAGTTATACCCCTGCCACGACATGAATGACACAAGCACATTACGCCCTAACGCCAATTCACCTAACTCAGTGGCTGGACCATCTGCAATAATATCCCCACGTTTAACGACGTCGCCTTTTTTAACAAGTGGCCTTTGATTTATACATGTACTCATATTGGAGCGTTGGAATTTTAAAAGATTAAAGATATCAACGCCAGACTTGTTATTACTGTCTTTCTCAGTCACGCGAATAACGATCCGCTTACCGTCAACTTGATCCACAACACCATCTCGTTTCGCTGTGATCACAGCTCCTGAATCTTTTGCAACGATAGCTTCCATTCCCGTTCCAACAAGCGGAGCCTCTGCCCTCAAAAGCGGAACTGCTTGACGTTGCATGTTTGACCCCATAAGAGCGCGGTTTGCGTCGTCATTCTCTAGAAACGGAATCAATGAAGCAGCAACAGATACAAGCTGTTTTGGAGAAACGTCAATATAATCAACACTTGAACGAGGGAAAATACCAAATTCGCCAGACTTACGGCAAGTTACAAATTCCTCAACAATCTTACCATTTTCATCAAGATCAACGCTTGCTTGACCAATGATATAAGGGCTCTCCTCTAGTGCATTCATATATATAACTTCATCTGTAACCTTGCCATCGTTGATTTTTCGGTAAGGACTTTCAATAAAGCCATATTTGTTTACTCGAGCATATGTTGCCAAGGAATTAATCAAACCAATATTTTGACCTTCCGGTGTCTCAATCGGGCAGATACGTCCATAATGTGTTGGGTGAACATCTCGTACTTCAAAACTTGCTCGATCTCGAGATAAACCACCCGGGCCAAGCGCCGATAATCGACGCTTATGGGTAATTTCTGAAAGCGGATTTGTTTGGTCCATAAATTGTGAAAGCTGAGAAGAACCAAAAAATTCACGAATAGATGCTGCAACTGGTTTAGCATTTACTAAATCATTTGGCATAACGGTATCAATATCGACAGAACCCATACGTTCGCGTATTGAACGCTCCATGCGCACCAAGCCCACACGGAATTGATTCTCTAAAAGCTCACCCACTGAACGTACACGGCGGTTAGCCAAGTTATCAATATCGTCAATTTCACCTTTTCCATCGCGCAATTCTAAAAGCGTGCGAACCATTGAAATAATATCAGCTTTTTGCAAAACTCTGATATCATCCGATGTATTCAATCCCAAACGAGCATTCATTTTTACACGACCAACTGCCGATAAATCATAGCGCTCAGGATCAAAGAATAATGCTTTAAATAATGCCTCACCACCTTCAACAGTAGGAGGTTCTCCTGGACGTAATGCACGATAGATATCCATCAGTGCTTCTTCGCGATTTTGATTTTTGTCTGTTTGCAACGTATTCAGCAAATAAGCGCCGATATTGACATGATCAATATTCAAAAGATCAAAAGATTTGGCTTTTTGCTCATTTAAGATCTCCATCATATCGGCAGATAGAATATCTCCAGCCTCGATATAAATCTCGCCTGTTTGGGTATTAATCAGGTCATTAGCTATGTAGCTTCCATACAAATGCTCTTCTTCAAAAGCAATCTTCTTAAGACCCTCAGATTCATATTTTTTAGCTAAGCGCGGAGTAATTTTTGTGCCAGCTTCTACAGCGACTTTTCCTGTATCTGCGTCTATTAGATCATGTGTTAATTTTACACCCTTCCAACGATCAGCTACATAATCCGTAACCCAAAACTTCTTATTTTTTGTGTATGTGACCTTCTGATAAAAAGTATGCAAGATTTCTTCTCGCGACATTCCCATAACATCTTTTGGATCAATACCTTTTTTGGCTTTATCAGCCTTAGAACGTACCGCTTCAGTATAATCGCTATCAAGAGCCATTAATAAGGTAGTAACAGGAAGCTTACGACGACGATCTACACGAACGCATATTTGATCCTTAGGATCAAACTCAAAGTCTAACCATGAACCGCGGTAAGGAACGATACGACCTGCATACAATATTTTTCCTGAAGAATGCGTTTTACCTTTGTCATGATCGAAAAATACACCTGGACTTCTGTGCATCTGAGAAACAATAACTCGCTCAATACCATTAATAATGAAAGTTCCTCGATCGGTCATTAATGGAATATCACTGATATAAACATCTTGTTCTTTAATATCGCGAATAGAACGCGCGCCTGAGTCTGCGTCAATATCCCAAACTACAAGACGGAAAGTTACTTTTAAAGAAGCTGCATAAGTTAAGCCTCGGGTACGACATTCCTCTTCATCAAATTTTGGCTTCTCAAAATCGTAATGAAAAAATTCCAAATGTGCTTTGCCTGAGTAATCTTTTATTGGGAAAATTGAATTAAATACTTCTAAAAGACCTGTATTGTTTCGTTTTTCATGCTTCATATTAAGCTGCAAAAAAGCTTCATAAGAATTTTTTTGCAAAGCGATTAAATTTGGTAATGGCGCAACTTCTTGAATGCGACCGAAATTCTTACGAAATCGCTTACGACCTGTAAATGAGCGAACCATGCATGACTCCTACACGATAACTAAAGATGTTAGATTGTCCCACAAATTAGCAAAGAACTTTGAATGCACAAACGTAACATAAATAATTTTAATAAAATTTCTTTTAATTTCTAAATTGTAACTGTAACGAAAAAAGGCACGCCCAGCAAGATTCTTTAATGAAAATTGCTGAGCGTCAATATTATTTTACAGAAACTTTAGCGCCAGCTTCTTCTAGCTGTTTCTTAATTTTTTCTGCTTCGTCTTTAGAAACACCTTGCTTTACTGGCTTTGGAGCCCCCTCAACTAAATCTTTAGCTTCTTTCAAGCCAAGACCGGTGATGGCACGCACTTCTTTAATTGCGTTAATTTTATTAGCACCACCATCCTCAAGAACAACATCAAATTCGCTCTTTTCTTCAGCAGCAGCACCTGCATTTGCAGCAGATGGAGCAGCAACAGCAACTGCCGCCGCAGCGCTTACTCCCCATGTTTCTTCTAATAGTTTTGAAAGCTCTGCAGCTTCTAAAACCGTTAACGCTGATAATTCATCAACTATTTTTTGTAACTTAGACATTAATAATCCTCCTAAATTGTCTCGCTATTGATTAACCATTTTTTGCTGTAATAACACGCGCCACTCTAGAAGCTGGCTCTTGCAAAAGAGTCGCTAATTTCGTAGCAGGCGCATTAATGATCGCAATAAGCTTACTACGCAACTCATCAAGTGATGGCAATGTAGCTAATGCTTTTACTTCAGCTTTTTGAAGAACTTTTCCATCAAGGCATGCACCTACAACTTCAACCTTGTCGTTTTTGTTAGCAAATTCAACAAGTGCTTTGGCTGCAGCAATAGAATCCACTGAATACGCCAACGCAGTTGGCCCAACCAGCATTTCCTTCAAACCTTCAAGTTTAGTTCCCTGAACGGCAATCTGAGCGAGGGTATTTTTTAAAACCTTAAATTCTGCATTAGCAGCACGCATATTGCGACGCAAACCTGTCACTTCCTCAACCGTTAATCCGGATTGACGAGCAACAACCACCAAAGATGATGATTCTAGTTTGTTGCGCATATCTGCGACCAATGCTTCCTTCTGCATACGGTCCATAACTATACTCCTTCACTCGTTTACTTTATGAAACAGAAAGGGAAGAGCAAAATGCGCAACCCATTCTATCTATGTAGGCAGCTAGTGCTATTAAACGGCAAAGCCGAACCTACAGTCTTGGACAGGATAGGCTCCTGTTCCTATCCTATGGGGATTACCCATAGGAATACCCACTATTCAACTGAGAACTGTAAACCAGGACCCATCGTTGAACTCAAACTCATTTTCTTGATATAAGATCCCTTCACGCCTGCCGGTCGTGATTTCATAATGACATCAAGCAACGCTTTAACATTTTCCTCTAGTGCAGATTCAGCAAAGCTAGCCTTTCCAACACGAGAATGAATAACGCCCGCTTTTTCAGTGCGATATTCGACCTGACCACCTTTGATTGCTGACAATGCCGCAGCAATATCCATCGTAACAGTGCCAAGCTTTGGATTTGGCATTAAACCACGAGGACCAAGAACCTTTGCGACCTTACCAACAACACCCATCATGTCTGGCGTTGCAATACATTTATCAAAGGGTATCTCGCCCTTTAAAATTTGATCAACAAGCTCATCAGCACCAACAAGATCAGCCCCTGCTTTTTTAGCTTCTTCTGCTTTTGGACCACGAGCAAAAACCGCCACCCTGTAAACTTTACCAGTACCATGAGGCAAATTCAAAACGCCCCTAATATTTTGTTCAGCTTTTTTTGCATCCACATTTAGATTAATAGCAACCTCAACAGTTTCATCAAATTTTGCTGTTGCGTTCACTTTTACTTGTTTTACTGCATCTTTTAAAGAATATACCTTTTCCAGGTCAACATTCTTGAGTGCATTTTTCATACGCTTTCCAGACATTTACGCCCCCACAACTTCTAGACCCATTGAACGAGCAGATCCAATAAGCATTTGACATGCTGCCTCTACATCATGCGCGTTCAAGTCTTTCATTTTTATCGCTGCTATTTCACGAATCTGAGCCATCGTTACCTTGCCGACGTTTTCACGACCTGGCGTCTTTGTTCCTTTTTGAACACCAGCCGCTTTTTTCAAGAAAAAAGTATTAGGCGGTGTCTTTGTAATAAACGTAAAAGTACGATCCGCATACACCGTTATTACAACAGGCAAGGGCGTTCCTGGCTCAACTCCTTGAGTCTGAGCATTAAATGCCTTACAAAATTCCATAATATTTAGACCGCGCTGACCTAACGCCGGACCAATTGGTGGAGATGGGTTAGCTTTTCCAGCGGGCACCTGGAGCTTAATATAGCCCTCAATTTTTTTTGCCATAAATCCTCACTATCAAATTGAGCTGTGGTACGGCCTGGCAACCTTCCACAGATTTACTTATTGCTTTTCGACTTGCCCAAACTCAAGCTCTACAGGAGTTGGCCTGCCAAAAATCATAACGGAAACCTTTAGGCGTCCCTTATCTTCATCAACCTCTTCAACAAAACCACTGAAAGAAGTAAAGGGGCCATCACAAACTCTGACTTGCTCCCCTGTTTCGTATACCACATTATGCTTAGGCTTTTCAATAGAGTCCTGAACTTGCTGCATAATTCTCTTTACTTCTTGCTCTCCAATAGGGCTTGGCTTACCTTTAGCCCCAAGAAAACTAGATACTCTAGGAATATCTCGCACAAGGTGCCATGTATTATCATTTAGCACCATTTTCACAAGAACATAGCCTGGAAAGAAATTTTTTTCAGCATTTACTTTTTTATTGCCCTTGCGGATTTCTACAACTTCTTCAGATGGCACTAAAACTTGCTCAAACATGTCAGATAATGAATGTTTGTTTGCTTGCTCCATAATGAGTTGAGCAACCTTCTTCTCAAAGCCCGAATACACATTAACAACATACCATTTAGCAGTAGACATACTTTTATCCGATAATTAAATGAAGCAAACGATAAATGATCTGATCAACCACCATAAAATATGCTGCAGCGATAATAGCAAAGATGAAAACAACAATAGTTGTGACTCGCGTCTCTTTCATGCTTGGCCATGTAACCTTACGCATCTCCTGACGAACCTGAGCAAAGAACTCCGGAACTCTTTTTGTAAAAGGCGTTTTCGTGTGATCAGACATCAAGTATTTCCCTAAAAACCAAATGCATTTGTCTGCTAGCGACAGACCTATCAGCAATTTGTATAAGATTACGGAAGAAATGTCTACAAAAAAGTGCATGGCAGGAGTGGAGGGTCTCGAACCCCCAACCTTCGGTTTTGGAGACCGACGCTCTAGCCAATTGAGCTACACTCCTACTACTCGTCTTTTTTAGTGGATGCACAAAAAATTGTCCAGGAAAATATCTTGCATTCTTTTAAATAGATGGTTATATATTAGCTACATTGTCGCGGGGTAGAGCAGCCCGGTAGCTCGTCAGGCTCATAACCTGAAGGTCGTTGGTTCAAATCCAGCCCCCGCAACCAATTTTATTCTTCCGAACAAGCTCTCCGCAATCGATCATTAATAGCCATACCAATCCCTACATCTGGGATAGGCGTCACTCCAATTGACACAAAAGGTTCCCTATCAAGCTCATGTAAATAGCGAAATAAATTTGCAGCAGCTTCATTTAAATCACTGGACATACTTAAATTTAAATCTACTCTCTCACAAACACCAAATCCTAATAATGCCATTCCCTCCTCTTTTTTAAGCACGTTCATTTTCAACAAACGTTGAGGCGCATAGTGCCGAGACATCATACCTGGAGCTTTGATTGCTTCACCATACTTTCCATGATCCACTTCACCAAAAGGCTCAAGATCTTCTTTTGTAACAGCGCCGAGACGCAAGATTTTCATTTTATCCTGTGTTACATCAAGTATTGTTGACTCCAAACCAACGCTGCAAGCACCACCATCGATGACTTGAATTGACTCACCCAATCCATCCAAAACGTGAGCCACAGTTGTTGCGCTCAGTGAATTTGAACGATTCGCACTTGGAGCGGCCAAAGGAAAGGAGATTTGACTTAAAATATTTAAGGTTATCGGGTGATTTGGCCTTCTAACTGCTACAGTATCTAACCCGGCAAGCGCTAATAATGAAAGTGGGTGATTTTTCTTTAACTCCAATACAAAACTAATAGAAGTTTCTCGTCCATACCAAAATTCTTTCATCAGCGTTTTGGTAAATTTGGAAATAACAGCCCATTTTTCAACCATTTCAATAGAATCAACGTGCATGATAAGAGGATTAAATTGAGGTCGATTTTTTAAAGAATAAACTTTTGCAATAGCCTTATCATCTGTTGCATTTGCAGCCAGTCCGTAGACGGTTTCAGTTGGAATAGCGACAATCTCGCCTTCACATAAATATTTTATAGCTGCTTCTGAAGTTATGATAGGCATTTGGAAATACTGCGATTTTCTTCGATAGACACTTATAGCAATGACTTATCCATTTTTCCATGAATAAATGTTCTTTTAAAAATTATTGACGTTATAATCTATAGTTAGGTATTGTTCATGTACTTGTTGATTCAGAGACTTTTATGCACCAATCTCACGTTGTCATTTTAGAAAGCAGACGTTTTCCAGACATCACAGAACAGTGGTACAATGTAGCAGTTAATGCGCTAACTCAACAAGGTATTACCCATAGCAGAGTTACTGTTCCAAATAGCGCAGATCTTCCTATTGCTCTAAGAATTTTATTAGAAATAATACATCACTCGAATGATCCGAATGTAAGAGTGCCGGATGGATACTTAATATTAGGACTCAATTGTGACGGTGACATAGCTCAAGAAAATCACCATAGTATATGGGATGCTATTTTAAATCTCACCACCCAAGCCGGTGTACCAGCATCAAGCGTCATTGTTTTTGAAAAAGAAGGGCAAGACCTCAATCATTCAGCAACCCGCTATATATCCAAAATACAATTATCCATACAATCGTTGGTCAATTTGATGATGCTTCGCCATCAACTTTCAGGCTCACCTCTTACAGCAGCGGCATAAATATTAACGTGTTTGAAAATACTCAAAAAATTCATGGTAGCGCACGTCATCTGGCACGTGTAGCAGCAGTACAAGCAGTTTATCAGATGGAGCAAAACCCTGAAGACAGGCAAGATGTAGTAAATCAATTTTTACATAGTCGCTTTGATACCGATGTTAAAGGAACAACAAAGCCTGATTTAGATTTTTTCAAAGAAATATCTCTGTTTTTAGCCAAGGATTTACATGCTTTTGATCAGCAAATAATGAAACAATTATCTCAACAGTGGACTATAGAACGTTTACCAAGTTTAAGCCGTTCTATTCTTCGCTGTGCTTTATATGAGCTTATTTATTCTTTAACAGTGCCAACTCCTGTTATCATTAACGAATACTTAGAAGTTGCCAAAAGCTTTCTTGAGAAAAAAGATGTAGCATTTATCCACGGCACAATCGATGCACTTTCTAAAAAAACTAGGTAGATCAAAAATATTCTTGAGTTTCATTTTTGGATTAGGTTAAGTAAAATTATTAAATACTAAAAATGCAGATTTTATGCAGGCAGTAGATAAATTAAGTTTTGAAGAAGCCTTAGGAGAGCTAGAAACCCTAGTACGCCACCTTGAGGAAGGAAAATGCCCTCTTGATGAAGCTATTAAAACTTTTGAAAGGGGAATTAGTTTAAAGAACCACTGCAATAATCAACTCAAAAATGCACGTTTAAAAGTAGAACAGATCCTTGAAAATTCTGATAAAACAATTTCTTTAAAACCGTTTTTGACTGAAGAAACTGCAAGTTAGGCACCTCTCGGTGTTTAGAAATTTTCCCTCCAAACTTCTAGATGTTTATTTTTCAGAACAATCACGTTGGATTCATTGGCTTCCAGTTGGCTTGATTCTGGGCATTTGCGCATATTTTTCGTTACATGACGAACCAAAAATATATATTTATGTCGTATTATTATTCACCGCCGGCCTACTTATCTTACATGCAAGAAGATATCCTCAATACAAATTACTCACATATATCATCTCTGGATTTTTCATAGGTTTTCTCATTATTGGCATTCATGTACACCTCAATACCACGCCTATGTTTAGTGATACCCAAATTAGCAAGAGTATTATTGGACATATAGAATCCATCGAAAATCACCCCTATAAAAATGATGGCTCTTGTCGCATTATTCTTAATCACATAAAAATTGATCAAAAATACTATCCAGCAAAGCTTCGCTTAAATATTTCAAAAGATATAGCTGAAGATTTTGAAATCGACGATCATCTTGTTCTCTCCGGGAAAATTTATCCAATCCCCATGCCCAGTAGTTTATATGGATATTTTGCAAGAAGAGCTGCTTTTTTACAACGCATAGGAGGAACAATCAACATCACAAAATTAATAAATCACGAAAAATCTAAAACAAATTCTTTTAAAAAAAATCGATTTGCAATCACGCAAAAATTACTAAAAAATCTTGAAAATCCATATGGATCCATTGCGGCTGCTTTGGTAACAGGAGACCGCAGCTATATTCCTCATGAATTACGCCAATCTTTCATTAACGCAGGACTCGCTCATGTCTTAGCGATTTCAGGGTTACATCTTAGCATCATTGCTGGTTTGATTTTCTTACTTTTCCGTCGTTGTATTTGTGTATTGCCAATATATTCTATTTATTTTTCAGCAAAAAAAATTTCAGCTTGCTTGGCCATAATCGCCACTATGCTTTACATGACCATTGCCAATTTCGGGATTCCTGTTCAACGATCATTTATTATGATCACTCTTGCCATGCTTGCTATATGCCTCGATCGAACGGCTCTCTCTATGAGAAGCTTGGTTATTGCCGCCGTTATCATTCTTATCATTGCGCCAGAAAGCCTACTTTCTGCTAGCTTTCAACTTTCTTTCGCGGCAGTACTAGGCTTGTTAGCTTTTTATGAATCAGCTTGGTTTAGTATCCGAGAAAGGATTTTTCAAAACTCGAGCAACTTCTTAGGCACTAAAAAATTTATATTTGCTCTTTTTGGAATATTAGCAACGACTTTGATAGCGTCACTAATCACGACTCCCTACAGCATTGCTTTCTTTCAACAATTCACTGCTCAAGCGATTCTAGGAAATTTATTAGCAATCCCATTAATTAGCTTGGCCGTAATGCCTTTAGGACTTTTTAGCATTCTATCTCTCACATTCTCAGAAAATAGTATTTTTTTCTGGCTCTGGAGTAAAAGCCTGCAGTTACTTTGCATAATTGCAGAAGAAATTGCATTACTTCCTGGCGCTTCAATACAAGTACAGGCTGCCCCTTCCTATTGTTTAATAATATTAAGCATCGGAATTTTGTGGATCTGTTTATGGAAAAAATTTTGGCGTTGGTTTGGAGTAGCGCCTATCATATTGAGCATTCTTCTTTGGAGATCTTTTGAATTGCCAACAGCGTATATAAATTCAAAAAACGATATAATGGCTTATTATAGTAAAAATACGATGCACGTTTCTAATCTCACAAGGAATACCTTTACAGCCAGTGCTTGGGCCCAAGAATGGGGCCTCTCCCAAATACAAGCCTGGGAACAGCCGTATTATCTCTTAAATAAAAATATACTCCTAATCGTTTCACCCAAAGAAGGATTAGAATATCTACATGATAATTTTGACCCTATAAATATCAACACAATTATCACATTTGGTTACGAAAAAACGTTAAAAAAACAAGGCTTTAAAGTCCAAAAAATAATAGATCGGAACATTATCCAACACGAAGGAGGATTCGCAATTTATACCAATCCTTTACTCATTTATCCTTTAAAAGCTTTCTTTGGCACAAGGCCTTGGTGCATAAATTATTAAAAATCTAATTCTGCATAATGCGCAGCTGGAGGAATTGCTGGGATTTTATCAGTAAGGAATCCCCGATAACTTGGCCTTGATTTAATACGTACAAACCAGTTTTTTACAGATTCAAATTTTTCCCAATTAATATCACCAAAATAATCCACAACCGATATATGAGCTGCTGCGGTAATATCTGCCATCGTAAAATGATCTCCTGCCAACCAATTTCTTTTATCAATTAGCCAACTCATGTACTCTAAATGATTTGCCATTGTAACCTTGGCATTACGGATAATTGTTGAATCGGGCCCAGCACTTGTTGCTCCCAAAGACCTTGCTGCTAGCCTCTTAATCGCTTTTTCCCACAAAATAATTAGACTTACTTCTTGTGCAAACCTTGTATCAAACCAAGCCATCAGTCGGCGCGATTCAGCACGTGCAAGCAGCTCTTCTGGATACAATTTTTTATCAGGATATGCCTCTTCTAAATACTCAACTATGGCAGTGCTATCTGTAACAATAGAACCATTCAAATCCACCAATACAGGCACATGCCCAAGAGGATTAAGATTTGTAAATTCCTCCCTTTTCTCCCAGAAATTTTCAACTTCTTGCGAGAAATCTAATTTTTTCTCGTTCAAGCACAAACGTACTTTTCGAGAAAAAGGGCACAATGGATAATAATAAAGTATTCGCATGGTAAGGTTTTAGCTTAAAGTTTGCCCAATTGTAAAGCTCACTCGTCCCATTTTTGAAATTTTCTTTGACGATTTTTAAAAAACGAGTATTATCACCTAGCGCCCCTGTGGTGGAATTGGTAGACGCGGCAGACTCAAAATCTGCTGTCCGTAGGGCGTGGGAGTTCGAGTCTCCCCGGGGGCACCATCTTTTGGAATTTTTAATTATTCGTAAGCGAATATAAGCTTCAATTTAGTAAGGTTTTGTAACGAGATGAGCAGAAAAGCCAATCGTATATTTCGATATCTCTTTCCAATCTCAATGATAGGATTTGGACTCATATTAATTGTCAGAGGTATCTTTGAAAAACCCCACCTGTCAAATTTAACAGACAAACACGAATTGACCATGACAGACCATAAAATTCATGCAAAAATTCTCCGCATGGTTTCACACAATCCAGAAACACAATCCCAACTCTCGGTAAATGCAGATAAAGCAGCTCAATCAGGAGATAAGATTACTCTTAATAATCCTATCGGAATTTTTGATAATCCCGGAGGAAAAACTTCTTTACAGGCAAAAGAGGCATCTTATTATGAGTCCGACCGCGAAGTACACTTTCTGGAAAAAGTAGATTTTGACCATTTTTCTGGATTTGCCGCCACAACAAACCATGCAGTTCTTAACACGCAAACACAGAATATATTTGGCGATCAGGGCATTACAGCACATCATCAGAATAATACCATTACTTCTCGTTCCTATGAGATCTGCACAGGTAAAAACACCGTACATTTCAGCGGAAATGTTTGTTTAAGCGTTTCAAGAAAAAAGTTCTAAAATGAGAAAATGTGGATTTATAGCAATCTTAGGCGCTCCAAATGCTGGAAAATCAACTCTAGTTAACCAGCTAGTAGGACAGAAAGTTTCTATTGTATCTCCAAAAGTTCAGACAACTCGCTCTAGAATCATGGGCATTGCAATACAGGGCGATTGTCAGCTCATCCTTATCGACACACCTGGAATCTTCGAAGGAAAGAGAAAGCTTGATCATGCTATGGTTAAAGAAGCTTTTGATGCCAGCGCTAATTCTGATGCTGTTGTGTTAGTAATTGATGTAACAAAGCCTAATTTAGAACTCGCCCATAAATTATGTGAGCAACACAAAAAAGGATTAATTTTATGCCTTAATAAAATTGACCTAATTGAGAAAGAAAACTTATTAAAACTTACTTCTGCTGTTAGCGCTTTCAAAAATATAAAAGCTACATTTATGATTAGCGCTTTACGAAATGACGGCGTTAAAGATCTAGCAGAGCATTTATGTAATGAGCTTCCTGAAAGTCCTTGGCTCTTTCCAGAAGATCAAATTACGAATATTCCTATGCGCTCATGGGCTACCGAAGTAACACGTGAGCAGATTTTTCTTACTCTTCATCAAGAAATTCCCTATAACATCTTTGTTGAATCTGAAAGTTGGGAAGAATTTGAAAATGGTTCTGTAAAAATTAGTCAGGCAATTGTGGTAGCAAAAAATAACCACAAAGGCATTGTGCTTGGTAAGGGTGGACAAACCTTAAAAAAAATAGGACAAACAGCACGTCACGAGCTTGAATCGCAACTAGAACGTCGCGTGCACTTAAAATTATTTGTAAAAGTTGAAGAAGATTGGCAAGAAAAATCCTGGGCTTTAAGAGCCTTTGGAATAGGTACTTAATGCGTGCTAGATATTTGTAATCCACCCAATCGCATCATGATCTTTGGAAGGCCTGGTAGTGGCAAATCAACATTTGCAAAACGTTTACATGAAATAACAAAACTCCCCCTTTATCATCTTGATAAACACTACTTTTTGAGTAATTGGGTTGAGCGAAATAAACAAGAGTTTCTTGATATTCAACAATCTCTTGTTATCCAAGATAGGTGGATCATCGACGGCAACAGCATAAAATCTCTAGAAATGCGCTATTCAAAAACCCATGTAGCTTTGTATATTAATTTTCCAAAATGGGTCTGCATTTATCGCATTCTTAAAATAATTTTTTTTCCTAATGCAAATATTGATGATCGAGCTAAAGGCTGTACCGATAGATTAAATTGGAAGCTGCTTGAATATTGCTGGACATTTGATAAACGCATACAAAAATCCCTAGCCTATCTAAAAGAAAAATACCCGAAAGTACACTTTATAGAAATTACAAATTGTCAAATGTTAAAAAGCACAATCGACTTCTTTAAAAAACAAGAGCAAGCTACTCTTTAGAATTTTGGGTTATCTCCAATTCATACAATTTTGCTTCTTTTAAAAACGCATAAAAGCCTATCGACATACTGTGAATAAAACCAGCAATACCATTTAAAAAAAAGCGCTTGAAAAAATATGCTCTCCAAAAAGCCCAAAAAAAGATAAAAATCATTTTAAAAGTATTGGCTCTCTTTTTCTGTAAAAATTTCATCTTCGCAGCAAGTGTCGAATATTCATTGTTTTTTCTAATCATCGTCTCAATAGATGAAAGCCCGTAGTGATAAATAACTCCATCAGCATGACGAATTTTTCCGTCGACAGAAATTGATTCATGTACTAAAGCACTTAAATTATAATGTCCTTTCGCCTTTTTAAAAAAACGTATTTTGTCAGCATGTTTAGAAAATTGATGTGAAGATTGCCCTAGAAATACTTCAGATAGTCTACACGATAAGCCATCACAATTATCTTGATCTATTGCAACTTTTATTTCAGTTTTTAGCTCATCTGAAAGCACCTCGTCTGCATCAAGATTCAGCACCCAGTTATTTTTGCATTTGTTTAATGCTTCTGCTTTCTGTTTTGCATATCCCAGCCAAGGCTGATGAAAAATATGAACATTAGAAAATTTTTTTGCAATATCCAACGTGCCATCTTTGCTGCCACTATCCACTAGAATGACTTCATCAAATCCTTTTACACTTTCAAGCAGCCGCCCAATATGCTGCTCTTCATTACAACAAATTACATACACGCTAGCATTAATAGATGTCATATTTTGTAGCGACCTCGACTAAGAATTAAATAAAATTGAAGCATATTTATACGACCATCAATACTAAGTCGTGGGAGCGTATATGCGTTAGAAAAAGAGAAACTATTAATAGCTTTTTTCGTCGTAACAGCAGTTGAAAATCCAGCATCTTTAACCATTTCAACATGCTCATCATTATAGCGACCATAAGGATAGGCAAATGCTTGACAATTCACGCCGGTTAATTTTTCCACAGCCTTTTTAGACTCTACAATTTCTTTTTGTGCAATTTTATTATTTACTTTTTTCAAATTCACATGCGTCATCGTATGAGCACCAAATTCCACCAAACCGCTATTTTGCATTTCTTTAATTTGCTTAGCATTCAACATCTTTATATCTTTAATCTTTGGAGTTAAATAAATAGTCGCAGGCACATTATAACGCTTCAAAATATCGAATAAGTGAGTGTAATTTCCAACAAATCCATCATCAAATGTTAAAACGACATGCTTTTCTTTTCTGTCAAAATTCAAAAGATCTGAAATTTTCAAAAAAATATAACCCTTACCAAGTAAATATCTGATTTGTTTTTTCAGCTTCTCAGGCGTAACATTCATTCCACTTGGAAGATTCTCTGACGTGTCATGATACATCAAAATCCTTGGCCAATAGGAATTTCGAACTGGTCGCCAGAAATTATAATGCGCAAGAAATATTATTATTCCAATCGCAAGCGCAATTATTAAAAAAATCATACTCAGTACTTAATCAGAAGCTGTTACAAAATTAACAGGTATAAAGCATTCATGAAATAGATATTTGTAATTTTATGCCAAGGAATTTTTTTAAGCCCCCTGATTGGACGACTTCTTAAATTTTTAGTATAAGAAATACATGAAACTTTTAACTTAATGAGATATGGACTTTTTATCATTGATTATTATCGGTTGCGGAGCATTAGCTATAATATATGCTATTTTCGCAGCTAGCAGTGTTTTTGCATGTTCTGCAGGAACAGATCGCATGCAAGAAATTGCTCACGCAATTCAAGAAGGCGCAAAAGCTTATCTTAACAGACAGTACAGCACAATTGCTGTAGTTGGCGCAGTCATTGCCGCAGTTCTTGGATTTTTTATGAGCAACTTAGTTGCAGTCGGATTCATATTAGGTGCATTCCTATCCGGATGTGCTGGGTACGTAGGTATGAACGTATCTGTTCGTGCTAACGTTCGAACAGCAGAAGCAGCTCGTAAAGGATTAGCTCCAGCACTTTCTGTTGCCTTTAAGGCCGGAGCTATTACTGGTCTACTTGTTGTCGGACTTGGCCTACTCGGTATCGCTTTATATTATTTCTATCTAAGCAATGCCGGTGTTGAACAACGCCAATTATTGGAAGCCTTGGTTGCCCTAAGTTTTGGCGCTTCACTGATTTCCATTTTCGCACGACTTGGTGGCGGAATCTTTACAAAAGGCGCTGATGTTGGTGCAGACCTCGTTGGAAAGATTGAAGCTGGAATTCCAGAAGATGACCCGCGAAATCCTGCGGTTATCGCTGATAACGTTGGCGATAACGTTGGTGATTGCGCAGGAATGGCAGCCGATCTTTTTGAAACATATGTTGTAACTATCGTCGCATCTATGTTGCTTGCTGCCATCTATTTTACAGGTGACTTACAACAAAAATTAATGGTTTATCCTTTAGCTTTAGGTGCAGTGTGTATCGTTGGAACGGTAATCGGTACATTTTTCGTGCGTTTGGGTAATGATAAAAATATCATGAAAGCCCTTTATAAGGGCTTGATTGCCACTAGCGTTTTATCTGCTGGATTAATTTTCTGGGTTACAAACCACATATTTGCAAATGTTACTGAGGCAATGGTTATTAATAACCAAAGCTTTAGCGTTTCTTCATTACATATTTGCGGATTAACGGGATTAGCAGTGACAGGTTTGTTGGTATGGGTTACTGAATATTACACAGCAACTAACTATTGCCCTGTACGTAGCATTGCTCAATCTTCTACAACAGGACACGCGACAAATATTATTCAAGGTCTAGCTGTATCATTAGAATCAACAGCTTTGCCAGTAGTTATTATTTGTCTTGGTATTCTTGTTGCTTATCTGCAAGCAGGTATATTAGGAATCACTGTTGCTGCAACAACAATGCTAGCGTTAGCTGGTATGGTTGTTGCTCTAGATGCGTACGGTCCTGTAACAGATAATGCAGGCGGAATTGCTGAAATGTCAGAATTACCAAAGACTGTTCGCACGGTAACAGATGCACTAGATGCTGTAGGAAATACCACGAAAGCTGTAACAAAAGGATATGCTATTGGCTCCGCTGGTTTGGCTGCACTTGTATTGTTTTCTGCATACACACAAGATCTTAAGCATTACTTCCCCTCTCTTTCAGTCGAATTCAGCCTAGAAGATCCTTATGTTCTAATAGGCCTATTGATTGGCGGTATGCTTCCTTTCCTCTTTGGATCAATGGGCATGAAAGCTGTAGGACGCGCTGGAAGTGCTGTTGTTGTTGAAGTTCGCCGTCAATTCAAAGAAATTCCAGGGATTATGGAAGGAACCGCTAAACCTGATTACGGCGCAGCTGTTGACATGCTAACAAAAGCAGCAATTACAGAAATGATTATTCCTTCTTTGTTACCACTAGCTGCTCCTGTCGTTATCTATGCAATTATCAATTGCGTTGTTGGACAAGCTGAAGCGTTTGCTGCTTTAGGCGCAACATTGATGGGTACAATTGTTACCGGGCTATTTGTTGCAATTTCAATGACCTCAGGTGGTGGTGCTTGGGACAATGCCAAAAAATATATTGAAGATGGTAATTTTGGAGGCAAAGGTTCCGAGGCTCATAAGGCTGCAATCACCGGCGATACAGTTGGAGATCCTTATAAGGATACCGCTGGCCCCGCTATTAATCCGATGATAAAAATCATCAACATTGTAGCGTTGTTATTGTTAGCGATTCTCGCTCACTAAGCGCACTGAAGAGAAGCTTATTTTTGTAAGCTTCTCTTTTTTCTCAATCATAAAAATGAACATTCATCAAAAACAAAAGGCTCCACAATTTACAGAAGAGCTACGACAGTACCTTTTACAGGTTGGGATTAGAGAAACCGATCTTTTAAAAAAACTTCGCGAACAAACTGCAAGCATGCCAGAACGCAATATGCAAATTTTGCCTGAACAAGGCCAATTCCTCACCATGCTTGTAAAAATTCATAACCCTAAAAATATCTTAGAAATAGGAACATTTACAGGCTACAGCTCTCTTTGCATGGCATTAGCTTCACCTGATGTACACATTACCGCTCTTGATAAAAATATTGAATGGACCAAAATTGCCAAAAAATACTGGCAAGAAGCAAAAGTTGATAATCGAATTGAGCTAATTATGGGCCCAGCTGTGGAATCCATAAAAATACTACCAAACCAACATTTTGATCTTGTCTTTATAGATGCAAATAAAGGCGACTATTTGAACTATTACGAAGAAGGACTAAGAGTCTTAAAACCTAACGGAGTTCTGCTTGTGGATAACGTGCTGTGGAAAGGTCGCGTGATTGATTCATCTTATACGGATTCAAGCACTAATATTATTCGTGAACTCAATACCCATATCAGAAACGATCCTCGGGTGGATATATGCATGGTGCCAATCGGAGATGGCATAACAATTGTCAGAAAATTGGTAGCGGAGGAGGGACTTGAACCCCCGACACCCGGATTATGATTCCGGTGCTCTAACCAGCTGAGCTACTCCGCCATAAGGCGTAATATAGGATCTGGGGATCAATTTGTCAAATATTACATTGATTGCTGCAAGAGTTTTTTGTAGACTACGCCTACGTATATTTTAGGAATTTTTATGTCGTTCGAGGCAAAATTAGACAAGCTCGTTGCTCATCATCTTGAACTACGTGATCAGCTTGCCTGCCACGATATGAAAGATGCAAAAGAGTTTGCACGTCTTTCTAAGGAATACAGTGATCTTACAGAAATATCTGAGGTGATCCTAGAATTACGCAAATCTCAAAAAGAAAAAGCTGATTTAGAAGCAATGCTCGGAGATGCATCTCTTGATGCAGATATGAAAGCTATGGCTCAACAGGATTATGACCAAATCCTTGAAAATATTCCTCAACTTGAGCAAAAAATAAAAATATTATTACTCCCTAAAGATGCTGACGACGAAAGAAATGCCATTTTAGAAGTTCGTGCTGGTGCGGGTGGTGACGAAGCAGGATTATTTGCAGCAAACCTATTCCGTATGTATCAGCGGTATGCTGCCAACCAAGGATGGAAATTTGAAATCATTGCTCTAAGTGATACAGGTCTAGGTGCAATTCGCGAAGCAAGCGCAAGCATTGCGGGCAAGGGAGTGTTTGCGCGATTAAAATTCGAATCCGGCGTGCATCGAGTACAACGAGTTCCGGAAACAGAAGCTAGTGGACGCGTACACACTTCTACAGCAACGGTAGCTGTATTGCCTGAAGTTGAAGATGTTGATATTCATATCGATGAAAAAGACCTGCAGATTGATGTATACAGAGCGTCTGGTGCGGGTGGTCAACATGTTAATACTACAGACAGCGCCGTTAGAATAACGCATATTCCAACTGGAGTTGTTGTTACGCAGCAAGACGAACGCTCCCAACACAAAAATAAAGCAAAAGCAATGAAGATATTGCGAGCAAAATTATATGAAGCAGAAAGACAGCGTAAAGAAGACGAACGAGCAGCAAGTCGTAAAGGACAAGTAGGAACAGGAGATCGTTCTGAGCGAATTCGCACCTATAATTTCCCACAAGGAAGAGTTAGCGATCACCGCATCAATCTTACTCTCTATAAAATTGCGCAAATTGTTGAAGGCGAAGCTCTAGATGAATTAATTGATCCACTTATTTCTAACGATCAAGCAACTCGCTTAGCTGAAGCTATTGATTAATCGGAGGACACCATGGCAGGACATTCGCAATTTAAAAATATTATGTACCGCAAGGGCGCTCAAGACGCTAAACGTGCGAAGATGTTTGCAAAAATTGCTCGAGAAATTATTGTTTCGGTAAAAAGTGGGGGCGCTGAAGCTTCTTCAAATCCTAGGTTGCGCGCCGCGCTAGCATCTGCACGCGCTGCAAACATGCCTAGAGACAACGTGGAGAGAGCAATAAAAAAGGCTAGCGGCGGAGAAGATCTAAGCAATTATGAAGAAGTGCGCTATGAAGGTTATGGCATTGCAGGCGTTGCCGTTATTGTGGAAACCTTAACCGATAATCGCAATCGTACAGCCTCTGAAGTAAGATCTACCTTCAGCAAAAATGGTGGAAACTTAGGCGAAACTGGTAGTGTTGGATTTTGTTTCGAACGTCTAGGGGTTTTACATTTTGCTGTATCTAAATTTAATTTTGATCAGGTGTTTGAAGCCGCTGTTAATGCAGGGGCGGATAATGTTGAAACATTAGATGATCTTTATGAAGTTACCTGCCCTATGGAAAGCTTCGCAGCTGTGCGTGATTCTTTAATTGAAACTCTGGGCGATCCTCATGAAGCAAAAATCATTTGGAAACCTTTAACAACTGTTGCAGCGAATGAAGAACAAGCTAAAACTCTATTCAAAATGATCGACACATTAGAAGATAACGATGATATTCAAAACGTCTATACAAACGTTGAAATATCTGATGAGGTGCTCAAAAAGCTTAGCTAATTGTTAGCTGAACCTTGCAATCTATAAATCGGAGCAAGCGTAACTAATAAAATAAGCCACCAAGTCTGCCAAATACTAATACCAGTCGCAGCAACGCCTAAAGCACTACCCCAAAAAGTAATGGTGTAACAAGCTGATCTGTCATATTGCTTTTTCCAATACATGATCCAGATGAGACAAGCAAGTATTACACCTATAGCTCCCAACTCAAACCAAATTTGCAGCATAAAATTGTGAGGATGTAAGCAATTTTCTGGTGCTGTAAGCACTAAGTCTTTAGCACCATCAAAAAAAATTATATCCTGCTTACACTCCGCAGAACGGTAGCGAGAACTCCCAAAGCCAAACCCTGTCCAAAAATGCTCGAAGGTTTGCATAGCAACAGACTGCCAAATAAACAATCTATGTGTATAGCTTGAGTCCATAATCCGGGCTAAAAAAGCATAGTGATCTGTTTTAAAAACAAAAAATATAAAAGGTAGACAAAACCATACAATAGGCATTCCATAGATAAACATTATTTTCAATAATTTTGGAAAAAATCTATATCCGATCAACGCTCCTAGACCCAATAAAATTCCTAGCGAAGCAGCATCACTTGAGCACCAGTGGAAAATAGGAACTAACAATACAAGAAAGATTATCTGTATCCATTGGCTCTCTTTATTCATCCATATTGCCAACATACATGCCGCACATCCATGCACTAGCGCTTGAGAGATATGCCGATCGATTATATGATGTAATCCATTTTGCAAACCTGGAATTGATCCTATTCTAAATTGCGCATCTATCCCAAAAATAATCAACAACCCAGCCAGAAGAAAACCGACCATACAAACAATCTTTTTTAGTTGTTGTCGTTCTGCTAATTTAAGCTGCTCGCAATAATTCCACCAAAAACACCCTCCCAACAAAAGCGAAGCAACTTTTGCAGATGATTGAAAAGATTTAGCTGGCATAGCAGACCAAAAGGCGCTCAAAAAACTCCATAAAACAAAAGCTATTGTTAGCGCTTCTAGTTTACCAATCTCTATGTTCTTTTTTTTAAATTGAGTAATACAGCCAAGAAGCAACACAAAAAAAGGATAAATATTCCCGTGTGGAAGCGGCAAGCAACAAAAGATGATAAAAAAGACACAAATCTTATAAAATAAAAAATTCTGAAACGACATATTTAATGTATGATTGCGAAGTTAGCGAAAACTTGATACGTTTACCAAAATACACCATACCTACATGGCAGAAAAGAACATTCTACAAAAATCTCTTGTAAAAAGACTTGTCCATGAGCACCTTGCACCCTATAAGGCAAAATTTGTGCAAGCTACTTTTTTTATGCTCATGACAGCTGCATCAACAGCAGCTTTGCCTTTTTTGCTACAACCTGTTTTCGATGATGTCTTTACAACCAACGATCCTCATTTATTATTTGTCTTTTGTTTAGCCGTACTTTCTGCCTTTGTTATTAAGGGTTTTGCCTCCTATGGAGAGACTGTTACCATGACGCGCATTGGCCAAAGTATCATCTCTGATATCCAAAATCGCGTCTTTAGCCATTTAATGAACCTTGATTTGGAATACTTTCATAAAACAAACAGTGGTGAACTTCTTTCCAGATTTACTAATGATATAAGTTTAATGCGTAATAGCGTAGCTAATACAGTGGTTGGAATTGGCCGCGACTGTTTCTCTCTAATCTTTTTAATCGGTGTTATGTTCTACAGAGACTGGTTCCTGGCCTGTCTTGCTTTTTTTATTTTTCCAGCTGCTTTCCTACCTATTATTCGTATTGGAAGACGCATGCGAAAGGTTACTTTTAATGCTCAAGAAGAAATTGCTCGTTTTACAAAACAATTAACGCAAATTTTTCAAGGAATTAGGGTGATAAAAGCTTATTCAACTGAAAATTACGAAGCAAATAGAGCACAAAATCAAATTGAAAAGATTTACAAGCTAGTCGTTAAAACCTCAAAAGTTAGATCGCTCGGCCACCCAATTATTGAAAGTATGGGAGGCATTGCAATTATTTCTGTCATTGCTTATGGGGGTTGGCAGGTAATGCATCATAGTCGCACCACAGGAGAATTTATCTCCTTTATTGGCGCTTTGATCTTGGCATATGAACCTTTAAAACGTTTAAGCAACCTCAATGCCACTCTCCAAGAGGGACTAGCAGCTGCATCCAGAGTGTTTGAGATTGTTGATACCAAAGGTAAAATTGTATCTCCCAAAAATGCGAAACAACCAAAGAAGACACAGGGACACATTGAATTTAAAAACGTTTACTTTGCTTATGGCGCTCAAAAAGAAGCACTTAAGGGAATTAGTTTCCAAGCGGCTTCAGGGAAGTGCATTGCACTTGTTGGAGCAAGCGGTTCTGGGAAATCTACAATTATAAACCTTATTCCTCGTTTTTATGACGTGGATCAAGGAACCATACAAATAGACGGTGTCAGCGTAAAGGATTGGAAGATTGAGCACTTACGGGAACAAATTGCCCTTGTTAGTCAAGAGATTGCACTTTTTGATTTAAGTGTATTCGAAAATATAACATATGGTTGCCAAAATTTTTCTGAACACGATGTTTATAGTGTTGCAAAATCTGCTGCAGCGCATGATTTTATTCAAAAATTACCACAAGGGTATAATACGATTGTTGGAGAAAATGGCGTCAGTTTATCCGGTGGACAACGTCAACGCTTAGCTATTGCTAGAGCTATGTTAAAAAAATCTCCTATATTGCTTCTGGATGAAGCCACATCTGCGCTTGATACGCATTCTGAACGACACATACAATCAGCTTTGAAAAAACTTATGATTGGGCGTACAACTATCATGGTAGCACATCGCTTATCGACAGTTATTGATGCAGATTACATTTATGTTTTAGAGAATGGACAAATTATTGAAGAGGGATCGCATCAAGAGTTATTGCAATTAGGTAAACAGTATGCTCACCTATGGAATAAACAAGCTCAAGGTTTAGATTCAGAAAATTAGGTAATGAGGGAGAATGATATGTCAATTCATGTAGCTGGCCACCAAATGGAAGTGGGAGAAAGTTTAAATACCTTTATTCAAACAGAGTTAAAAACCCTGCTTGATAAATATGTTGGTGAAACGTACGAATCTCATGTGCATCTCAGCAAAGATCATCATGAATTTATTGCTGATCTAGCTGTACATGTAAGCAAAAATCTTGTTGTGCACTGCAAAGGACGTGATAGCGATGCTTACAAGAGCGTTACTGAGGCGCTCGCAAAATTAGAAAAACGAGTGAAGAAATATCGTTCTAGATTACGAGATCGCAGACGTCAAAATGACGGAGCTAACGTTACTGCTTCTTATTTTGTTGTTAACCATGAAGCAGAAGATACAGGGACAGATACACCAGTCATTATCGCTGAAATGCCCCACGATATTCATCATTTAACTGTAAGCGAAGCTGTCATGAAACTGGACTTAGCAGATGTACCAGTTGTCATGTTTAAAAATGCTACCCATGATGGCTTAAATGTTGTGTACAGAAGAAAAGATGGCAACATCGGGTGGATTGATCCGAAATAAATTCGTACAGGAAAAAGAGGGAGGCGATACTCCCTTTTTTCACAACCCTTCTTTAAATTCTAAAAAATCATTGTAATCAGCCGTTCTTATCCTTTTTGATAAATCAAATAACTCACTATCATTGGTTGCCCCATAGGCAAATGAAAGCCCATGTAAGACAAAAGTATTACAGCAAACATCACTAATTAAAGCATGCCCGCTTTCACTTTCAGGATCTTTCTTGGCAACATGAAGAAGAATGCGTATGTCTCGAGTGATTTATTAACAAAAATATTAATATTCCGAAAAAACCCGATTAAACGTTTCGTGGACTTGCTCATAGGCACCATTTAGTAAAGGTTCGCCGTGCGCTGTAATGAGGTGCCTAAATTTTATAGTCAAAAGCCTTTCAAAATCGGACCTCTCTGTATGAGTCGCTCCAAGCCAAATAGAAGAAATATTTGCAGGTTTTACTAATCCTTGATCATAAAAAGATTTAGCAGTTTCCAGGCTGTAAAATTGATCGGTAGCTGTAATATTTTGAATACTATCACAAGTTATTAAGATTCCACCTTCTCTATCAATATACAAAATACCTTCTGGGGTATTTGATGTCTCAAAAACAAAAAGAGAGCAATGAGGAAATGACATTTTTTCTCCGGCAATTAACTCCTTATCAGGCTTCAGGCCACTTTCATACACCATACCTTTCAAAACACACAGATGTGCTGATGGATATTGCTTTTTATAAAATGCATCATCTCTACCATGAAATGCTCCTATTCTCACGATATAAGCAACTTTTCCAAGCTTGTTTAATCTTTTTAAACCTTCTTCCCCTAATCTTACCGTGTTGATCAATGTCAATTCAGAGCCATGACGCATGATCACCATATTACGGCTTGTTTGGATATTAATGCCTTCATGCTGTACTTTATTTGTTCCAGTCACAAAAAAGATATCTGGTAAAATTTCTTGAATCTCACCATGAGGCCAAGCGGGTGCAAATTGAGAAGCATCCATGTTTATTCCTTCAGCAAAGATTGTTAGAAATACAACCAAGAAACCTAATAATAACTTAAACATCATATTTAGTAATTTTAAGAACTACTCAATTTTTGTTTTAAGATAGTGTTCACAACTCCTGGATTAGCTTTACCTTGCAGACTTTTCATCACTTGCCCAATCAAAAAGCCAAAAACTTGTTCTTTTCCAGATCTGTACTGTTCAACTTGAGCAGCATTAGCTGCAATGACTTCTTCAATAGCTTTTTCAATCACACTTGTATCAGAAACCTGTCTCAATCCAAGTTCTTCAATAAGTTTTGCGGGCTCTTTTCCTGTTTCCCACATCTTCACAAAAACATCTTTCGCAATTTTTCCTGATATCGTACCATCAATAATTAAGTCAACTAGACTTGCTAAATACTCTGGCGCAAACGGAAGATCATTAATTGATCTATCATCACGATTCATTGCGCCAAAAACTTCAACGATCAACCAATTAGCAATAAGTTTTGCCGCACCCTGTCCTTTTGCAAACCCAACTATATGCTCATACAATTCAGCAACTTCTTTCTCTGCAACTAAAACATTTGCATCATAATCGGTTAATAAGAATTCTTTCTTAAATCGTTCACGTTTTGTATCTGGCAGTTCAGGCATTGTCGCTTTTATTGCATCAATACGCGCATCTTCCAGCACTAAAGGTCGCAAATCTGGATCAGGAAAATACCTATAATCCATCGCGTCTTCCTTACCTCGCATTGATCGCGTTACACCTTTTGTTGGGTCAAACAAACGCGTTTCCTGAACAACAGCTCCACCATTTTCAATAACCTCTAACTGACGTAAGATTTCATACTCAATTGCTTGACCCAAAAACCGCACTGAATTCACGTTCTTAATCTCTGCACGAGTCCCAAAAGGTGTATCAGGTTTATGCAATGAAACATTCGCATCAACGCGTAAACTTCCTTGCTCCATATTGCCATCGCATGTTCCAAGATAACGTAAAATTGAGCGTAATTTTTTAACATACGCCATCGCTTCTTGAGATGAACGAATTTCAGGCTCAGAAACAATTTCCATTAACGCAACGCCCGCTCGATTAAAATCTATATAAGATAAATTTGGGTGCAAATCATGCGTACTCTTACCTGCATCTTGTTCAAGGTGCAGGCGCGTAATATTAATGCGCTTTGTTTCATTATTTTCTAAATCAATATCAATATACCCATTAGAAACTATAGGATAGTAAAGTTGAGAAATCTGATATCCTAATGGCAAGTCAGGGTAGAAATAATTCTTTCTATCAAAAACAGACACTTTATTAACTGTAGCGTTTATGCCCAGGCCCGTTTTAATAGCTTGGTCTACACAAAATTTATTTAAAACAGGCAGCATGCCAGGCATGCCAGCATCTAAAAAGGCAACTTGCGTATTCGGATCTGCCCCAAATGCTGTAGCGGCACCAGAAAATAATTTCGCGTTAGAAACAACTTGAGCATGAACCTCAAGCCCTATAACAACTTCCCAAAGTCCCGTTTGTCCTTGAACAAGATTTTTCATGTGCACTCCTTAAACGGCATTAAAATGAGGAAATTGAGCAGCTTGCTCTAGCATTAGACCAACATTAAACAGTCGCTGTTCTGATAACTTTGGCCCAATTAGCTGAAGCCCTAAAGGAAGCCCCTCACCAGACAAACCCACCGGAACAGAAATTCCTGGAAGCTCAGCTAAATTCACTGTGACCGTATAAATATCATTAAGGTACATAGCAACAGGATCATCATTCTTATCATGCAGCCCAAAAGCTGCACCAGGTGTTGTTGGTGTCAAAATCACATCAACTTTTTCAAAAGCATTATCGAAATCATGAGATATTAATTTTTTCACCTTCTGAGCTCTCGTATAATACGCATCATAATACCCAGCAGACAGAACATACGTGCCGATCATGATACGACGCTTCACTTCTGCACCAAAACCATCATGCCTTGTATTTTGATACAACTCATCAAGCGTTGCACCATCTACTCTTGCACCATAACGAATTCCATCATAACGCGCTAAATTCGCTGAAGCTTCAGCTGGAGCAATAATATAATACGTTGGCAATGCTGCTGAGGTCATTTTCAAAGAAATATCAACAATTTCAGCGCCAGCAGCTCTTAACCAATCTATCCCCTTTTGAAGGAGCGCTTGCCCTTCCTCATTTAATCCCTGCAGATACTCTTTAGGTACTCCAACTCTTAAACCTTTAGCTTCAGGTTTTAAATTTGCAGCATAATCTGGAATTTTGACATTTAGGCTTGTGGCATCTTTTTCGTCATATCCTGCCATGTATTGCAATAAATACGCACAATCAGAAACCGTATGAGCCATAGGACCAGCCTGATCTAAAGACGAAGCAAAAGCAACCATCCCCCAACGTGAGCATAATCCATAAGTCGGCTTAATTCCTGTTACACCACAAAAAGCAGCAGGCTGACGAATAGATCCTCCAGTATCAGATGCGGTTGCTCCAAGACAAAGACCAGCCGCAACAGACGCAGCTGACCCACCGGAAGAACCTCCAGGTACTAAATCTTTTTTAGAATCAGACGTTGGTCTCCATGGGTTAATTACAGGCCCATAAGCACTATTTAAATTTGCAGAACCCATTGCAAACTCATCCATATTCAATTTACCAAGACTAATAGCACCAGCCTTTTTCAAATTTCCTGATACCGTGGATTCATAAGGAGGAATAAAATTCTTCAAAATACGTGAACCTGCTGTCGTTTGCACACCCTTTGTACAATACAAATCTTTATTAGCAATAGGCACACCATCCAAAGGAAGAAACGACCCAGATGCAATTCTCTTATCGGCCTCTGCCGCCTCTGAAAGAGCATTTTCAAATGTTTCAGTAATAAAACAATTTAGATGCCTTTTAGCTGTTGCGTGATTGATAAAAGATTGTACCAGTTCTGTTGATGAACATTCTTTTTTCTTAAGCATATCTAATGCTTTAGTTAGAGTGATTTTTGTATCCATTATTGCTCCTTACTCAACAACTTTCGGCACCGCGAACATATCATGCGCAACTTGTGGAGCATTTTGCGTTACTTCTTTTACCTGATTAAAGCTTGTTATAACATCATCTCGTTCATGCATTTGTGATTTTGGAAGATCATTCAAATTAACATTGCTTATATCAATTTCAGCAAGCTGATTAATCCAATTAAATATCCCTGCCAATTGCGTTTGCATCAGCTTCATCTCAGAATCATCCAAGCGTACATTTGATAATTTTGAAATTTTTGCGACATCTTCTAATGAAATCGTCACATTTGCCCCCTAAATTTTTAATGTCATCTCAACTGGCGCATGGTCTGATGCTTTATCTTTTGCCCGCATATATGTATGCACTTGCGTGCCCACCAAGCCATCTGCCGCTTGGGGTGATAGTAGCAAATGATCAATCCGAAGACCACTCCCCTTTACAAAGCCATTTTGTCGATAGTTCCACCAAGTGTAGGGCATTGGCCCTTTCGTGTTTTGAGCCACAGCATCTGTAAAACCTAAGTAAATAATTTTACGAAAAGCTTCTCTTTCTTTGGTAGAGCATAATATTTGATCCTTCCAAGCGATAGGATCGTAAACATCCGCATCGGTTGGAGCCACGTTAAAATCACCGCCGATCACGACTCGTTCATCAAAAGTTAGAAGTTCTTGAGTATGATTATAAAGTGCATGAAAAAAATTTAATTTATAATCATAAGCAGCAGCACCAACTTCTTGCCCATTAGGAACATATATGCTTGCTACACGTACCCCATTTGTAAAAGCCTCTATGTATCGTGATGTTATATCCTCAAAATTTGGGATTCCCATTTGTACATCTTCGATGGGGTATTTTGATAAAATTGCCACCCCATTATAGGTTTTTTGACCAAAAACTGCACTGTTATAGCCAAAATCCTCAAGTGAATAGGGAAACACTTGCGTTTCACATTTTAATTCTTGCAATAACAATATATCAGGCTGCTGATCTCTAAGGAATTCCTCAATATGAGGTAATCGAGCACGAACTGAATTTACATTCCATGTAACTATTTTCATAAGTTAAATCGAAAAAGAATTGCCACAACCACATGCTGAAGAAGCATTTGGATTTTTTATAACAAATTTTGCCCCACTGAGATCTTCCTCATAATCTAACTGAGATCCATTTATTAAACTAAGAGAAATAGAATCCACCACAACCTCAATATCATCTTGAATAAAAATTTTATCATCCTGCGTCAATTGCGCATCAATCAAAAAATTATATTGAAAACCAGAGCATCCTCCACCGTGTATTGAAACCCTGAATCTACTACCTTTTGGCTCAGTTTTAAGAATTTCTTTAATATGCATTGCTGCATTCGGCGCAATAATAAATGCCGCTTCCATGTTGCCAACTTCTATATAATTTTGTTAACTACTGATGTCACTATAAATTTTTCACAACAAAAGGGCAATTATGGCAGGCTCAGTAAATAAAGTTATTTTAATTGGAAACTTAGGAAAAGATCCCGAGGTTCGCAACGCACAAGATGGTTCGAAGATTGTATCGTTCTCTGTAGCAACAAGCGAAACTTGGAAAGATAAGCAATCAGGTGAGCGCAAAGATCGCACAGAATGGCATCGCGTTGTCTTATTTAATGATAAACTTGGCGAAATCGCAGAGAAATACTTACGCAAAGGATCCAAAGTTTATATCGAAGGCAGCCTTCAAACCAGAAAATGGACAGACAGCAACAATATAGAACGTTACAGCACTGAAGTTGTGCTTTCTCGTTTTCGAGGAGAACTCACTCTTCTCGATAACAGAGGTGGAGGAGATCATTCATTAGAAGGAGATACAGCTACCTCTTTACCTAGTCATTTCGACGAATTGAACGATGATATCCCATTTTAATTAACGAAATGGATAAGGGATCCAACTAATAATAGCTGGTTTGGTTGGATCTTTTTCTATCTCATCGGCCGTTTTACCAATAAGTCTATTACGCTCTCTTTCATCTAATTCATGATCATAGCAAACTGGGTCCCCCAGCGTGCGATAACAGTATAACTTTTTTTTTGGATGCTTTTTTTTGTTAGGATCATCTGGATTAGGAGCCCAATTTGCACTTTGCAATTCGTCAGAAGTCGGCCGAAACGCACCAAAAGGATTACATCCACTTAACAATAAACTTAGGAAAACAAGCAAAATCATGACTGCGTGATTTTTGAATTATACCTCTACTCATGCAAAATTCATGCCGAAACTGAGCGAGTGTCAGTAATTTTAAAATTTTCTGACAAGTAATCTTTATTTTCTTTTCCATTTAGCACCATAATTAAAAAAACAACTGATTTTGATTAATGATTACTCAAACACACTGGATTGCTTTTTTATCTATTATTTTTTTATTTTTAGCATTTGATTTGGGAATATTGAGTCGTCATCATAAGCAGCAAAGCTATAAAGAGGCTTTAGGGTGGACAATATTCTGGGTTGCCATTTCTCTAGTATTTAGCGGTTGGGTCTACATTTCATTCGGCTCTGTCGCATTTTTTGAATTTCTAACGAGTTATAAGATTGAAAAAATTCTGAGCGTGGACAACATTGTCGTCTTTGCTGTAGTATTTGAAACGCTTAATATCCCCCCTAAATTTCAACATCGTATTTTATTTATAGGAATTTTGAGTGCCCTTATTTTGCGCGGCTTAATGATTTTTTTAGGTATAGAACTTTTAGAAAAATTTAGCTGGCTTCTAAATATTTTTGGTGGCTTTCTAATTCTGGTTGGCTTTAAGCTTTTCTCTAATAAAAAAGAAGAAACTTTATCAACAAAAAGTAAGCTTTGGGTCTTTTGTAAAAAAATCATTCCTCTTTCCTCAAAGCTCTATAAAGATCGATTTTTTGTGATAGAAAATAAAAAGCTCAAAGCAACAACTCTATTCCTTGCTTTAATTTTAATTGAGTTTTCCGATATCATTTTCGCTCTTGATTCTCTGCCGGCAATATTTTCAATCACAACCAATCCTTTCATCATATACACATCCAACATCCTAGCTATTTTAGGACTACGATCTTTATATTTCGTGCTAGTAAAAATATTAGAAAAATTGAAATATCTGAGAATAGCCTTGGGAGCTGTATTAATATTAGTAGGGATAAAGCTTACTTTTGGCATCCATTTACATCCCTCTATTTCTCTTGCCATTATAACTTTCATCTTTGTAACTTCAATTATTGCTTCTCTAAAATCAAAAACTTAAGCTTTGGATTTGACAAAGATCTTTAGTTTTTTCCAAACTAGAGAGGAAAGCAAAAGATAATTCTTCTAAAAATGAAAAGACCTTTATCGCCGCATTTGCAAATTTACAAGCCTCAGCTGACTTCAGTTCTTTCAATATTGCACCGCATAACGGGGGTAGTTTTTTTAATGGGCTTATTCTTAGTTTGCGCATGGATTTACGCATTAAGCGAGGGGGAAGCATCCCATTCTTATTTTTGCCAATGGTTTTCACAACCACTTTTCAAAATTTTTTTATTTTCAATTTTAGCCAGTTCATATTACCACCTACTTAATGGAATACGTTATTTATTTTGGTCACTTGGTAAAGGATTTGATCTGAAAAATATTTACTATAGTGGTTGGGCTGTCTGCTTCTTAGCACTTATATCAACTATTATTACAGCGCTACTTATATGAAACCTTTTGCGAAACATTATATTCTACAACGAGTAACTGCATGTTTTTCTTTAGCTATTATTCCTTGGTTTTTATGGAATGTATTTTTCTTAAAAAATTCCCAATACCACATTATTGTAAAACATTTTACTAAACCCTCTTCGGTTATTCTTGTGTCATTGATGCTGCTTAGTGGTTTTTATCACAGTTATCTAGGTCTCTATAATATTTGCTTAGATTATCTTCCAAATCCAAAAATACGATCAATATGTATCTATGTAATAGCTTTATCTCTCAGCGCAGTAAGCGTCTTTGCAGTATTTTCTCTTCTACAGCTGATGATGACATAATATGACGTATTCCATTATCGATCATTTTTTTGATGTTATTGTGGTTGGTGCCGGAGGTGCAGGACTACGCGCAAGTCTTGGCATGAGCGAGGCAGGATTAAAAACAGCATGCATCACAAAAGTTTTTCCAACGCGAAGCCACACAGTTGCAGCCCAAGGAGGAATTTCTGCTGCTTTTAATAACGCAGAAGATGGAGACGACTGGCGCTATCATTTTTACGACACTGTAAAAGGCTCTGATTGGCTTGGCGATCAAGATGCCATTGAATACATGTGCAAAAATGCTCTTGATGCCGTTGTTGAGCTTGAACATATGGGCGTCCCCTTTTCACGCGACGAAAATGGTAATATTTATCAACGGCAGTTTGGTGGCCATACAATTGAATATGGAAAAGCCATGGCAAAACGTGCATGTGCCGCAGCAGACAGAACTGGACATGCAATTTTACACACGCTCTATCAACAATGCTTACGACATAATACTGAATTTTTTATTGAATATTTCACTCTTGATTTGCTTATGGATGATCGAGGTATATGCCGCGGGGTAATTGCATGGTGTCTAGACGACGGCACAATACATCGCTTCCGCGCTCATATGGTTGTGCTAGCAACTGGTGGCCATGGTCGTACTTTTTTCACATCCACTGGCGCACATACCTGTACTGGAGATGGAAATGCTATGGCCCTAAGAGCCGGGCTTCCTCTAGCCGATATGGAGTTTATACAATTTCATCCTACCGGCATTTATGGCGCTGGCTGCCTCATTTCTGAAGCTGTACGGGGAGAAGGAGGCTATCTCACTAATAGTTTGGGCGAACGCTTTATGGAAAAATATGCCCCCAAAGCCAAAGATTTGGCATCACGCGATGTGGTAAGTCGTGCCATTGCCATTGAAATAAAAGAAGGCCGTGGATGTGGCCCAGACAAAGACATCGCATTATTACATATGGAACATTTAGATCCAAAAATTATTGCTGAACGATTACCTGGCATGCATGAGACTGCTCGGATATTTGCTGGGATTGATGCAAATAAGGAGCCTATTCCTGTGCAACCAACTGTCCATTATAACATGGGGGGCATACCTACAAATTACCATGGAGAAGTTACCAAAGATTCTAAAGAATCAGTCGTACAAGGATTAATGGCCATAGGTGAAGCTGCTTGCGTTTCAGTGCATGGAGCTAACAGATTAGGCACAAACTCTTTACTAGATCTAGTCGTTTTTGGCCGCGCAGCTGCTATACGTGCAAAAGAAATCATTCGCCCAAATACTCACCATGTAAATCTGGATGAACATATCACCAAACAAATTCTCGATCGCTTTGACAAAACTCGGCGTGCATCAGGAACTTTAAAAACTGGATATATACGAACCCAAATGCAGCAAATAATGCAAAATCATTGTGGTGTATTTAGAACTCAGGAAAATCTTGATTTGGGAAAAGAAAAATTAAATGAATGCAAAAAAATGCTAGATGATCTCCAAATTAATGATCAATCATTGATATGGAACACCGACCTTGTTGAAGCGCTTGAACTACAAAATTTAATGATTCAATCGATTACCACTATTCATTCAGCAGCATATCGAACAGAGAGTCGCGGAGGTCATGCGCGAGAAGATTTTCCCAATCGAGATGATCAATCTTGGCTTGTTCATACTCTTGCTTGGTATGACGATAATCTGAATGTGAAATTAGATAAACGACCAGTACACATGTACACCCTCGCAAATGAGGTAGAAGCTATACCTCCTCAACAACGAATATATTAGGAGGATAAATGGTTCAGTTACGGCTCCCTAAAAACTCAAAAATTCAAAAGGGAAAAGTTTTTAAGGCAACAAGTAATTCTTCCTCCCTAAGGACTTTTCATGTTTATCGATGGAATCCTGAGGATAATCTTAATCCACGTATGGACGAATTTACCATTGATACCAAAGAATCAGGACCCATGATTTTAGATGTTTTATTGCACATCAAAAATAATATCGATAGCACTTTGACGTTCAGACGCTCATGTCGCGAAGGTGTTTGTGGTAGCTGCGCAATGAATGTCAACGGAACAAATACTCTAGCGTGCATAAAGCATATAGATGAAATTTCAGGACCAGTACATATAAGGCCTCTTCCTCATATGGAAGTCATCAAAGATCTCGTTCCAGATCTAAAACACGCTTTCAAACAATACGCATCTATCAAACCATGGATACAAAATAATGATAATCCAGCACGTGAACGCAAACAAAGCCAAGAAGATCGGGCAAAACTAGACGGTCTATGGGAATGCGTGCTGTGTTTTAGTTGCACGACTGCATGCCCGAGCTATTGGTGGAATAATGATAAATATTTAGGACCCGCCACATTACTGCAATCCTACCGATTCATCGCTGATAGTAGAGATACAAAAACAAATGAACGTTTAGACGACCTCCAAGATCCCTTTAGTCTATACCGATGCCATAGTATTATGAATTGCACAAATACTTGTCCAAAAGGATTAAATCCTGCAAAAGCTATTGGCAATATAAAGAAATTAATGGTCATAAAAAATTAACCAATTCTCTTTAAGATAGCACTAACGAAAAATAGTTCTTTCTGCCAAATGCTTCACAAAAAAATTGTTAAGATTTACGAATTAATGGAATCCAAACCTGGCCATTATTTTATTGGTGCAATCGTTTTGATAAATGCTCTTGTACTTGGTCTACAAACCTTTCAAAATATTCCCCCATATATTACTGAATGTTTTCATCATTTTGACAAAGCTATACTTGGTATTTTCATCGCCGAACTAATCATTAAACTATCTGTTGGGGGGAGAGCATTTTTCCGCAGCGGATGGAACATTTTCGATCTCATTATCATCAGTGGCTCCATGTTTCATCATCAGGATTTCTTACCTCTCTTGCGAGCTTTTCGGGTTATGCATTTAATGGCAATGATGGATGCTGCTCCTAAAATCCGTCATATACTTGGTGGATTCTGGAAAGCAATACCTGGAGTTGTGAGTGTATTAGGCTTACTTCTTTTATTCTTTTATATATTCGCTGTTCTAGGTGTTTTCATGTTTAGAGATCTTGGAGCTTCTGAATTTCAGCATATCGGCGTCTCTATGAAAACAATGTTTCAAGTATTAACTGGTGATGATTGGGCAAATGTAATGCGTGCTACGGAAAAAGTATCAAAATACGCCTGGGTCTACTTCATAACGTTTTATATCATCATGGTTTTCATCATTCTCAACTTGTTTATAGGCGTCGTTGTTGGAGCATTACAAGCAGCAGAAGAAGAAGTTTTTAATAAAAGCGACGATGACAAACAACTTTTGCTGCTGAAAAGTTTAAAAAAACAGCTGGATAGGCTCGAAGAAAAGTTAGAGAATAAAAAGACAATAAAATAATAAAATTTTAATAAAATAAAATTATTTGATATTAAATTTTAAAAAAGCTATACACAATATCCCGACAAATTTTTAAAAATATAAGGATATTTTGTGGTTAATTTTCTTTTTTCGTTTTTTATAGTTGCATTTCTTACACAAAATTTTGAAATACTTTATTCTTCTGATGATAAAGAAAATAACCAGAAAAATAAAAGGCCGAGACTTACTAAACTACAGGAATCTGCTAAAGGCACAAAAGATATCAGAGATTGTTTCAGGCCGAAAATTATTGAACAACAAAATGCAGTACATGCAGAAATTATGGATTCGGGCAACACCACAATTCAAACGACCTCTTCTTTTGAGCGTTTTCCTATTGCTCACCTGGTCACCTATGATGACAGTTGCTTAGCTCAAATACATACTGGCGAAAGCATGCTCTTTAAGCATCAAATTTCTGCTGAAGCATGGATAAAAGAAACGTTGGCAAAGCAAGATGTATTGCAATATGAAAAAGAAAGCACAAATTCAACTCTTCCTGCGCCTGAATTTGATCAAGCAAGAGCTAAAATCATAGCAGAAAATCCATTCGCGCTTGCTGACGAAATAATTGCAAAATTCAAATACGATTCTTGCTCGGAACAAACCGAGCCTCTTGATGATGGCCGTCATCTAGCAAGATTTTTAGTTAATCCTGAAATACACCATCATATCTTTAAATATTTCGATGACAAGGAATCTGCAAAAGAATGGGTAGATTCTCTGAAACAATATCAAGCCAAGCATCCACCTTTAACTCAGCAACAGAAAAAAGCTCGCAAAGAAAAACGATCTCTCATGAAACGCTTATAATTTCATCAATCTTTTGATGAATTTGCTGCTGATTACTAGAAATACGTGCTTGCAGACTTTTTACATAGTCAGCAGCTTCTTTTGGGTTCTTTAATAAATTTCTTAAGCTTTCCGCTAATTGTTCACCGTTGATTTGCTGACAAGGCATCCCCTCAAATAAATACATCATATCGTCCATATTAAAGAAATGAGGTCCCCATAGGGGAAAGGCTCCTATCATTGCTGGCTCTAACGGATTATGCCCCCCAATTGGCGTCAATGATCCGCCAATAAATGCAACGGTGCTTAGTCTATAAAACACCCCCAATTTTGCCATGGCATCAACAAGCAAAACATCCTCATCTTGCAAAAGATGATCTGAAAATTTAGCAATTTTTAGACCTTCAGTTTTCAATAAAATATCCTCACATCGACCAACATGCCTAGGCACAACAATGGTTAATAAAGAAGGGAAATCTTTTTTAACTTCTTGATGAACTCTAAAAATTATTTCTTCCTCACCTTGATGAGTACTAGCGACAACCCAACATACACGCTTTCCTATTTGGCTTTTCCAATGCTCAAGTTCGGTTTCATGAAAAGGTAGCACATCACTCAAAAGCTTTATGTTTCCTAATGTTTCCACATTCTCAGCACCTAATCCACGAAATCTTTTAGTAAATATGTCGCTTTGCGTATATATAAACGAAAAACACTTCCATAATTTTTTCGTAATACCTTTTATCAACAACCAGTTTCTTAAACTTTTCTCTGATAATCGCGCATTAAGCAAGATAACCGGTATGCTTCTTGAACGTAGTTGCCACAAAATATTTGGCCAAATTTCCGATTCCACAAAAAAAACTGCCTTTGGCTGCCAATGATCTATAAACTTATTCACCCATTTTGTTGCATCAAAAGGAATAAATTGATGAACTATTTTACTAGCATTAATTCTAGAACTAATTACTCTTTGCGCTGCTGTGGTAGTCGTGGTAACCAAAATATTGGCTGTTGGTTTTTGTGCCTGAATTTTTTGAATAAGAGGCAGCAAAGAAAGACTCTCACCCACACTTGCTCCATGCAACCAAATAACACCACCATCTGGACAAGGTTTTTTTATAATTCCATAACGCTCCTTATAGCGCAGTGAATCTTCCAGCCCTTTTTTTAAACGAAAATAAATAAAAAATGGTGCACTGACATGCACTAATCCTGACCAAATAGAAAGAAGAATGCGGTAAAAAATTATCATCACTTTAATGGGGCGACATGCTCTATATCAGTATCTGAAAGAGGTCTGGCTTCCTCCTCCAGCATAATAGGAATTCCTTGGCGTATAGGATACGCCAAGCGAGCCGCAAGGCTAATCAACTCTTGCGCCTGCGCATCGTATATTAAATTTGTCTTAGTAACAGGACAAACCAATAACTCGAGTAATTTTTTATCCACAATTAATGCCTTGTCATTGAAGGGCTAGCTCCTTCAAAATTTGCAAATTCAATAAGTTGAGTAATCATTTCTGATTGCAATTCTAAACTTGGAGCCTCTAATAAAGCTTGCTTTTCACGAGCATCAAACGGACAAACCATTGTTAATGCTGTAATCAATCTGGCGTCCGTTGTTTGATCTATTTCTTTCCAATTAGGCGCCACATCGTATTGACGAAAATATCCATCTAGAGCTTGTAGCAACCTCTCTCTGTTGATTTGGATATCTGCAACTTCTTGTAAATCTTGCAGATATCTATCATAAGCAACTTTTGCATTACGGCAGCCTGGCGACACTTCATTCTCTTCTATTATGTCAAATCTGCAGACACCCACTATATTCACTACAACCCGTTGCTCTTCCATTTCTATGATTTCTGTTATACGCCCTAGCGTGCCTGAAGAGAATAAATGCAGCTGCTTATTTTCTTTATAATTCTCATCCAAAATTGGTTGAATAACACCCACATAAACATCTTCTCTGATTGCTTCAGAGATCAATCTGAAATACTGCTCTTCAAAAATAGGAACCGTTAGCTGAGCACGAGGCATTAGAATCGACCCATAAACTGGCAACAATGACACTGTTTTTGGTAGCAAAATACCGGATTCGTGGTAAAAAAACTCCATAAATCAACCTCAGCATCAAGTAACTATCTATATAATAAGCTTTTTTGCAAAGCATTTCAATTCGAGCAATAAAATATTATTATCAATGCACGGAATCACTCTATGTTTTTTACAATTTTAGATGTAGTATTTCTTATTAGCATTGTCTAATGCAAATAGATCTATATAAGTGTTATTACAAAAACTACATTTTTCTGGTTTTTTTCTAATTGCCATCATCATAACTTGTGGTGCTTGTTTGTTTTTAGCATCCGACCCACTCCAGATGACGTTGCTCTTTTTGTGTGTTTTAGTGTTAGGCGCTTATCTACCTGTGTTCATCAGAGAAGAAGAAAAGCAAAAACAAAAAAATATTTTTATTTATCAAGCACAAGCATTGCATCAAGCAGTGGAACAATTTAGTGAATATGCAATCTTTTCTCTTGATGGGCAATTAATCAAAAGCTCTCATCCCCATTTGTATCCTAATCTCAATGATTTCATTGAAAAACTCGATAAAAAATTTCAAAAAAGCGCTCAATGGCCAATGCTAAAACGTTGGATTGAAGAATTGCACATGGGAGAATTGCTGTTAAAATTCTATCAACATTCAGATGAAAAACAGCGGGTTGTGCTTGCGCGAGTACTTACTCAAGATCTGTCACACTTCCCCATTAAATCAATTTTCATCGGCTTTGAAGATATCACCTCCCAGCTCAATGATATTATGAATCTGCAAGATGATTTTAAAACTCTTGAAAAGTTTATTGACCACGCGCCCTTCGGAGTTTTTTATCTAAATCGCTCTCGGCAAATCATAGCGTGCAATCAAACTTTGTGTGAATGGCTTAAACAACCGAAAGAAAATATTATTAATGCACGAATTGAGCACGCAATGGACGGGATTGAAGATCGACAAAATGCAAATATAAAGATCATACAAGTCAAGCCATTTAAATATCCGCCTTTTAAGGCAATATGGTTTCCTCCAACCTCATCCTCAACTGGAGCAGCTATTATTTGTAAAATAGATGGGCTAACCATTGATGAAAATAAAAACAGGAACGCAGAAGAAACATTTTTAAAAGCCTCCATACCAGCAGTTATCATCCATAAATCAGGAGAAATATTAAGCTTCAATCAAGCTTTTCAAGGCCTTATAGAAAACACTTTACCCAATACGAATGTTACTTCTAATTCTAGCTTTCTAACACTGCTCAGCCAAAACACACATGCACAACTAAAAAATGCACTAGCTTCTAACATATTTATGCCTGTGGAATTAGTTTTTCAAGACGCAAAAACACATTGTATTGCTTATTTAAGTCAAATTGATAAAGAGCGAGATGAGTATTTACTGCAGTTAATGGATATTTCTCAGCAAAAAAGATTAGAGCAGCAATTTATTCAATCACAAAAAATGCAAGCTGTTGGACAACTTGCTGGCGGAATTGCCCACGATTTTAATAATCTTCTAACCGCAATGATTGGTTTTTGCGATTTATTATTGCAACGATATTTACCTAATGATCCTTCGTATTTAGACGTTTCTCAAATAAAACAAAATGCTAATAGAGCAGCAAATTTAGTAAGACAACTTTTAGCTTTTTCTCGTCAACAAACATTGCAGCCAAGAATTGTTAATATTACTGACGCTTTGGCTGAATTATCCGCTTTATTAAGAAGACTTCTCGGTGCAAAAATAGATTTAGATGTTGTGCATGGAAGAGACATTTGGGCAGTAAAAGTTGATGTTAGTCAATTCGAGCAAGTAATTATAAATCTTGCCGTAAATTCTCGAGACGCAATGGCAGATGGAGGGAAGCTCACTATAAAAACTAATAATATTAGTAACTCGAAATCTATTCAAATTGGCCATGAGACAATGCCTGCCGGAGACTTTGTTATCATTGAAGTTACTGACACCGGAAATGGTATTCCTGAAGAAAACTTAGAACACATTTTTGAACCATTTTTCTCCACAAAAGAAGTAGGCGCAGGAACAGGACTTGGTTTATCAACAGTTTATGGAATCGTTAAGCAAACCGATGGTTTCATTTTTGTGGAAAGCAAAGAAAAAAAGGGAACAACTTTTAAAATATATCTACCTCGATACAATGGATCCGAAGATATTTATACCGCAACAACAGAAGTGCATAAAGGAGATTTAAGCGGTTCTGGAACTGTATTACTTGTAGAAGATGAAGATGCAGTTCGCATGTTTAGCGCACGCGCATTAAGAGAAAAGGGCTATGAGGTTATAGAGGCATGCAATGGCGAAGAAGCTTTAGATCTCATTCAAAATGGAGCGACCTTTGATGTACTTGTAACAGATGTTGTCATGCCACAAATGGATGGACCTGAACTAAACAAAAAAGTTAGAGATATTATTCCTAATTTAAAAACCATTTTTATTTCCGGATATACAGAAGATGATTTTCGCAAAAATTTAGGTGACGATACCAACATCCACTTTTTACCCAAGCCCTTTACCTTAAAAGACTTGGCTGCTAAGGTTAAGGACGTTTTGGGCAATTAGTTGAAAAAATCATGGAATCAAAAACAGATAAATCAAAAGCATTAGAAGCAGCTCTTTCTCAGATTGAACGCGCCTTTGGAAAAGGATCGGTTATGCGTCTGGGACAACGTGAAATAGTTGCTGAAGCTGATGTTGTTTCAACTGGATCTCTAGGACTTGATATTGCCCTTGGAATTGGGGGATTGCCTAGAGGTCGAGTCATTGAAATTTATGGACCAGAATCTTCTGGAAAAACAACTCTTGCTCTACACGTAGTTGCTGAAGCCCAAAAAGCAGGGGGCGTATGCGGATTCGTTGATGCAGAACATGCTCTTGATCCAGCTTATGCACGTAAATTAGGCGTAAACCTCGATGAGCTTTTAATTTCTCAACCAGATACAGGGGAGCAAGCATTAGAAATTGCCGACACCCTGGTTCGAAGCGGCTCAGTTGAGGTTCTTGTGGTAGACAGCGTAGCAGCTCTTGTTCCAAAAGCAGAACTTGAAGGCGATATGGGTGATTCACATATGGGGCTTCAGGCACGCCTCATGAGCCAAGCATTACGCAAACTAACAGGATCAATATCTAAAACTAATTGCATGGTTATTTTTATCAATCAAATTCGCCAAAAAATTGGGATTATGTTTGGTAATCCAGAAACAACGACAGGAGGAAATGCCCTGAAGTTTTATGCTTCTGTTCGTCTAGATATTCGACGCGTCAGTAGTTTAAAAGACCGCGATCAAGTTGTTGGCAACCAAACAAGAGTTAAGGTTGTAAAAAACAAAATGGCCCCCCCATTCAAAGTTGTAGATTTTGATATTATGTATGGAGAAGGTATCTCTAAAGCAGGTGAGTTAATTGACTTAGGCGTCAAAGCAAACGTCATTGAAAAAGCAGGATCATGGTATTCTTATGGCTCTACACGCATAGGTCAAGGTCGTGAAGCAGCCCGTCAATACCTAAAAGAGAATCCAGAAGTTGCTGAAACAATAGCGCGCGCTATTCGTGAACACTCCGGAGCCGTTGCAGACAGCATGATTGGTGCTGCTGAAACAGCTGCTGAAGCTGAGTAAAATCTTGTTTATTTCTGTCGGAATGTAATTCTTCCCTTTGTTAAATCATAGGGAGTCATTTCGATGGTTACCTTATCACCCATTAATACGCGAATTCTATTTTTACGCATTTTCCCAGAGGTATGAGCCAAGATAACATGGTCATTATCCAATTTCACTCGAAAGGTAGCATTAGGAAGGAGTTCTATCACAACTCCTGTAAATTCAATAAGATCTTCTTTAGCCATAATATAAAATATAAATGTAATACCTATAACTACAACATACACAAAAAAAATCAACTTATTTAAGGAGTTCTCTGCCTTTGTAATATTAAAAAAGTGTTTTTTTGCTACAACACTATAAAAAATTACAGGAAAATTTCTTGACTCTTAATAAAATTTTGTCAAACTACACGCGTGAACTTGATTCGAGCACCAATATAATAAAGGAGACACAAACAAAGCTTACAACCTCTCAGCGAGAAGCTGTAGGGCTGCTTTCTGTTGGTACATTTTTAGAATATTTTGACCTAATGCTGTATGTGCATATGGCATTCTTGTTAAACGATCTTTTTTTTCCTAACGTAGATCCGTTCACCGCATCATTGTTATCAGCCTTTTCATTCTGCTCTACATATTTTTTTAGGCCATTTGGTGCCTTATTATTTGGCTATATAGGCGATTACGTAGGCAGAAAAATTGTTGTTATTCTGACGACCCTTTTGATGGCTATATCGTGCGTTATCATCGCAACACTCCCTACATACGCACAAATCGGCATTACAGCATCTTGGGTAATTACAGCCTGTCGGGCTGTACAAGGAATGGCTGCAACGGCAGAAGCTAGAGGAGCTGAAATTTATTTAACGGAAAGCTCAAAACCACCCCTGCAGTATTCGTTAGTTGCTCTTATCACTGTATTTTCAGCCTTAGGAACAACAGCCGCATTGGGTGTGGCTTCTATTTTTACTAATTCTAGTATTTATAATGATTCATCAAGTTGGCGAATTGCGTTCTTGGTGGGAGCTGGGATTGCTTTAGTAGGGACAGCAGCGAGAACAAGTTTAAAAGAGGCTGATGAATTCACAAATAAAAAAAATAAACTAAAAAATCGTCTAGAAGACAATCAGATAAAAATCGAAGAAATAAATCATAAATATATTGATGAAAAACCCTCTATCATCACCTCTATTAGCTATTTCTTTATCCATTGCGCAAGACCACCTTGTTTTTACTTTATTTACATTTATTGCGGCGATCTTTTAAAGCAAAAATGTGGATTTTCTTCGGCAGAAGTTATTGGTCAGAATTTTTGGGTATCAATAATTGATCTGTTCGGTATAATTGCTCTTGCATACTTAAGCCTCAAAATTCATCCCTTCAAAATTTTAAAAACAAAATTTTATGCATTCTTCTTAATTCTTTCATTTTTTCCTCTTACATTGAATTATTGCCTAACCCCATCTTCTATATTGATTTTCCAGTGTTTAGCAGCTCTGTTTGTTTTTGATCATGTTCCGGCCAGCCCCATCTTTTACAAGCATTTTCCAGTGTTTAAAAGATTTACATACACCAGCTTTTTAAGCGCTTTAGCAAAACTTTTAACCTACTTAATAACCTCTTTTGGTCTTGTGTATACAACGTCTGTTTTTGGATACGGGGGATTATTTTGTATTTTTATGCCTGTCGGAATTGCTTTTTTTATGAGTCTTAGGCATTTCCAAAAGCTAGAGCACGAGGATCCGGAAGCTTAAATTGCTGATCAAAGCCACGACCTGAATTCTCAATTATTCCTGATACTATAGTTGCTTTACAGCATTCGCTATAGAGATAATCGCACAGATTAGGCAGCTTCATCATTTCGCTTAAAACCAAAAAGTATTTAAGTGTTTCCGTTATTGTTTTTTGAGCTTTTTCCTTTGAAACAGATTTGAGAGTTTGTATGTTATGCAATCTATCAAAAAGTTTAATAAGCAAAAGGTCATATTTTTTTTCAACCCATAACGTTTCGACTATTTCTGCGGAAGTAATTTTTTTATCTCCTTTAATGCGCGTCAATGAATTAACCTGATTGGCAATAGATAGATTAAAAATTTTGCTTATCATTTCAAAAGTCAAACTAGTATCCTCAATTGTATCGTGCAATATGCAGACAACAAGAGCATCTGCTTTAAACAGATAGTCAGAAACATTATAAGCCACTTCTAGAGGATGAGAATAATACGGTTCTCCTGATTTTCTTTTTTGTGATCCATGATATTTTTTTGCATAGTAAATAGCTTTTTTCACTTCATGTATATCAACTGATTGATCATTTTGGTTTTGATTTTTAAGAGAGATTTTATTCAGTAATTTTTCTGAATAAAAACAGCTATCAAATCTCAATTGCCAAATATCAATATCTTCCATCAGTATGTGCAGTTTTTAAATTCATGTACAGTTTGGGAGAGATTTTCTTTCACTACAAGTTAATTTTAGTTGATTCAATACCTATAAAAATTGATAGGTTTCAAGAACTAAAAATCTTGATCACACTTCAAGAAGTGGTAATGTTTTTAAAAATACACAAGAGAGATTAAAATAATAAACCGATAAAACATTGTTTTGCATAATTATACATGTTATGAAAATAAGCACTGTATAAAAATGTAGCAACAATTTGTATTTAAGAGAAAATATGAAAAACAGCAAAATTAATACAGCAATTGAGAAAATTAACACCATTAACACATCACAAGAAAAGATTTTTTCTACATTTCAAGATATTTGCCATGATTTTAATATTGATTCCTTCGCTTTAGCTGTGTTTGCTGGAAAGCAAAGCCTCATAGATTCATTTTGCCTGCATTGCACTTACCCAAAAGAATGGATAAGTCATTATCAAAATAGCCAATACCATCTTTATGATCCTGTTTTTGGAGCTTTACAGAAGGCTGCAGCTCCATTTGAATGGAGCACGCATAGTTTTAAAAATCTTCTACCGATCCAGCAACAGCTCATGAATGAAGCTTATGAGTTTGGAATAAAATTTGGCGAAACTATACCTCTTATACCACATCCAACATTTCACGGATTCGTAACAATTATTAATCAACCTTCGTTACACCCAGAAGCACTATATATGCTCTCTTTCGCTGCTAATATGTGTGCCAATAAACTTACTTACATACGTAATACTCAAGCTATAAAACTATTAACAGAAAGAGAAACGGAAATACTTATTCAAAAGTCAGAAGGAGTTGCCGTCAAAACAATTAGCCACAATCTAGGAATTTCACAAGCTACCATTACTTTTCATCTAAAAAACATTCGCAAAAAACTAGGCACGCAGTCGACTGAGCATGCCTTATTAAAATTTACCTCGCCAAAGCAACCATCAAGCATCTACTAATTTGCATCAAATGCGTGATGCCGCTTAAAAATCTGACCATCTTCGGCTTGCACTAAAAGCTGACCTTCGCCATCAATACCAATGACTTCCCCCCCTATAAACTCTGAAGCGCCCCAGCAAGAAATCGTATTTTGCGCAAATAACCACCATAATTCCTGTATTGATTGAAAATTTTCCAAATCATCTTTTCCAATAGCATTAATAATTGCACATCTTAAAGCGTTTACGTCAACAGCCTTATAAGCTTGCAAATGAGTGGCTGGCATCGCGGTATTATCTGGATGAGTAAATATATTAAGGCCAATTCCAACGTGTGCAAAAATTCCTTCTATTTCAACAAGAACGCCGCCCACTTTTTTATTATTGCATAGCAAATCATTTGGCCACTTAAGACCTATTTGCTGATTAGGCAAGAAAGACTGAAGAATTTTTGCAAGAGTAACTCCTACCGAAATAGCAAGCCTTCCTGAGAGAGCTATCTTTGGCAGCAAAAAGGAGCCCGTAAGGAATAAATTTCCCTCAAAGCAGTCCCATTTTTTTCCTCTTTGACCTCGACCATGTATTTGACAACCTGACTGTACCCAAAATGTCACATTGCCAGAATGAAGGTTTTTCAATGCTTTGCTGTGGTTTTGGGTAGAATCAATCTGCCAAATGTAAAAAAAATACATTATACCCTCTTGCCAGTGATCTTTATGATCAATAAAATAACGCTGTTAGTTTTTATTTAATTTTAATTTAAGGAGAATCCCATGTTAAAGCAAGTTCTTGCTATTCTTGCTATTTCTACTGCTGCTCTTGTAGCTGCAACAAATACTGATAAGCCAGCTGAAGAAAAAGTTGTTCCAGATACTAAAGCTGCTCCAGCGGCTGATGCTAGAACTACTGCTCCCGCAGCAAGCTCTGAAGTTAAAGAAGAAGCTGTTAAGAAAGTTGAAACTAAAGAAAAGAAATAATCTTTTAAGATTTTTTCTTTTAAAAGCCTCGCTTTATGCGGGGCTTTTTATTACTCTGGCACATCCCTTGCATGCATCGTTGGAAAAGGTAAAAAACAACGAGCTAAGGTATGGCCACACAACCAATATCGATTCAGGGCATAAAATCCCATACGCTTGCTCGTATTCATAATGAACAAGAACCTGCCAAATATATTCAACCAGATTCCAGATTTTCTTCTTCTATTAAAGAAGGAAGCGTCCGCCCACCAGTACATGAGGATTTTAATTCATTTTTAGCAAGCTCAACATTGCAGCTTGGACAACAGTTCTCAGAAGCAGCAACTGCAACAGCATCCTATCAAAGTCATCGATTTGGACCTGATCATAAAACATCTAGCCAAAAATCCATCGACATTTCGCAATCTAAAACTTTACCTGAAAAACCAGCGGCTATACTTGGCATGGATAAAATTGCGCCCTCCTCAACTGATGCGACAAAATCTTCAGAAAATTTTAGCTCATCAACAATGATACAGCTTCCAAAACAGATTATTGATAAAGGATACGGTTCTCGTGTCGTAAATAACCCATCCATAATCATGGCCTCTGCAACGGATGTAGAGCAAATTTCTATAGGATTAGTAAATGCAGTACATGAACGCCATCAACACCAGCGAGATAGTAATGATTCGCAAAAATTCAATGAACCGCATCAAAAAGCTTTAAAAGCCTCTTCTAAAATTGATCCCATATCACGTAGTGAGCATGCTCAGCTATTAAGAAGAGAAGAAATTGAAGCCTTAAGAGACGTAAAAGAAAAATTTCAGCAGCAGCTAAATGCTCAATATCCACATATTACAGTTCCATTAAAACACCCTGACGGAATTGTAGACATTCATATGCGTTTTGATAGAAAAGTTATTGATGAAAATAGCCCAAACGGATCTGTACGCATTATGTTTTCTGGTTCGAATGATCAAGTTGTAGCTCTATTTGCTCAGCATCGCGAAGAGTTTATGAAAATTATTACTCATGAAGGATATTCCATGGATCCTTCTAGAATGCAATTCAAAGGCCCTGGCCTCCCTAAATCTATAGCAATATAAGGAATCAAAATGACAATTACTGCAACAGGCACTGGCGAGATTCGCCCCAACAACTCTGCAGAGTATTTTGCTAGGGAAACTAAAGAAAAGAAATCTAGTGGCACTCCCTTTGATGAATTACTAAGAAATCCAAATCCTGATATAGATACACTTACCAAAGGTGAAGGTAGCCAATTAGAAAGAGATATTAAGAAAACCGTAAGAGGTATTCAAGAAATGGTTCTGGCTTATGTAAAAGGTCGCGTAACTTTAGGAGATGATAAATTCAACACAACCGATATGCTTAGGAGCATGCTGGATATGCTTAATGCAACTGGCAACATGCAAAGAGCAGCCCTACAAGAAGAAAATAACAAAATCCAATTGCGCAATACACATCTGTTGATGAGCCAACTAGTCGGAAAAGACGCTTTAGTTAAGGACAGCAAGCTAACACTTAAAGGAAACTCTGCAACATTTGCCCTAGAAATACCAGACGCAGGTATTGTAAAAGTAGCATTGCTCAATCGCAGCGGCGACTCCATAAGAACATGGGAATCAAACGAAGAACCTGGCATTAGAAACGTAAATTGGGATGGAATCAAGGATGATGGAGAAAAAGCTGAAGAAGGTGATTATTACATCCATGCCGTTCTTTCAAATGGCGAAGAAAGCGTAATTATCCCAACATATACGCAGAAAAGAATTGAACAAGTTCGCTTCGATCCAACTATTAATAGTAAATTCCCTACCTATTACAATGGAAACCAACCCCTTAAAAACATGCTGTCTGTTTACAGCGGCGGAGAATCTATAACCACCCCTACAACTACTGAGGTAGCATAATGACAGATCTAGTACCTCGTTATGACAATTCAAGCATCTCTAGCGCAATGACTAGAAATGCTATTGCCCTAAACAACACAGCCAAAGCAACCAATGATACAGCGCATAATTTAGCGGCAGAATCAACTGTCGCGGGACGCCCTCGTCATACTTTTCAATCCGTATAGTATTCATATATGGGTGGCGAGGCAGCTGGCCTTTTAGAAAACAATGTTCAATATTATATTCGAGGCGTAGGCGCTCCAGTTGAGTCCCTGGTAGATACTCACTTAGCGCTCTTAGGCGACTCGTCCTTTCTGTTAGTGCAAGACCCGGAAGAAAATACATATTACACCCGTGTTGGCTCTTTTCAACTTAACTCAAAGAACGAACTAGAAAATCATTTTGGTATGAAATTAGTGTATGTTCCAGCAGTAAATGGAGTTCTGCCAACAAACCTAGAAACTGCTGCCTTTAAAACTCTAGACTTTTCAGATATAAGTTCAGCAGCAGAACAAACTTCAGAAATAAAGTTCAGTTGCGGACTTAATGCTAAAGTTGGCGACAGCGTCACCAGAGCTGTCACCGTTCATGATTCTTCTGGTACCCCACGTACCTTAAATTATGTTTTTACCCGAAATGCTGATTGGGCGAGCAGCAGCGGAAGCGGGCAATCTTGGGCACTAACCGTTCAAGCACCAGCAGGATGTACCGTAAATGGGGCATACAGTGCTGGAACACCATCGAATTCATCTGCTGCCCAACCTGTTATCATTAATTTTAATGATAAAGGGTCCCCATTAAGTTTCAATGGTGAAGCTACAGCCCCTAATATACATATTACCTGCCCCGAAGATGCAACTATTACATCAGAAATGAAATTAGGAACGGTCGGCAAGTCAGATGGAATTATGGTGATAAAAAGCGGATCGTCCCGATTAAAAATTCAAGCTAATGGCCATTCTGCAGGGACCTTCAAATCACCGCAAATTGACGAAAATGGCAATATTTATGCAAGCTTTAACAATGGGCAAAGAGAGCTTGTAGGAAGAATTATCGTAGGACGCTTTAACAACCCTAATGGGTTGGAAATGCTAGATAAAGGATTGTACCTACCCAATAATAATGTTCAAAAAATAGGAACGCATGAATACTCTGTAGGATCAGGCTTACCCATTTATCATTACTTAGGAGACGGTGCTGCGGGGAAAGTTGCTGTAGGTGCACTTGAAAGCAGCACTATAGAAACAATTCCTCAAATGGCTGAGATGGTACAACGTGTTCAACAATTTAACAATATGACCACGTCCTTCAACTCTTTAAGTGAGGTTGCGGATTTAATAAATTCAATAAAGTAACCCTTAAGCGAGACTGTAGATTTCATACGTTCGCTTAAGAGAAACTAATCTAAAAGCCTCCTAAGCCAATTTTTTTTGGCTTAGTGCTTGCTTCTTCATTTTCGCTAGAACTAGCTATAGATTTTTTTTCCTTTTGCTCACCACTTTTTTTCCTAGAATTTCTATGCTTGTAAGTTTTTTTTCCAAATTGTGGAGCAATAATTTCAGCGCTTTTTGGATGATCTTGTGTTTTTTCTCCCTGATTTTTTGGTGTGCTATCTATCTTATTAAGTTCCTGATCTCCTGCTGTGTTACTCTGATTTTTTTCATCTTTGAAGCGCGAGTTCTTTTTATATGAAGAATGCCTTTTCTTGTATCTTTTATTACGCGGTTCATGAGCATGATTCGTCTTTACGTCTGCATCTTCTTCAGCTGATGATAAAGATCTGCTATCTTTTTTCTGCGCTTTTGAAGTACCTATCTTTGTTTTATTCGTTTCTTCATTCTGAACAATACCCTCTCTTACGCTGAGAATATCGATTCGGAAAAATGGAGAAACAGCCACATTTTCATGTACCACATAAATAGACACATCAAAACGACTTTCAATCAATGTAATTTCTTTGCGCTTTTGGTTAAGCAGATATAGATCTACTCCTTTTGGAGCGGCTGCTTGAATTTCTGCTGCCCTTCCTTTCACCGCTTCTCTTTCAATAGCTCGTAGTATTTGTAAAGATAACGATTCTATCGAGCGCACGATGCCTGTTCCATGACAATGAGCACAAGGTAATGTATGTGTTTCAATCAAACTTGGACGCAAACGCTGACGAGATAACTCAAGTAAACCAAACTGACTGATTCTACCTAATTGAATACGTGCACGATCTGGCTTTAAAGATTCTTTTAGTTTTCGCTCAACTTGGTTAATGTGGCTATTTTCTTCCATATCAATAAAATCGATCACCAACAATCCTGACAAATCTCGCAAACGCAATTGGCGAGCGATTTCTTGTGCTGCTTCTAAATTTGTCTTAAGTGCTGTTACATCAATATTACGTTCACGCGTTGATCTACCAGAATTCACATCTATAGCAACTAAAGCTTCTGTGTGATTAATAACAATCGATCCGCCCGAAGGAAGCTCAACTTTAGGAAACATCATTTTTTCAATTTGCTGCTCAACCTTAAATTTATGAAACAGAGGAACTTGTGCATCCTTGTAGAGTTTTACTTTTTTTGCGTGGCTCGGCATCAGAACTTTCATAAAATTCTTTGCCTCTTTATGAGCCTCCTCGCCCTCAACTAAAACCTCATCTATTTCGCGCGTGTAAATGTCTCTAATCGCACGCTTCACAAGATCACCTTCCTCATGAATAAGACAAGGAGCTATAGATTTTAAAGTCTTCTCACGAATTTCTTCCCATACATGCATCAAATATTCGTAGTCTCGGCGAATTTCAATTTTTGAACGCTCCTGTCCGGCAGTTCTAACGATCAAGCTCATTCCTTCCGGTATATCCAATCCAGTCAACACTTCTTTCAAGCGCTTACGATCGGAATCATCTTGGATTTTACGAGAAATTCCACCATTTCTATTGCCAGCATTTGGTATCAAAACACAATAACGGCCTGCCAAAGATAAAAATGTTGACAAGGCTGCGCCTTTATTAGCCCGCTGCTCTTTTATCACCTGCACTAACAAGATTTGATTTTTCTGGATAACTTCTTGAATCTTGTATCTATAATTGCGCTTTTCTTTAATTGAGCGCTCTTTTCCATCCGCAATTTCGCCATCCACTTCATCATCATTCTCTTGAGAATCTGAGGACTTACGATCAGACACAGGAATCCTATAATAATCAGAATGAATCTCTGAAAAAGGAAGAAACCCGTGCTTATCTCCACCATACTCCACAAAAGCTGCTTGTAATGATGGTTCAATACGCACAACCTTCGCTAGGTATATATTGGATTTAAGCTGCTTTTTACTATAATGCTCAGAATCAAATTCCTCTAAATACTGATCATCAACAACTGCGACTCTTGTTTCTTCAATGTGAGCCGCATCAATTAATAATTTTTTACCCATAAATAAAACATCCCTAAGCAAACAACATGTGGCCAGATTCTAAGCTCATTCATCTGGCTCATTATTTCATTTTTTCTTTATTAAACCATAAAAACCCTAAGACTAGCAAGTTTTTTTAGTTTGCCAAAAAATATAATTTATTTATTTATTATATTTTTT
>JAJTEE010000004.1 GCA_021298215.1 Alphaproteobacteria bacterium
TTTTAATTTTTATTAAATATTTATTAATTCAAGATAAAACCATATGAATTTGGTTATAAGCACAGATACGTGCACATAATTTAATTAACAAAAACTCTAGCCTTTCAGTTTTTATTGATTCTTTCTCTCAAGGCCTGCTAAATCTATAACTGTTCTAGGAGAATATTCATGACGCTCGTTTTTACGTTACAAGACTTTATTGAAAAATCGCTGAAAGAAATTGCGCCAACTGCGCAGCTTGATAAAGTCATACTTGAACCTACAAAAGATCCATCTCACGGCGATCTAGCAAGCAATGCCGCTATGGTGTGTGCAAAAGCTGAAGGCATTTCTCCGCGTGAATTTGCACAAAAACTCATCAAAAAAATCTCCAGTCACGAAGCTATTGAAAAAACAGAGATTGCAGGCCCTGGCTTCATCAATATATGGCTAAAACAGACCATCCTACAAAAAGAAGTGCATGAAATCTTAAATCTCCAATCAGCCTACGGCACAAACACTTTAGGAAAAGGTAAATCGGCGCAAGTAGAATATGTTTCAACAAATCCAACAGGCCCTATGCATATTGGCCATGGACGCAATGCGATCCTAGGAGATACTGTTGCCAATTTGCTTGAAAAAGTTGGCTATAAAGTGACGCGCGAATATTATATTAATGACGCTGGCGGACAAACACTTGCCCTCGCACGCTCAGCTTACGTTCGTTATAAAGAAGCCCTCGATGAAACTATTTCAGATGATGACTTTGACCAAGACATGTACAAAGGCGATTACCTAATCCCAGTGGGCTCAGATTTAGCACACAAGTTCGGCGATTCCCTTTTAAATAAACCTAATGCTGAATGGTTTGAAACAGTGCGGCTTTTTGCTATCGACTCTATGATGAATTGCATCAGGTCCGACTTAAAATCACTCGGCATCACCATGGAATATGCATCCGAAAGCGCACTCACCCAAGAAGGATGGGTAGAGAAAGCCCTTAAAGCATTAGAAGAAAAAGGCGATGTATACACTGGTATTCTTGAAAAACCAAAAGGTCATCAAATTGATGATTGGGAAGAACGCCCACAGATTTTATTCAAAGCGACCGCCTATGGTGATGATGTTGATCGAGCTTTGCAAAAATCAGACGGCACATGGACATATTTTGCTGGCGATGTTGGGTATCACTATTACAAAATCAGCCGCCATTATGACGTTCTTGTTAATATTCTTGGTTTTGATCACGTAGGATACGTCAAGCGCCTAACCTCAGCGGTAAAAGCCCTAAAAAATGATCAAATCTATACCATCAAAACTTGCCAAATGGTAAACTTTTCGGACAATGGTCAGCCTGTTCGTATGTCCAAAAGAGCCGGTACTTTTATAACCATTCAACAACTTGTCGAACGTGTTGGCAAAGATGCTGTACGCTTTATGATGATTTCTCGTCATCAGGATATGGTGATTGATTTTGACTTTAAAAAAGTTATTGAGCAGTCAAAAGATAATCCTTTATTTTACATCCAATACGCGCACGCACGCATTCATTCTGTATTACGTCATGCCGCACAAACATTCGGTAAAGAACTTAGTGCTGATTCATTAGAGTGTTTAAATGATGAAGCTGAGTTAAGCCTCATTAAAGGTCTAATTCAATGGCCGCGCATTGTTTTATCTGCAGCACAACATTTAGAACCACATCGGATTGCAAATTATTTGTATGATACCGCAAGCCTTTTCCACTCCCTCTGGAATAAAGGGAAAGAAAATACGCAACTACGTTTTATTGACGAGCACTCTCCTTCACAAACAGCAGCACGTTTAGCACTTTTAAAATCAACAGCAAGTATCCTTGCCGAAGGACTAAATCTTCTTGGCATAACTCCTATTGAAGAAATGCGTTGATGATTTTTCCAAGCGATCTTACCTACGGCACTCTTATCAAACGCTACAAACGCTTTTTGGCCGACGTAAAATTTGATACGGGCGAAGAACTAACCGTACACTGCCCGAACCCTGGCGCTATGATGGGTATTACCACGCCAGGCTCGCGCGTTGCTTTATCAAAAGCCGTCAATGTTGCTCGAAAATTAGCCTACACATGGGAAATGGTTGAAAGTGAAGGAACCTGGATTGGTACCAATACAAACAATCCCAACTTAATTGTCGCAGAAGCTTTAGCGAAAAAATCTATTCCCGAATTAGCTGATTATAAAAATGTTAAAGCAGAAGTAAAGTACGGACAAAATTCACGAATCGATTTTTTTCTTACTGACGGTCCCACCGAAATGTGCCTCGTAGAAGTGAAAAACGTTCATTTAATTCGCAATAATCACATGGCCGAATTCCCTGATTGTATTACTGCACGCGGCGCCAAACACCAACTTGAATTAGCAAATCAAGTAAAAAGTGGTATTCGAAGCATCGTTTTATACGTCGTGCAACGCGATGATGCTCTAACTTTTAAAGTAGCTGATGATCTCGATAAAGCTTATGGTGAAGCTTCTCGACAAGCCACTAAAGCCGGCGTTGAAACGCTAGCCTATTGCTGCAATATGCTGCCAACTGGCATTACCTTAAAACAGCCTTTACAGGTTTTAGGATGATTTCCTTACAACAAAAAGCTTTTACAGCATTTGATCAACTTCTTCCCTCACCCACTTGCACTCTTATTGTTGCAGTATCAGGTGGTGCTGACAGTCTTGCCCTAACTTTTCTTGCCAATGAATATGCAGCAACAAAAAATGTAAAGTTAGAAGCCGTCACAATTGATCATGCATTACGCCCAGAATCATCTGCAGAAGCAGAAGAAGTGCATAGCATTTTAAAAGCTCATGATATCTCTCATCACACGCTTGTTTGGCAGCATGAAGATAATCTTAACCGTATTCACGAACAAGCCCGAAAAGCTCGATACCATTTACTCACCGAATTTTGCAAAAAATATGAAAACCCTTTTTTGCTAACAGCGCATCATGCACAAGATCAAATTGAAACCATTCTGATGCGCTTTTTAAAGGGATCAGGACCTGCTGGATTTCAAGGAATTCAAACAACACGATATAAAAATGATGTTCGGATTATTCGCCCTCTTCTTGAAATTTTCCCTCAAGATTTACGAACCTACTTACAAAATAAAAAAATCAAATGGATCGAAGATCCTTCAAATCAAGATGATTCATACGAACGTACGCGCGTACGCCAACTTGTGCAGCACATCAAGAACTTAGGCTGGCAAGAAGAAGGCATTCTTACCTCCGCCACCAAAATCTATAGCTTGTATCAAGCCTTAGAAAATTTGGTAAATGAGCACGCAAAAAATTTCATTATTAGCATTAATCCTCTTGCCATCAATCAACCCATTTTTTTTGAATGCCCAAATCACATTCAACAAGAATGGCTACGTCAAACCATTTGGGCCATTGGCAAAGCCACTTACCCAAAACCTTATGAAACAATCGATGCTATTTTAAAAATACTGAAACAACCAAAAGTCGATGGCTACAATGTCGCTGGATGCACCATCAATGTAGCAAAAAAGGCTATCTATTTTTTAAATTCCTAAAAATAATAGGAAGAAATACAATCTCATTACCATATTGCAAAAAAGCATCACTTAAATATTTATATATAAAATTTTCAGCAACTTTATTTGAAAATTTATCAATCCGTTCTTATAAAGGCATTGTAAATATAAAAGTTTTTTTTATGAAAACAACAACATTACTGCTAGGTATAGCAATCGGCGTAAGCCAAATAACTCCTTTGGTATGTATGGATGAAACAAATTACGAAACAAAAGAAATCAAGGAAGAACAATCCCAGTTAGCACACTACACATACCCGAATTTTAACATTGATCATTTTATTCTCAGAATCGATTCAGATTTACCCAATGAAATGCAACCTATCCTTGATGATCTTTTTCAACAACAAGATTACGTTTCCAGCATTTCAACGACAAATACTGTGCTTTTTGACATAGTTACGACTACAAATACAACCCTCACGCAGCTTCGAGATAATTTTTTTGCAAAACTTAAAAAATATCAAGAGAGTGATCCTGAAATAATGCAAGAGATAGAAAAAGCTGAGGGATCTTTGAGTTGGATAACCCAAATAGTTCCCCATTATAATATCGATGTAGTGGCTATCTTGGCAAAATTTGCAAACACGCATAACCTACATCGCACGTAATTCAACATCTCACCCCATCCCATTGCCAAAAACTAGACCACACGATATAAATATTAAAGCGCCGTTGTGGCTCAGTGGTAGAGCACACCCTTGGTAAGGGTGGGGTCGAGAGTTCGATTCTCTCCAGCGGCACCATTCAACATTTAACTTTAAGGTGATGCTTTCATACATTTTAACGACACAGAAATTTTTGGTGCAATCAACAACGAATTAATTCGTCAGCAAAATCAGATCGAATTAATCGCTTCGGAAAATATTGTAAGTCCAGCGGTTCTCAAGGCTCAAGGATCCATCCTTACCAATAAATACGCTGAAGGATACGCCGGTAAACGGTATTATCATGGTTGTGAATACGTCGATGAAGTTGAAACAATTGCGATCGAGCGTTTAAAACGTTTATTTGGCGTTCAATTTGCCAACGTACAACCTCACTCAGGCGCGCAAGCAAATCAAGCTGTTTTCTTAGCCCTTTTAAATCCAGGCGATACAGTTCTGGGCATGGATCTCAGCGCCGGCGGACACTTAACTCACGGTTGCAAAGTTAACATGTCGGGTAAATGGTTTAACATCGTTTCTTACGGTGTTGATGATACCACACATCTCATTGATTACGATGAGGTTGAAACCAAAGCCCTCGAGCACAAACCAAAACTCATTATTGCTGGTGCTTCTGCTTATCCAAGATTTATCGATTTCCATCGTTTCAAAAAAATTGCTGACAAGGTTGGCGCCTATCTTATGGTTGATATGGCCCATTATGCCGGCCTAATCGCTGGGGGTGTTTACCCTACTCCTGTTCCTTTCGCCGATGTTATCACTTCTACCACGCATAAAACATTGCGAGGAACCCGAGGTAGTATCATTATTACAAATCGTGAAGATATGGCAAAAAAAATCAACAGCGCTGTTTTCCCAGGGCTTCAAGGTGGACCTCTTTTGCATGCAATTGCTGGGAAAGCCGTCGCTTTCGGAGAAGCTTTACAGCCTGAATTTAAAGACTACGCATTCCAAATTGTGAAGAATGCGAAAGCTCTCGGCGAAGTATTGCACGAAGGCGGCATCAAACTTTTAACCGACGGCACTGACTGCCATATGTTATTGCTTGATCTACGTCCTATCGGTATTACTGGAAAAGATGCAGCGGATGTTTTAGAGCAGGCTCATTTAACCTGCAATAAAAATGGTATTCCAAAAGATCCGCAACCTCCTGCAATTACTAGCGGTATTCGCGTTGGCACACCTGCTTGCACCACCCGCGGTTTTAAGGAAGAAGAATTTCGCGAAGTTGGAAGGTTAATGCTCAGCGTTTTAAAAGCTGCTGCAAAAGGCGATGCACAAAGTGCCATTGAAGAAGCAAAAACCAAAGCTATTGCGCTGTGTAAACGCTTTCCCATTTATGAAAATCTTGCTTAATTTCTAAAAGATCTGCACCATATAAATACAATCTATTTTTATATGGTGCCTTCTTTGAAACGTTTTTTTATCAAAAGCATTATTTTTTGCGCAATCGGATTTTTAATTTTTAATGGCAAAAATTTTGCAGCTTCTATTTCTCCAAGTGATGATGAAATTTTTCTTGTTCGAAATTCCCTAAATCCTTATAAATCTCTTTTTGAGAACGAATTTGTTGCGGATATCGAAAGAAAAAATCCTAAAGAATTTAACGAAGAAGAAGCCTTCAAAAGAGCACGTTTAATCATTCCAACCTTAACCGGTTTCCCCTATTTTTCTGATTGTATTTTTTATGAATACGATCCAAAAATAAATCCAAATAATCTTCCTCATCTCTATGAAGGCATTTTTGTTGACCGCGCGAATCCTGATCTTTATGTCTATAACCCGACCTTTCGTATCACTCTATATAGAAAAGATATAAAAGAAGACGAACAAGATTATAAAAATTCACGTATACCCCTAGATCAATATCTAATGCAGCTAGCAAAAGCTGAAGAGGAAAAAAAATCTGTTCTTTTCCATCCTCTAACAAGAGAACCTTTTGTATGTGATGCTTATAATAGTCCTATATATGCACCTGCCTATAATTTTCCAAAAAAGTGGGAGACTCGCCATTTTCAAGCCTCCGCAACAATACCCATAATTAGCTCACGATTAGATCGCATAGCCAAACGAAAAATACCCTGCCTACCTCGTAGAAATTACCATACTGGAAAAATTTCTGAGCCTGTCATTCTTCTGCATCGTTTTACTGACGAGATAAAAGAGTCTGGAATAAGAAGTCCTTTATTGACCCTTCCAAAAGATTCTTCACATCAGTTAAATCCTGACTTTCCGGACTACAGCAACTCAATTTTCATGATATATCATTCTTTCATAACACGAGAAAATTTACCTTTTGGGTGGGTAGGTTACCAAGTGGCCCCAACAAGTGTAAGAGTTTTTAATAGCGCGTATCGAACGTCACATATGTGCAGAACAAGCTATAAACAATCTGGTATGATACTGGAAGAATATATCAATAAAGGCCCACAACCAAGCGAAGATTATTACAGAGATCCAATCACTGGCATTTGGCAATCAGGCTCTTTGACAGCAAAAATAAAATACTTGCCTGAAGTCAGACGAGTACTGAAACGCCTTTGAATTAAGTACACTCTCGCTGCATCTCACACTGCATTTAGAAAAAAAACAGATTGCGGATGGTGAAAGAAGTTTTCTGGATCATATTTTTTCTTTATAGAAACCAAAGCCTCCCAATGGTCGCCATAATAAGCATGCTCCCAATCCTCCAATTCTAAATCTGAATAATTTGCATAAGCTCCCTCTCCATAAGAAGCTATATCTTTATAATAATTTCTAGACCACTCAAGCTGCTGACCTGCATCTTCATCGTCTTCCCAATAAGCTAAAGTTTGCATTGAAGCAATACAATCTCTATGTGAAAAAGCATTAAAATCTTTTCCAACTTCATTGATTACTCCCCCATAACTGTCTAGTACTGTAAAATTATCTTTAATTGCTGGTTGTGAATAATAGTCATCTATAATTCTTATCGCTTCTTTAGGTAAGTCATCTTTAAGGTATAAAGAAGTTGCTTTAAATGATTTAGCATTAGAAATAACAGACACACCTTCTGGACCAACGCCTGCCCATTTATTCACTGATTGCATATAAGAACACTCTTCAATAGTTACAATGGCATCAGAAGAAATTTCTAGTAGAGGTTTAAGCAAAATTCGTAACTCTTTTTCAGTGCCAAAAAATTGCCCAAAGGATCTTAAAGTTTTTTGAGAATTTCTCTTAGTAAATCGTAAAAAAGTCATAAGCTCTTTAGGAGCTGATTTTAACAATACAAACCATTTTTCGCTAACATCATATATATGCTTCCATTGCCATTCAATATTATAAACAATCACTTTTGAAACAGGATGTGTTTTAAAAGTGATAGATGTTATAACACCAAAATTTCCATTACCCGCTCCACAACAAGCCCAAAATAAATCAGGGTAATCTACTCGATTAGCTCTTATTAAATTTCCGTTGCAATCTACCATTTCTATCTCTGTAACGTTGTCACAACTTAGTCCCATTAAACGAGAAGAAAGACCTATACCTCCACCTATAGCAAGCCCCACTACTCCTACTGTTGGACAAGAGCCTAATGGTATTGCCAGTTTATGTTTCCATAACTCCTGACAAACACTATATATGTTGTTGCCAGCTCCGACTTTAACAGTTTTTTTATCAGCACTTAATTCAATCAATTTTATAGAACTCACATCGATAACAGCAGCATCATCGGCCGTACTTAGCCCCTCGTAACTATGGCGGTTAGAACGAATACGCACCTCTTTACCATGTGTTTTTGCCCAAAGCAAAGCCTCTTTAACATGCTCATTGTTGCTGCATAGCAATACAGCCGCAGGCCTTGCTTTAATTTTAGCATTCCACATGGCACATTCTTTTTTATACTCTTCTGAATTAGGCGAAATAATAACTAACCCAGAGTCACTATCTAATAAAGCTCCATACGTAGCTGTAAAGATACTTACAAAAAGAACAAGATAAGAAAAAAACTTGATATATCTACTCTTCATCATCTCATTTAAATCCTAGCCAAGATTACTGTTAAAATACTTAGCGTGATCTAGAGAACTTGTGAAGACGAAGCATCATCACCATAATTCCACCAATCAACGCTGCTACAGGAATGATTAAAAGCGCTTTTTGATAGGAAGAAACTGTATAAACACGAATTCCGTCAAGCATTTCACCTGTCCAAAATTGATCCATGGTCCAGCCAATGGTGCTATGGAAAAATGATCCACCTAACATATTCACGCAATTCAAAAATGCAACTGTTAAACCTAACATTGAGGCCGAAACCAATTCACTACCACTTGCGAAAACTAAGACCTGATAACAACACAAAATACCCACCACAAAAAATACCGCAGAAAGTGTGTACGTATTTAGTTGAGAATTCACAAACAAAAGCCACAAAAATGCAGCAACCATGCCTGCACTACATACTGAAATAATTGTATAATTACTTGTTCGTTTTGCAAATGCTGCCAACAATGGTCCACCGAATAACATACCAACAAAAATATACGACACAAATCCAGCCGCATCAGATTTGCTAAGTGCTGTTACTTGCATCAAATAATTTACACCCCACACATCAGCAAATCCCTCCAATGGACCTACCATCAACAAATTCGCAATTGCTAAAAACCAAATCGTTGAAGAACGAAGTAATTTTTTAAAATCTTTCATGCGTAAAGAGGGCTCATTTTTCGTTTTTGTTTTTTTCGTTTTTAAAAAGAGTAATGTCAAAAATCCTATCCCAATGCTCACAAAAGCCAACACAAATGCTACATGCTGCCAGCCAAAATTTTCAACAAGTAAGCTTACCGGTTTACCCCCATAAATTGCTCCAAGAAGTCCTACGGTAAAAGAAAATCCAACCATCTGGGCATAGTATTTTCCATCAAACCATTCAGAAATAACTTTCGATGTTGCTAAAAATCCCGCAGCAGAACCCACACCGACAATAAAGCGGCTGATAAGTGCTAAAATCCAATTATCCGTGTAGGTAAATAAAAGCGTTGCCAGTCCGCATAAGACAGCGCAAATGCATACCACACACCTAGCACCAAAACGATCAAGCAATATAGCAATAGGTATCTGCATGCCTGCATAACCATAATAATAAACCGACGCCAACAAACCAAAACCCGTCGCATCAATTTGAAATTGCTGCATAATTTGCTGCATCATTAAACTTGGCCACAGGCGCAAAATAAACTGATAGGTAAAAAATGAGAGAGGCAAAAGCCACATTAAATAGGGCAGAATTCTTTTAGACATAATAAACCTCAAAAATTTGAAGAAACAATTTTAATTTTTAAAAATAGGCGAATAAGAAAAGATACATCGACGGGCTAGCCGCCAATATTGTTAGAAATGCTAATGATGGCCCTAAACGTATAAACCAACATTTCCCTTTTGCACTTACGATATTTCTTAATTTTTATTGTACAAGATATTAAGATTTAATCAATATTGTTTGGAAATTTTCTTAAGTCATTTTTCGTTTTGCTTTTTCCCAAAACGCTAATTTTTCTCTGCGCGTAAGACTTTTAAAATGATGCATTTCTTCTTCTTTAATCACGTCGCATAATGCCTTAAAGCGCTTCTCAAATTTTTCCCCAGCTTTTTCTATTATTTCATTGGCATCAAAACCACAAAAATAAGCAAGAGTAGCCCAGGCATGCACAACATCACCGAGCTCTTCTTGAAGTGCTCTTGTATTATTTTCCTGCAACTCTTTTTCCACTTCGTCAAGTTCAAGTCGGATTTGTCGTATAACCTCTGACGCATCACTCCAATAAAAACCCATCGCTTCCGAAGTTTTATAATCCTCAACGATTTTTTCAATGCTATTCATTTAATCTTTCCACAAGGAAAATTTTTTCGTCATCGCATTTAATTCCTCTAACGGACCAAACGCCACGCATCCATAAAAAACAAGTTCTTCATCCGTAAATTTTGCTGTTTTTTCTAACTGCTCAATATACGTTCCACCTGTCATCGTGTTGATAAAGGCACCATGCGCAACCTTATGCTCTCTCATCTGCTGCACAAGTTTTTTAATCTCGCTGGATTTTCCTCTTAGAATAATAAATGGCATTTGAGAAATATTTGGATACTCTAATCCATTTCTATCTTTATAAATATCCAAATGTAGTCTATCAGAACCGACTTTTGCCCCAAGGCCTAAGGTCATATGTGCCAATGCATTCAAAGCCACACCTGAGGGTAGCTCTTTATTTAAAACAGCAACCAATTTATTAGAAAAAGTCATAGGTATCCTTAAAGAAATACTCACCAAATATTAGTAGGTGAAAAAATTAAAGTCTAGAACGCATACCAAAGTATTTCCAAAAACACCTATCGACTTCATCAAAATATTGACAACCAGTACTTTTTAAGACAAAGTATGGTTATGTTTAAAAGCTATTTATCTTTTTCTGTTCTGATTCTGCGCAGCTAGTGCTGTGCTTGTGTTTTATTTCATCCCCCATCACCAATTAGTTTAAACTCAAATACGGGAGCCGTATATGTTATCTGTATCATCTTATCAAGCTTGGTCCATGTGGGCAGTAGCCTCATTATTTTATGCCTATCAATACGTGATAAGAGTACTGCCAAATATTCTTATGCCTGAATTATTAACGCACTTTAATACAACCGCAGTCGAATTTGGACAATTCGCTGGCCTTTACTACATCGGATACACGGCTGCTCATATTCCTCTTGGGATCTGGTTAGATAGAAAAAGTCCACGCATCATCATCCCTGTTTGTATCCTTTTAACAGTAACGGGTATTTTACCTTTACTTCTCAGCGATACAATTGCTGCAGCGAATATTGGTCGTATCATCATGGGCATTGGCTCATCAGGGGCAATCCTTGGCGCCTTCAAAGTTATTCGCTTAGGCTTCCCTGAAACACACTTTAATAGAATGCTAGGACTATGTGTCACCGTTGGTCTAATTGGCGCGATATATGGTGGTGAACCCGTAAAATTACTTTTTGAGGTCATGCACTGGCAAACAATTTTAGTATATTTCTGCTGGATTGGCTGCGCACTAGCCGTATTTGCTTATTTGATTATCCCTAAGCAACATAAACCCATTGTTGTTAGCCACCATGCTTTTGAAGATATTAAGCAAGTCTTTAAAAACAAAAATGTGCTCATCGTTTGCTTATGCGCTGGCCTAATGGTTGGTCCATTAGAAGGGTTTGCTGACGTATGGGGCGCAGGATTCATTCAAAGTGTGTACAACATTCCATCAGCACGAGCAGCAGGTATAACATCTCTTATGTTTTTAGGAATGTTATTTGGATCCCCAGGAGTGACATATATTGCCGACAGATTAAAAGCACATTTAAAAATCATTATTGGTTGCGCAGTATTTATGGGTATTGTTTTCACCGTAATGCTTCTTGGCTACGGCTCTGCTAAAACACTTTCTATTTTATTCACAGCCGTAGGCATCTGCTGTGCTTATCAAATTATTGCCATCTACATGGCAAGCACCTATGTACGTGAGCGCCTCGTAGGACTTACAACAGCTGTTGCCAATATGATCATCATGACCTTTGGATATTTCTTCCACAGTACGATTGGCATCATGATGGGTAGTCAGCATTCAGGAAACAACTTTAGTCACGAGCAATATCAATATGGACTAAGCGTGATTCCAATTTGCTTATTCATAGCAGCAGTTGGCTTCATTATTCAGCTACGAAAAACAAAAAAATAGTATTATGTCTTTTGGAAGTTTTCTCGCTGCATCACTTGCTCTATGTATAACCTTCATATCGCGCATCGCTTTTTGCACGTTAATAGGATATTATATAGATAAGTTTCTGGGCACGTCTCCATGGGTTATGATCTTTTTCATAGGTCTTGGAGCGTACTTAGGTTGGATTGCACTAATAAAAGTACGTATTCCGAAGGACCCAAATGATTGATCCTTTACATCAATTTCAAATTACAAAAATTATCCCTATATTCATTGGTGCATGGGATATCTCCTACACCAATTCAGCGCTGTGGATGACAATCGGCTTGATATGCGTCAGCTTGTTTTTTTATTTTTCTCTAAAAAAAGAAGCGATTGTTCCCAACCGTTTACAGGCTTGTGCGGAATTATTTTTCTCTTTTATATCAAACATGGTCAAAACCTATATTGGCAAAGAAGGAATTGTTTTCTTTCCGTTTATTTTTACTCTTTTTTGGTTTATCTTAATGGGAAACTTGCTAGGACTCATTCCTTATAGTTTTACCTACACAAGTCATATAGCTGTCACCTTCACTTTAGCGATCATCGCTTTTGTAGCAGCAAATATTGCTGGCTTTAAAAAACATGGCTTAAAAATGTTTCACCTACTTCTCCCTAATGGGATACCTATATTTCTTGCACCTTTAATGATCATTATTGAGCTTATATCTTATCTGGCGCGCCCTTTCAGTTTAAGTATTCGTTTATTTGCAAATATGATGGCAGGTCATTTAATCTTAAAATTATTTGCAAGCTTTACAGCCATGCTTGCTGAGTCTTCTCTTGCAGTTCTAGGGGTGATTCCTTTATTATTAAACATCGGAGTCACTGGATTAGAATTTCTGGTAGCGATATTGCAAACTTATGTATTTACATTACTTACGTGTTTGTATATCAATGACGCAATTAACTTACATTAAAAATTCAAGGAGAAAAAAATGGACGTCGCTGCAGCAAAAATGATTGGCGCAGGTTTAGCAATAACGGCTGGCTTAGGAGCAGGCATAGGCCTCGGAAATATTTTCAATGGATTAGTGACAGGGATTGCACGTAACCCAGAAGCAAAAGATGAAATTTTTAGAGCAGGCTTAATTGGCGCCGCATTAACAGAAGCAATTATGCTTTTCGCTTTGGGTACTGCTATGACGATGCTTTTCGCTTTCTAATAAAATGCCTCAACTTGATATAAGCACATATACCCCTCAAATTTTCTGGCTGATCATTATTTTTTCAGTAATGTTTGGGGTATTCCTTGGACTTATATTGCCTAAATTATCAAGAATTTTTCAAAAGCGTTTTGACACATTATCCCATGCTGATCAACAAATTGAAAAATTAAATGAAGCAACTTTACAATTGCAAAAAACATACGAAGAACAGCGAGAAACTGCCATACGAGAATCGCAACTTTATATTGATGAAACCTTATCATCTGTGCGTGATGCCTATGAAAGCAAATTGCAAAGTTTAGAAAAAGAGATTCAACAAGAACTACAATATCTTCAACACACACATCACCAACAACAAAGTGATTTCACCGATACCTATAAAGAAATTATTGACGAAGCCGTTTCTAAGCTTTTAGAAAAATTAGGTGCAAAACGTGAGTCCTAATTTTTTTATTCTTATCAGTTGTAGTGCATTTGTTTTCATCTTTGTAAAAAAAATCTGGCCTAGCCTTTTAGAACAATTGGATTTACATATAAAATCTATTCAAGATGAACTCTCAGAAAAAGAAAAACGCGTTACGGAATATGAAAAATTAAAATTTTTATATCAAGAACGCTTACAACATCTGCACCAAGAAATAGCTGGGCAAAAACGTATAACCGAAGAGAAGTTAAACTTCTTAAAAAGCAAATTAATAGCTGAGCTAGATCTGCAATATGAGCATCGTCAAAAAAGTTTTCAAAAGACAGTGCAGCGTCTGCAATTACAACAACGTAAATCTTTGCAAAACAGATGTGTTGAAGGAATTTTATATCGTATTGATGAAGAAATTAAAAAAAACCCCTCCTTTAATGATCAATATATGGTATCACTACTTAAAGTAATCTAGATAAAAGAAGTAACGAATTCTTACTCATGGCTCGTTGGAATAATGAATCTTTAAAGAATGCGCTAAAACTTGAAATTCCTTTTTCTTGTAATACGCATACTTTATGCATCGACAGCCGCCAACTGCAACAAGGGGATATGTTCATTGCTATTCCTGGAAAGCAAGATGGTCATGATTTCGTTCGCCAAGCACTCGATAATGGAGCTTCTTGCGCTATCGTAGAGCGCGCACCTATTAATACTACCCAGCAAGACAAACTCATTTACGTAAAAAGTTCGCAACAAGCTTTGAATGATTTAGGGCAGTATAGCCGATCACAAGCAAAAATTTTAAAGGCCATTGCTGTTACAGGAAGCGTCGGGAAAACAACAACTAAAGAAATGTTGCGTTCCGTATTACATCATTTCGGCTCCACCATTTACTCTAGAGCAAGCTACAACAACCATTTAGGTGTGCCTTTAAGCCTAGCTATGTTGCATCCTGATAGCGTCTTTGGAGTGTTTGAAGTTGGCATGAATCATAAGGGGGAAATTTTACCCCTTGCACAGATGATCAAGCCTGATATTGCCATTATTACAACCGTTGCCCCCTCACATATAGGCAATATGGGCGGCTCACTTGAAGAAATTGCAGATGAAAAATCTAGCATATTTGCCGCTCTTAATAATAATGGAACAGCCTTGTTGCATGGTGACCATCCCCTGTTTGAACGCATGAAAAAAAATGCTCAAAATTATGGTGTAAAGAATATATTTACAGCAGGTCGATCTGCCGGATCTGACGCACGTTTATTACATTGTCAGCCAATTTTCCATGGAAAAAACTCTCTACTTACAGCGGAAATATTTGGAAAAATTGTTGCTTACCCCCTACAATTTCCTGGCGAGCATTATGCGTTTGATAGCTTATATGCTTTACTTTGCGGTGAAATACTAGGCTTAGACTTAGGATTGATTATGCAACATCTTGCAAAAGTCCAGCCCGTAGTAGGTCGAGGCCAAATGATAAACTTACAATTAGAAAATGGTAAAACCATTTTTGTTTTCGATGATGCGTATAATGCTAATCCAACGTCTATGGCTGCCGGCCTAAAATCATTTTGCACAATGAATCACGATGGAAGAAAAATTGCCATCATTGGCCAAATGGGTGAACTAGGAGAAAATAGTGAGACGTATCACATAGAAATGGCAAAGCTTATCAACACACTTAATTTCGATTGCGTTCATGTCATCGGTCCTCAAGCAAAATGTCTTTTTGAAACACTTCAAAAGGAAAAACGTGGCTTATGGTTTGAAAAAGTTGATGACTTCAAAGAAGAATTTATTAGTACTCTTTCAGGAGGCGAGAGTATCTTTTTGAAAGGATCTTTGTCTCAACGTCTCCAAGAAGTTGTTACTCTACTAAAAACACAACTTAAAGCAGTCGCATAATTTTATCTTTTTAACACTTGAATTTTTTTAAACATTTAGGCTCTAATGAACGTTAATATCGTAAAAATATTACTCTATGAGCTTAACCTTTATCGATCTTTTTATTCTCGTTTTATATGTTGCTGCAATTATTTCAATCGGGTGGATATCTGCAAAAAAAGTAAAAAACCTTGATGATTTCGCAACTGGCGGACGTCAATATACAAGTTTTTTCATAACTGCTACTCTTTCTTCTTCCTTCATTGGCGGTGGATTCACAACAGGCCTTGCCGAAAAAGTATATAGCCTAGGACTAATTTATGTCATTGCACTTTGGGGATTCAGCCTAAAGGAAATTCTTGTTGCAAAATATATTGCCCCCCAAATGGTGAAGTTCCCAACAGCTTATTCAGTAGGTGACATCATGGGGCAGCTCTATGGAAAAAGGTCAAAAATCTTTACAGGTATCTCCGCATTTTTGGTGTGCGCCGGAATTTTAGGCGCACAATTAATGGCATTTGGTCACATCTGCAATGTGCTTTTAGGAATTTCTTCACAACTAGGTGCCATTATATGCGCCCTAATTGTCATGGCCTATTCAGGCTCTGGTGGTATGCGTGCAGTTGTTGCAAATGACACACTACATTTTTGTGTACTCATGGTTTCATTACCTTTGGTATTTTATTTTGGCACCGAAGCTATTGGTGGCATTGATAAACTCTACTTTTATAGTTCTGCAAATTTTTCAAATAATATTCCTTATTCATCAATAGCTCTTGTCTTTTTAAGCTTTTTCTTTGGAGAAACTCTAGTTCCTCCTTATGTGCAGAGGCTTCTAATAGGAAAAACCGTACAACATACAATTAAAGGGAATTTAGCAAGTGGTATGCTTTCCGTACCATTTTTCTTTATGATTGGATTAATTGGTATTATCGCTATAGCAATGAATCCAAAACTCAACCCCAACCTTGCTCTGCCATATGTTGTACTTGAAGCAATGCCTATAGGTCTAAAGGGCCTTGCAATTGCAGGAATGATGGCGATTATTTTATCATCCGCTGATTCCTTCTTAAATGCAGCATCCGTATCGATCACACACGACGTCTTAACACCCATTCTTCCACGCTTAACCGAACCGCAAAAATTGCTTATTTCAAAATACTCTACCTATTTTGTTGCCATCTCAGGCCTCCTCTTCACTCTATCGCTCGAAAGCGCGATTGATATCCTACTTGAGGCATACATGTTTTGGACTCCTGTCGTCCTCGTTCCTTTCGTTGCCGGAGTCATGGGGATCAATCGGCCCAAAAAGGCATTCTTATACAGCGCCTCTGCAGGTATTGCTGTTGTAGCCTTAATCCGCTTTCTTTCCTTAAAGCATTCTGCGTATTTTGAGGTAAGTATTTGGGGAATTTTAGCAAACCTTATCGTCTTTTTTGGATATCGAGAAATTCCAAATACCGCAAGAAAAGTTGTATAAATAAATTAATGATTATGGTACCTTAGCCTTAATTTAAAGGCGGAGCTTTGTAAATATATGCTTGCACATAATCAGCAAACAATTTATGGAACAACAATTGTTGCAATCAGAGAAGGCAATAAAGTTGTTATGGCAGGTGATGGGCAAGTCACGCTTGGCGTCCAAGTCATGAAAGGCAAAGCAAAAAAAATTCGCCGTATTGGCAATGGGAAAGTTTTAGCAGGATTTGCAGGTGCTACCGCCGATGCTTTTGCACTTCTTGAACGCCTGGAAGCAAAGCTTGATCAATACCCTTCTCAGTTAGCTCGTGCTTGCGTTGAAATGGCAAAAGATTGGCGCACCGATAAATATCTACGCCGCCTAGAAGCAATGATGATTGTGGCAGACACACAAAAAACATTTCTAATGAGTGGTAATGGTGATGTCATAGAGCCAGATGAAGATGTTATTTCTATTGGCTCAGGAGGGGGTTTTGCCCTTGCTGCTGCAAGAGGAATGTTGAGTGTATCCGATAAAAAAAGAGATATCGAAGACATCGCAAAACGTTCTTTAGAAATTGCTGCTGACCTTTGCATTTATACAAACAACCAAATTGTTATAGAAACTCTTAGCTGATGACTGAACTTACACCTAAAGAAATTGTTACCGAATTAGACCGTTTTATCGTTGGTCAACATGATGCTAAACGTGCCGTTGCTGTGGCTTTGCGTAATCGTTGGCGTCGCATGCAGTTATCTCCTGAGTTAATCGATGAGGTGCTGCCAAAAAATATTCTCATGATTGGGCCTACTGGCGTTGGAAAAACAGAAATTGCCAGGCGTTTAGCAAAACTTGCAAATGCTCCATTCATCAAAATCGAAGCCACGAAATTCACGGAAATTGGCTATGTGGGCAGAGATGTTGAGCAAATCATCAGAGATCTCATTGAAACAAGTATTCATATTCAACGCGAAAGCCACCGAATTGAAGTAAAAGAACGAGCTATCATCCTGGCAGAAGAAAGAGTTCTAGATGCACTTGTGGGTTCCACGGCAACCCCAGATACACGCCAAAAATTTAGGCGTATGCTACACACCGGCGAATTAGATGAAAAGCTAATAGATATAGAAGTACAAGATACAGCCAGCACACTTCCTACCTTTGATGTGCCAGGGATGCCAGGCGCACAAATGGGAATGATTAATCTCAGTGATGTTTTTGGTAAAGCATTTAGCAGCAAAACAAAAACACGTAATGTCTCCGTAAAAGAAGCTCAGAAAATACTGATTGAAGAAGAAGCCGACAAATTACTTGATCAAGAAAAAATTATTTCTAATGCCATCAAACATGTTGAACAAAATGGTATCGTTTTTCTTGATGAAATTGATAAAATTTGTGCACGTTCTGAACATCGCGGTGGCGACGTTAGCCGGGAAGGTGTTCAACGTGATTTACTACCTCTAATTGAAGGTACAACTGTATCCACAAAATATGGCCCCGTTAAAACCGATCATATTTTGTTTATCACAAGCGGCGCTTTTCACGTATCTAAACCATCTGATTTACTGCCAGAATTACAAGGGCGCTTACCTATACGCGTAGAACTGAAAGCTCTAAGTAAAGATGATTTTGTCCGTATTCTTACCGAACCGGAAGCAAATCTTATTCTGCAATCGGTTGAAATGCTAAAGACAGAAAACGTAAAATTAGATTTTAAAAAAGAAGCCATTCAAGCTATTGCCGAATTAGCAGCAAAAATTAACGAAGAAGTTGAAAATATTGGGGCGCGCAGGCTACATACCATTTTAGAAAAACTTCTAGAAGAAATTAGCTTCACAGGCCCTGACCGTGCCGGCGAAACATTCGTGATCACAAAAAAATACGTAGAAGAAAAAGTTTCAGCCCTTGCGATGAATCAAGATCTATCGAAGTTCATTCTGTAGTTATAGTAACATTCCAGCATCCTTTTAATTTCCATTGTGCTTGCTCTTTCATACGCGTAGGCTATCGCTTTTTTAGTCAACTTTAAATGTTGGGGTATCCCTGTTAGAAAGTAACTTACTAAGCGCTGATTGCTATGCTCACTAGCTATAGTGCATAAAAGATTTGTCTCATATCTATTAAGATCAAATTGAAAATAATTAATAAGCAACACTGATATCTCTGCTAATGATTCATCCTTTGCCATAAATTTTAGTCTATCAATAATATCTTCCTTCATAAAATAGCCAGGCTGTTTACTCAAAAATGCAACCATTTCTAGCCATCTTAGATCAATAGCTTTATCAAAAGCATACAGCATAAAACCTCGGTTCGGTTTTAATCCCTCAGGAAGACGAAATAACACATAAGCATATTTTATCTCCCTAGCTTCGTCTACAATTATGCGCAACAAAGCATTGGCAGAAATTGTTTTATCTGCCTCAGGCGCCAGCATTAATAACATAAGTATCTTTGGACAAGATGTGTGCTCGGCTGCCATTTGAACCCCAGCAAGATTTGGACCTTTTTGCGTTTTTGGAATATACAGTAAAGATTCCACAGTATGTTCGTATCCCAAACGAGCCGCCCTAATTAAAAATAAATTAGTATCTTGAGTTGAATAATTCTCTATCCAGTTTCTTACAAAGACACGAAACTCATGATCTTCTTCAAAAGTGCTACAAAACAATCCTTGGAAAAAAGTACCTAATACTAATAATCTAACCACAAAACGATGCATTGTTCTTTAAATAAGATGATTTAAGGAAACTATGTTATATCAACAACAATATTAAAGAAAGAAAAAAGCTTAAACTAATACATTTTCCGAAATGCGCGGCGATGCATCACAAAACCGCTCGTTAGAATGCCGATACTGACAATAGTTACAATAATCGTTGCCAACGCATTTAGCTCAGGCGTCACACCGGTTCTCACGCTAGAAAAAACAAGTATCGGTAATGTTGTAGAACCTGGTCCTGCCAAAAAACTTGCTATAACCACATCATCTAAAGATAAAGCAAAAGCCAGTAACCACCCAGCAAGTAAAGAGGGAGAAATAAGTGGCAAGGTGATTTTAAAAAATACTGTTGAGGGTTTTGCCCCTAAATCCATCGCAGCTTCTATCATTGACTGATCAAAATCCACCAATCGCGCTTGCACAATAAGGTATACATACGACATCGTCAATGTAATATGCGCAATAATAATGGTTAACATGCCACGCTCAGATGGCCAACCAATCGCACGTTCTAAGGTCACAAACATTAAAAGTAGCGCAAGACCTGTAATCACTTCTGGCATCACAAGCGGCGCTGAAATTAATCCGCTAAATAAAGTTTTCCCGCGAAATCTTTTAAAACGTATCATGGTAATAGCTGCCATCGTTCCAAAGGCAACCGCTAACGTTGCCACAATCGAAGCTATTTCAAAACTATTTAGAACAGCACGAATCAACGCATCATCTTCAAATAGTTTTTTATACCAATGTAATGAGAATCCAGCCCAAACCCCAATAATTCTTGAATCATTAAACGAATACACCATCAAATAAAGAATAGGAATGTATAGAAAACCATATCCAAAAATCAGGGCACCTAAATTAAATTTAGAAAAACGAATCATGCCTGCGCCGCCTTTTCCGTTGCTTCTAGCTGACGATTCTTTAACATCATAATCGGCACCACAAATAACAGTATCATTAATACCGCCACAGCACTCGCTAAAGGCCAGTTACGATTATTAAAAAATTCCCACCACAATACGCGTCCAATGGTGACCGTTTCTGGCCCTCCTAAAATTTCAGGGATAACAAACTCGCCGATTGCGGGCAAAAATACCAAAATAATGCCGGCAATCATTCCTTGTTTTGATAAAGGCACGGTGATTGACCAAAAAGCACGCCACGGCGTACATCCTAAATCATGAGCTGCTTCTATAAAATCCTTATTAATTTTAATTAGCGAGGCATAAATTGGAAAAACCATAAAAGGCAAATAACAATAAATAATGCCTAAGCAAACCGCCGCATCATTATCAAGCAATTGCAATGGACTGCCAATAATATGCAGTTTCAACAAAATGCTATTTACAAGACCTTTGCTACTTAACATTGCCATCCAGGCATACACCCTTATAAGAAAAGATGTCCAGAATGGAAGCGCAATCATCAGCAACAACGCCATACGCCATGATATTTTCACACGCGAAATACTATACGCAATCATATAGCCAATAATTAGGCACCCAGCTGTTGAAAAAAGAGAAATTCTTAAAGAACTAAAAACCGTATGCAGATAAAAATTATCGGTCAGTACCGTCCAATAACTTTCAAAATGTAGACGAATTTTTAAAAGCAGATCCGGCGTCCACTCAATAATATTTCGAAACGGCGGCATACTAACCTGCAATTCCGAAAAACTAATTTTAACGATGATAAGAAAAGGAAAAAGGAAAAATACGGCAAGCCACGCATAAGGCACAGAAATCACAAGCCATTTATCGCGCAATTGACCAATTATGTAGCGAAGCTCACTCCATAAAAAATCTCCAAAATGCCTCATTAATTGTGTAATCATACGCTCAAAACAACTCCATTTTCAGGACGCCAATACAAATACACTTCATCATCCCACTTCACATCACGCTCAGATAAACGCAAAAGATTCGGCATCGATGCTTGAACTATTTTTCCAGATTCCAACTGCACGTGATAAATACTAATGTCCCCTAAATACCCAATTTCACGCACAATTCCTTTCGTGCAATTACGACCCAAATTAGGGTTTGGGTTGGTGGAAATCATCACTTTTTCCGGACGCAGAGCAACCGTGACATTTGCACCCACCGGCATTGATGCAGCATGCGTCACATATAATTCACATCCAGCTTCAGAAGATTCAATCAAAACATGGTCTGGTTCATCTTCTACCACAACACCTTCAAACATATTCATTGAACCAATAAATTCTGCCACAAAACGTGAATGAGGAAACTCATAAATCTCGTGTGGCTGGCCTATTTGCCTAATCTGACCTTCATCCATAATTCCAATGCGACTTGACATTGTCATTGCTTCTTCTTGATCATGCGTTACGAAAACGAAGGTGATTCCTACTCTCTCTTGAATATTCACTAATTCGAATTGCGTTTTTTCTCGTAGCTTCTTATCCAGCGCCCCCAGCGGTTCATCCAGCAACAATAATTTTGGCCTCTTTGCAAGACTTCGCGCTAAGGCAACACGCTGTTGTTGACCACCAGAAAGCCTATTTGGCTTGCGATCCTTATATTTTCTGAGCTGCACCAAATCTAAAACTTCATCAACACGCTCATTGATCTGAGCCTTAGATAATTTTTCTTGCTTTAATCCAAAGCTAATATTTTCTTCAACCGTCATATGCGGAAATAAAGCATAAGATTGAAACATCATGCTTACAGGGCGTTTATAGGGGGGAAGATCTGTTATATCGAGATCATCCACGACAATCCGTCCACTAGAAGGTTTTTCAAGCCCAGCGAGAATACGCAATAAAGTAGACTTTCCACACCCCGAAGCCCCTAATAACGCAAAAAGTTCGCCGCGATAAATAGAAAGAGAAAGATTTTTTACAGCAACCGCCGCGCCAAAATTCTTGTTAACGTTCTCAATTAATACATATGGTTTAACACTTGGATCTTGCCATGGCTCAAGATTTTTTAAGTGCTCTTTTTTCCTAATAATCGACATAACTTAATCTTTCCTAATAATCATTAAGACGTATTTTTGCCCAAACTCTTGTGCGCTCACGTTCAAATTGTAACTCTTCTGCTGTTTTGGGTGGAGCATTTAAAAACAATTTTTTCCAAGTGCTTTTATGGGGGTAGATTCCTTCATTTGATAGAATTTCTCTTGGCAAATATTCTTTTGCTCTTTTTACAGAAACCGCATGCGCAGTGTTTTTTGCAATACGCGCTGCCACATGGGGTTTTAATAAGAAATTAATAAATGCATGCGCATTTTTAGGATGTGGAGCTCCTTTCGGAATAGCAATAGCATCAATCCAAACCGCTGCTCCTTCTGGTGGTATAAAGTATTCAATATTTTTCCCTTGCTCACGCGCCTCAGCAATTGCTGTTTGTGCTTCTCCAGACCAAACAAGCGCTAATGCAATATCTCCCAAAACCATATCGTTCACCACCCTATAGGAAGTGAATCTCCTAATGTAAGGACGCATTTTCATCAAATGTTGTGCCGCCAAATCAAGCTCTTCTGATGACACAGAGTTCGGATCTTTTCCTAAATACATTAATACATAAGGCAATACATCAACGCCTTCCTCAAGAAGGGAAATGCCGTGCCTTTCTATCTTTTTTAGATGAGCAGGATCAAACAATAACCCCAAATTTCTTGCAAAACCTTCCGGGAAAATTTCCTTCAGAACATCTTTGTTATATGCAATTCCAATGGTTCCAAAAAAATACGGCACAGAATACGCAAGATCTTTATCGACCGTCTTTACCCACTTCACTACATCATCATCAAGTTCTTTTAAATTAGGAATCAATTTCTTATCAAGTTTTTGATAAACCCCGGCTTGAATTTGCCATGCTAAGTAAGGAGTAGTAGTGGGGAACACTACATCAAAGCCACTATTACTAGCTAAAAGCTTTGCCTCTAATACTTCATTATTGTCATAGGCATCCAAGCGCACCGTAATTCCAGTTTCGTTTTCAAATTCTTTGATTGTTTCCACATCAATTAATCCATACCAGCAATACACATTAACGTAGCGACCTTCGGCATGCGTTGCAGATGGCTGAAAATAATACCAACCAGCGGTACTTATAATGCCAAAAATTAAAACTAAACGAAATAAAAAGCGTGAGAACATTACATACGCCGAGTTATGTAATTATTAGCAAATTGCATAATACACGCAAAAATTGTCACGCAGACAAGAGAAATCACTGTGTACTCTACAGGAAAATCATGAGCATATTGAGCAATAGGCAGCATCCATTTTTGCTCAGGCATGGCCTGAATTTTTTTTAACACAGAAGGAAACTTATGAAAGAAATTTTGACTTCTGGATGTTGTTTGCCAATGTACAGCCTTCAAATCAAGATACATTTTTAAGGCAATAGCCATTAAAACAATGCTACCAAATACTTTCAATGTTTGCGTGCGAAACTTATATGCCAAACGTGATCCAATCAACGATCCAATAATACTACTAATGCTGAGTATAACCAGCAAAACAAAATCAACCGGCGCCCTACCAATACTTGTAATAAACGTTACTACCACATTGATACCAAAACCAGCCAATAATGAAGTTCCTGCAACAACAGGCGAACTACGCCCCAATAAGTACATAATAATCGGCGCCATTAAAAGGCTATTACCACCACCTATACTGGTTGTAATGGTGCCTGTCAAAAATCCAACCCCAAGCGGCACCAAAATACTCATTTCAACTCGGGATCTGAGAAAAATCTTATGCCACGGAAAGTAGATCATCCATCGGCGCATCATCGCACCCTTTTCTACACGAGGCTGAATTGGACGTTGTGATTGAATGAAAGTGATAACACTACTAATGATCACGACGAAAAAAACAATGATTTTTAAGACAGCATAACTCCCTGCTTTACTTTCAACCTGCGTAAGGGTTAATCCTTCCACTAAAGCACCCGCAAGGCCGCCCATAAATAAATACCATGCCAAACTAAGATCGACATCTCGCTCTTGCTGATAGGCTAGAAATCCGCTGAAATTAGTACCCACTGAGTTATTTAATTGGGTAGCAATTGCTACAACGGAAGGAACACCTATACTCATCAAGCTAGGCGTGATAAGAATTCCACCACCAATCCCTAACATAGATGATAAAATACCACCACCTAAACCTATTGCAAAAAGCAAAGGCAAAGATAAATAAACATCAGCCATTGGTAAATATACGAGTTCCATTATTCTATAATAAACTATTTTTTTGAACTTGTCAGGGCTGCAAAACTAGAAAATTCCTCTTCTTGAAATATTAATTTCTTGTTAGCTTTATTATTATCAAACTAGAAATGGAACTCCCGTTTATAGCTAAATAATTTTTTGGAATAAAGCTTTATAAATGATGAAAATAGTATGACCCGAATTATCGCCGGCACCAGCAATCCAAAACTAGCACAACAGCTCAGTAAAGACCTTAATATCAAATCCACAATAACTCATATCAAACGATTTCAAGATGGCGAATTACGAATACAGATAATAGATAATATACGTGATGATGACGTAATCATTGTGCAATCAACATCAAAACCCACCAATGATAATCTAATCGAATTGTTATTGCTAATAGATGCAGCAAAGCATGCCGGAGCAAATTGTATTACCGCTCTCATTCCGTATTTTGGGTATAGCCGCCAAGATAAGCCCTCATACCCTTTTGGTCCTGTCTCAGCTCGTCTAGTTGCAACTCTTCTTGAAGCAACAGGAGCTCATCATGTAATAACACTTGATCTTCATTCACAACATTCAGAAGAGTTCTTTAAAATAAACATAAAAAACATAGACGCAACCGCCCTTTTCATTGAGCCACTTAAGAACCGCTCAAATATTGTGATTGTTTCACCAGATAGTGGAGGCACTACACGAGCACGCAAATTAAGTGAATTACTCAAAACAGACTTAGCGGTCATTAATAAAACCAGGCAAGCCCCTAATATATGTCAAATGGACAAAATAACAGGTAATGTTTCAAATCATCACTGTATCATTATTGATGATATTATCGATACCGGGAAAACTTTATGTAAAGCCACAGATCTCTTGGTGCAATGCGGAGCCTTATCAGTTGAAGCCTTTGCAAGCCACGCTGTACTCTCAGGACAAGCAGCTTCTGATTTGGAAAACTCGCCACTTAAAAAAATCACCATTACAAATAGCATCACTCATGAAAATCTCCCCAGTAAATTCGAAATATTAAATATTGCACCTTTATTCATACAAAATTTGCAAAAAATAATTAAAAATTAGCAATTTATTATGTATCTTCATTTAGACCTTCTTCTAGTTTTTATAAATAATACCATCTCTGTAATGTAATTCTTAAGTACTGTGTCAAGCAGTAGCGCTATAAAAAACTTAATACTTTTAAATTACTGATATATTTATTAAAAAAACAAAAAATAAAGCATTGATCAAATATTTTGCTATTTTTTGTACAGTATATTAATTTAATTTTAACTATTTAGTCGTATAGTCGAATCAATATCGATAAGTGCATGTAGTACGATGAAAGAAGAATATTTTAACTCAGTCCAATCTTTAGAGCGCCTTCACCGCTTGTTTTTAGATGTGGTAAAAGCAGAATTAGATCACTTAGGCATCTTTGATATAAACAACGTACAAACAATTGTGTTATGTAACATTGGACCTAATCAATTGACCATAGGTGAACTAACAAACAGAGGCTATTATCTTGGCTCGAATGTGTCATACAACCTACGCAAAATGGTTCAAAATGAATACATTCTTCAAATTCCAACTCCGCATGATCGCCGTTCTTGTCATGTAAAGCTATCTCCAAAAGGATTGGAACTTTACAAAAAATTTGACAGAATTTTCCAAAGTCACGCAGAAGGCTTGAATAAAAAAGAAGGAAAAGAAACCTTGGCCTTGTTGGGAAGTTCTTTACAAAAATTAGAACGTTTTTGGAATGATGTTTCAGCTAAGGATAAGCGCTAAAGTTTATCCTTTAAAGCTAGAAACTCTTGAAAACAATTCCTGAGTTCGGCACATTATGGATACTATTATTTACTAGCATCGCATGGCCGAATTCATTCATTTACGCGTACATAGCGCCTATTCTCTAGCAGAAGGCGCTATAAAAATTCAGTCTATACCCAAACTTTGCCAAAAATTTGATCAGCCTGCTGTTGCTATTACGGATACTAACAACCTTTTTGGCGCCCTTGAAATTGCCATGCTATGCGCAAGCTCTGGTATACAGCCCATTACAGGCTGTGAGCTCAACATTAAAATTAATAATATAACCGGTCCTTTGGTACTTCTTGTCGCCTCAAAAGAAGGATACAAGAACCTGCTTGATCTCGTCAGCTTTCTTTATTTAAACCCAACACCCAACCACGACTCTTTGTGCGTTCCCTTTGATTATCTAAAAGACCGCACAAAAGGTCTTATTGCCTTAACAGGGGGCGTGGAAGGTGTTTGGGGACAACTTTTATCAATATCCTTACAAAATGATGCAAAAGATCAAAAAGTAACTGACGAGGCCAATGACTTCTTGATACAACTCAAAACACTTTTCGCAGATAGCCTTTACATAGAACTTCAACGTCATGGCACTAATAATGAGCAAGTATTGGAGAGTACTTTTATTGAAAAAGCATACGAACACAATATTCCACTTGTTGCAACCAACAATGCCTATTTTTCTGATCCTAGCTACTTTGAAGCTCACGATGCCCTCCTTTGCATTGCAAACAGTACCTACGTTACCCAGGATGATCGCCGTACAGTAACTCCTCATCACTATTTCAAAAGCTCCGACGAAATGGTAGCGCTATTTAAAGATCTCCCTGAAGCTATTCAAAATACTGTCGCTATTGCCAAACGCTGTCGCTTCATGCCAACCGTTCATGATCCTATCCTCCCTCATTTTGATAGCGACAATGGGCGCAGCGAAGAAGAGGAACTGCTCGTTCAAGCCCAAGAAGGTCTAGAAAAGCGCCTGCAAAAAGAGGTCTTCTCGCGCTTTGAAGAAAACTCTCACTCACAAATCCGCCAGCAATACCAAGAGCGCCTCAATTATGAGATAGGCATCATCAAGCACATGGGCTTTTGTGGCTATTTTTTAATTGTTGCTGATTTCATCAAATGGGCTAAATCTCAAAAAATTCCTGTAGGACCAGGTCGTGGATCAGGAGCTGGTTCCTTAGTTGCATGGTCGCTTACCATCACGGATATGGATCCCATTCGATTCACCCTAATTTTTGAACGCTTTTTAAATCCAGAACGCGTTTCCATGCCGGACTTTGATATCGACTTCTGCCAAGATCGTCGCGACGAGGTATTACAATATGTGCAGCAAAAATACGGCAGCGACAAAGTTGCACACATTATCACCTTTGGTAAACTTCAAGCACGAGCTGTGCTTCGCGATGTCGGACGGGTATTACAAATCCCTTATCCCGTTGTTGATCGCATCTGCAAGCTCGTTCCTAATAACCCAGCTAACCCTGTTACTCTAGAGCAAGCAATTGAGATAGAACCAGCCATTCGCCAAGCATGCGATGAAGATGATACGGTTGCAAAAATGGTTGAAATCGGCAAAAAACTTGAAGGTTTATACCGACATGCCTCAACCCATGCAGCAGGCGTCGTTATTGGAGACCGACCTTTAACTGAACTCGTTCCTCTTTTCAAAGATGAAAGCTCTAGCCTGCCCGCAACGCAATTCAGCATGAAATACGTTGAATTAGCAGGACTTGTAAAATTCGATTTCTTAGGCCTCAAAACCCTCAGCATTATCGAACATGCGTGTCAAATTGTTCGTGCATCAAATCCCATTTTTGCTGATTTTACAATTCAATCTATTCCTCTCGATGATAAAAAAACGTTTGAGCTGTTATGCAACGTTAATGTTGTCGGCATCTTCCAGCTGGAAAGTGCCGGTATGCGTGATGTGTTACGTAAGCTTCGCCCTGATCGCTTTGAAGATCTCATCGCCCTTGTTGCTCTATATCGTCCAGGCCCAATGGATGATATTCCAAGATATCTTGCCTGTAAGCATGGTCAAGAACCTGTTGTATTCTTGGCACCTGAGCTTGAATCTATCCTTGCCCCTACATACGGCGTTATGGTCTACCAGGAGCAGGTTATGCAAATAGCTCAGGTAATTGGTGGATATACTCTGGGTGCCGCTGACATGCTTCGTCGCGCCATGGGTAAAAAAATCAAAGCAGAAATGGATGCGCAGCGCGAAAAATTTACAAGTGGCGCCATTGAAAAAGGCATCACCCCGGGAATAGCCACGACACTCTTTGATCAAATGGCTAAGTTCGCAGGGTATGGATTCAACAAATCACACTCTGCCCCTTATGCCCTTTTGGCCTATCAAACGGCATATCTCAAAGCTAACTTTCCAACAGCTTTCTTTGCTGCATCCATGAGTGCTGACATGCACAATACCGACAAAATTAATGCGTACAAACAAGATATGGACCGCATGGGATTGGTATTGTTACCGCCCGATATTAATCATTCTTTTGCTCAGTTCACTGCTGAAGGAGATGCAGTGCGTTTTGGCTTAAGTGCCATTAAAAATGTTGGTGAACAAGCGATTAATGCCATTGCCGAAGTACGCGGTAACCTATGTTTTACAAATATGACAAATTTCATCGAGCGCGTTGATGCAAAATATTTAAACAAACGTCTTCTCGAAAATCTAATCCAGGCTGGAGCATTTGACTGCCTAGAACCTAATAGAAGAGCACTTTTTGAAGCTATAGAACATATCAGCTACATCGCTTCAAAAAAAGCAGAGGCTGCTAAAAGCACCCAGAAAAGTTTATTTGGGGGTGATATTGATCATGGCGTTGCATTCAAACTACCTGATATGCCTGCTTGGGATGGCTTAACATCTTTGCAAAAAGAATTTGAAGCTCTCGGATTTTACCTTTCGGATCATCCTCTCAATGCTTATAAACACCAGCTTGATCAGCTTCATCTAACTCCTTCATCCGCTTTTGCGAGCACATCTTCTAATGCCATTCGTATAGCGGGCGTCTTGCTTAGCATGACAGTTCGAACTGGAAAAACAGGGCAAAAATATGCGTTTCTCAGCATGTCTGATCAAGAGGGTACCTTTGAAGTCACGCTATTTAGCGAAGTATATTCCCAATCACTAGAATTCCTAATAGAAGGCACGCTCCTTGTGCTAGAAATTGGCATCAAAAAAGATGCCGAGCAAATACGCTTAACCGCTAATAAAATTTATAAACTTGACGACTTACAACCTTTTACATCTATCAATTTAAAAATTTCCGCAAACAAACCCATCAAAGGACTACTTCAAGAAATTCAAGCTCTTCCAGCTGGGACCTGCGAAGTAATTCTTGAATTTTCTAAAGAGTCCATCGGCATTCCAGCCACCATCAGCTTGGGTAAAAAAGCCATCAATACCCATATATACCACCAACTCATAACCTGGTGCGAAGAGTGAATATCATTCATTTCAATGCAGCAAAAAATAATAGGCCGCTATGCACACCATCACTGTAAAAATGGATATTATTATCACTAAGTATTTTTTATTAATTTTTTTATCTAAAGGTGGCGGCGTAATTTCTTTAATATTATTGTAAAAAAAGAAAAAAATATTCATTACCTTATCCTGCGTATCAGCAGATTTTGTAGACTGACAAACAAGCTTAGTAAGTTCAAGCGCAGTTGCTAATTGTGACTCATTAAAAGAGCCTCGTTTTTCTATTATTTTTTGTGGAATATCTTGTATGCCCATGGCTCCCTCCCTTAATTTTTATAATTGAGGTGATAACACAGTAAATGAATCATCATTATCTTACAACATGAAATAATCCCTAATTTTCACCTAGTCACCATAAATCAAATTAGTTAGTTTGTAGTCAAATTAAGTGAGGGGGTATCTATGGTTACTATGGTTGGAACACAAAAAGATTTTGGCAACAGCATGTTGGAATTATTGGAATTAGAATATGCTGCGGTAGAAGCTTATGAACTGGCTATTTCTAAGATAGAGAAAGATCTCTATAAAGAACACTTAAAAGAGTTTAAGAACGATCATTTGCACCACATCAAACAACTTTCTAAGCTTTTACAAAAACATGATTATGAAGTGCCAAAGCTTTCAGATACCCCAAAAGGATTGTTAACAAAAGGAAAAGTCGTACTAGCTAATTTAATGGGAGATGAAGCAATCTTGTCGGCGATGCTGAGCAATGAAGAAGATACGAATACTGCATATAAAAAGATGAATGAGCGTACCGACATATGGGATGATGCTATTGATGTCCTTCAACAAAGTTTTGAGGACGAAAAGCGTCATAAAAAATGGTTAGAACAGCAAAAAGCATAACGATGAAAAGATAAATTAATATCTTTCAAACGTTATCTCTGCTGAGTTTTTGCAGGATGAAGGGATAAAAGATAGATAAGTCTACCTCAAATTCGTTAAAATAGACCCTGGATACGTAGGGGCCGATGACGGCGTGAAGCTACCAAGATTTTTCAAACTAAACTGCAAGAAAAATCCCATATCTGGCTTTAAATCGCGGTCCCTATAATTGCTTCGATACACACTAAATTTCGATTCAAAACAATCATCCTGATACGTAAGCCCTACGAATGACGCCAATACTCCACGCTGAAAATGCTTCAAGTTACGAATCTGCGCCACGGAAACTTTCCAGTTTTCATTTAGCTCAGAACTCACCTGCCAGTTCATTTGCGAAATCATCGCACCTGCCCCGTTCAAACCGCGCCGTGCATGCACATAAGATGTATCTAATTTTAAGATAGGCTTACCAAAACTCGCTCCACATTCAGTAAAACGTGAGCGCATATTTTTTCTTAAAAATGACCCGCGCACAAAAATCACCCACCATTCATTCGGTTGGTACAACACGCGCGAAATATAGTCAGAAGCAAGACGCCCTTCCCCTTGATTTTTGCCGACAATATCCTTGTGGTCAAATCGATAACTTTGCCCCATGAAAAAAGATGCGCGCTGTTGCCTTCCCCAGCGCATGTGATTATCCACGCCCAGCACGCCACGTTGTCCTTCATCAACAAGGTCTATTCCATCAAATCGATTTGGCAAAAAGATAGCCGTGTCATCAAGAGTGAACATCCTCGAATCTTCGTTGGGCAACCTTTTTCGATTAAGCTTATTAGGCGCTAGTGCTATTAAACCACGAGGTTCCAACACCCAATTCACCCGATCGTACGTTGATAAAAGGGGATAGCGCCAATCAACAGATGCTTGTGGAAATACTCTTCCTTCCACGTGATTATCGTATTTTTTTTGCGCTGCTATAGTTGGCTGATCTGGATTATAGCGCTGCGACATATAAGCATCACCCCGCGTTGACAACACTGTTTTAAAAATGTGTCCGTTTGAGGTGGTATAAGGCAGATGCCAAGAAGCGCCGCTTGATGCTCTAAAAGTCTGCTTTCCAGTCTCGTCTAAAACTGGACGCCTTCTAAAAATACTCAAGAAATTAGAATCCCAAACTACATAACTACCGTTACTAAACTGCGATGTTTGCAAGCGATAACGCGCATAAGGAAGAACAACTGGTGTTGTAAGCGGTGTATCCGTTTGAAACGCTTGCCCTCGTATCGTGCCATATCCCGAATCACCAAAATGTTCATAATTAACAGTGGACACAAGATTCTTCTGGCCGCTAAACGTACTAGATTGCTTATTAAGTCGATATTTTGATAAATACGTTGTATCACTCGCACGATTCAAATCCATTATTAAACGATTTCGGTCCGTCATATGCCAGTAAAGCGAGCTTGAGATATTCCAACGATCTTTCCTCGGAATTTGCGTGTAAAGCTTACGATTATGACGCATGCGCGTGTGACTTCCACCAAAAGTCATTTCTCCATCACGAAAACGCTTCCTATATTCGGCAGCCAATAAAGGATTTTGCTTTGCCATCAATATAGGCGTAATAGTTAAATCTTGATCTTTTGCAGCAAATAAATACGGCAACGACATCGAAAAACCGAGCGCTTTGCTCATGCCAATAGATGGAGCTAACAACCCATTTTTTTGCTTAACTGAAGGATCTGGATGAGAAAAATACGGCATATAAAACATTTTCACACCCTTAAAAACAAGATAGACATGCTTATATTTTATGAGTTTTTCTTCTTGATTATGCTCAACACTTTTTGCTTCTAATTTCCATGTTACTGGCCCTTCGGCGCACTCCTTGCATGGCGAATAATCCGCATCCAAAAAAATTGTTTTCATGCCTTCTATTCGAGTTGCTGACTTAGCACTCAAACGCGCCGCATCTTTTGTAAAAACGCGCATTCCTTCAAGCAGCCCTGTGTTTAAGTCAGAATCTAATTCAAGATGATCTGCCGTCAACACATCTCCATCTGGCTCTGTTAATTCAACCCCACCATAAGCTGTAATTTTATCCGTTACTTTATTGTAATGCAGCATATCGCAAGTCAAGCGACGCTGTTTCCCATCATTCACAGACTGCAAAATGGACACATGGCCCTTAATCCACAAATCTTGGGTTTGATGATTCCAACTTGCAGAATCCCCTCGCACATGCAAAGGCTCTGAAGCAAAAGCATTTAAGCTTAATACAAATAACCATAAAAATATTTTAAGCAAAAAATTGCCGACGTCTTTTTTTGCTATAGTGCCCATTTTTTCAAACATTGCCTATGGGGTGTCAATCTTTCTTTGCGATTTTCTTAATTTTATTTATACTTAAATGTAATAATTTAATAAAATTTATTAGATGCGACAAGTATTAGTAACAGGTGGTAATCGCGGTATTGGCGCAGCAATATGTTTATCCTTAAAAAAACTCGGATACGATGTTATCGGCACCTACAAGAATAATCATCAACAAGCCGAAGATTTTTCAAAAACGCACTCCATTCCTTTTTACAGTTTTGATTTAGCAAATTCCCAGCAAACTCAAGAAGCTATCACAAAAATTCTTGCACAACATGGCGCGATTGATTGCCTTGTGCACAACGCGGGCATTACCAGCGATGGGTTCTTTCACAAAATGTCGCTAGAGAACTGGCAAAAAGTTATTCAAACCAATCTGATGTCATGCTTTCAAGTAACACATCCCCTAATTCAAGGAATGCGCGAACGCAGCTTTGGGCGGCTTGTGTATCTAACCTCTGTAAATGCATTAAAGGGCCAAATTGGACAAACAAATTACTGCGCATCAAAGGCAGGACTCATTGGTTTTGTAAAGGCACTAGCCTTAGAAAATGCCAACAAAAATATTACCGTTAATGCAATAGCTCCGGGATATAACAACACCGACATGGTTGCTGATATTGACCAATCTATCCTGGAAAAAATTGTTGATTCTATTCCCGCCAAACGCCTAGGAACTCCTGAAGAAATCGCCGAATGCGTTGCTTTTCTTTTAAGCGATAAAGCCAGTTATATTACCGGCTCTACGCTACACGTAAATGGCGGAATGTATTAGAAATTTTGCTCAATTCATGCCTAAAAAATTCAACCACGGAATCTTATTGCCAAGGCTAATTTTCTCTTGGTATTAACCGGTCAGAATGTTTCAAACCACGCCAAAGACGCCAAAAATCTTTGGTAACAGTTAAATTTTCGGAGATTGTACCATCAAAACATAAGATTTTTGGATACGACTCTCCTGCTTCTAAAAATAGTATACCCTTTCTTAATTCTTGAAACCCACAAGGAGCTTTGAAAATTTTTATCCCCTCTGGTTTAGGTATATTATTATCAAAAAATTGCACAGTGCGTTCTGTGAAAGCGTATCCCCTTTTAGGAAGCATAGTAATACCCCTATCACTAGTTAGGATGGAAGGACCTGCAAGTGAAAGATAAATTGTATTGTTTTCAACCCAAATATCAAATGGATCAGTGCACATAAATTTATTAGAAACATTTAGTGTATTTCCCCACCAATATTGAGCTACAGGCAAAAGACAACGTTGCCCAGCATAGTCTCTAGAACAAAGCTCATAAAGATTAACTACAGACACTTGCTCATCCAAAGCACCCGTTATAAACGAGTTGCGCAGATCAACAAAAAATAAGCCACTAATAAGGAATATTCGTCTCCATTTTAAGAAAGATTTTTCCATGTTTATTCCCTTTTATATATATTTAATATTTTCCTCAAAAATCAAAACATCAGTCAACTTTCTTTAGAAACAAAACAGGCTTCGCTATTCCTTAATTCTCCACCTCAAGCGGCTCATAAGCATCACTTTGCTTATCATACGCAAAAATCTGCCCTGTCTTAATATCGAAAAACCATAAGTGCACAAAAAGCTCTTCACTAGCAATTTTTTCTTTAATCCATGGGAAAGTTAGACAATTTTTATAGGAATGCTTAAGCGCCAATTTTGCATAGTCATCCACGTGATCATGATCGTGGATACAGTCTGTTTTAATTAACGATACCCAATTCGAAATAAAATCATCTTGATTAGAACCAGTACCATGCATCAACGCATTAACACCACCGCATTGGCTATGTCCCAATAAAACAAGATGATTCACTTTTAAAAAATTAATACCAAATTCTAATGCTGCACTTGTGCCGTGGTGCATTTCATCTTTTTCATAAGGAGGCACAATATTCGCCACATTGCGCACAATAAATAAATCACCTGGATCACACTGTAAAATAAGGGCAGGATCCACTCTAGAATCACAACACGCAACCACCATCATCTCGGGCTTTTGCCCATACTGCGAAAGATATTGCATAATGGATGTATCTCCATCCACGTACTTTTCACGAAAGGCTTTATAGCCTTTAAGAATATGATTTAAGCTTTGGGTCATTAATATTTAGCCTTGTTTTAAAAGAGTTATTGTACAATGGTTCTATGCCATTTTCCACGTGAAAAAGCAAAATATTTAACGTAGAAAACTATTTTTTTAGGGCGCATCGTTGCGGTGTCAAATAACTAGTGGAGTACTATTATGGCAAACGAAAGCAAAACCCTAGAAAACTTACACAAGAAAAGCAACAAAGTGAAAGAGGGGCTAGAGCATGATGCTTATGAGCTTGGGAGCAAAGTTAAAGAAACACTAAATGAAACTCAAAAATATGCAAAAAATGGACTCCATTCACTGGAAGACCAAGCCAGAGATAACCCCTTGCTAGCCATTGGAATTTCTTTCCTTGTAGGCGTAGTAGCATCTAAACTTTTTGGCAGTGATAAATAGGTTTTAAAATGATTACGCAAGCACTTATTGAAGGTATTAAATCAGTGGTCACAAGATCACTGATGACGCCTTCAGCGTCGCACCAACCCGTCTCTCTGGCTCTCATTTTTATGGGGGGAATTGCAGGAATAAGTCTTATACTTATTGAAGTTTTTTTTGGATTATCAGCGTATAAAATGCTGCGTTTTGATTATGGATACAGTGAAGGTCTTTCTATGTTGCTAGCCACGGGGCTATACATGATTCAAATAATTGTGTCCATTGGACTGATAAAACATCACCTGAAAAAAGCTGTTCACCAAAATATAATAGTAAAGGAATACAACCAAGTAAAAGATATCGTCAACGCATTAATAGATGGATTTAAAAGTAAGTAAATCAGCTGATAATGCATGATTAATTATCACCTACTACTTCACGAACCTCTTGTAGATTTACTACAAGAGGTTCATTATAAAAATTATCTTGTCAACGGCTTATACTTAATTCGTGTCGGCTGATCCGCATCAACGCCCAAACGTCGTTTTTTGTCTTCTTCATACGCCTGGAAATTTCCTTCAAACCACACCACTTGACTATCGCCCTCAAACGCCAAAATATGCGTCGCAATGCGATCGAGGAAAAAACGATCATGCGTGATCACAATCGCGCAACCAGCAAAATCAAGAAGCCCTTCTTCTAATGAACGTAATGTCTCTACATCCAAATCATTCGTCGGCTCGTCAAGTAGCAACACATTCGCACCACTTTTCAGCATCTTTGCCAAATGCACGCGATTACGCTCACCACCAGAAAGTTGTCCAACTTTTTTCTGCTGATCAGGTCCTTTAAAATTGAACAATCCACAATACGCACGACTTGGCATCTTGCGTTTACCAAGTTCAATCTCATCATGACCATTGGAAATTTCTTCCCATACCGATTTCTTAGCATCAAGGCTATCACGAGACTGGTCGACATAGCCCATTGCCACCGTATCACCAATCTTCAACTCACCTTGGTCTGGCTTATCTTGCCCCGTTAGCATACGGAAAAGCGTCGTTTTACCAGCACCATTTGGACCAATCACCCCCACAATGCCACCACGCGGCAAATTAAAATCCAGATTTTCGATAAGTAATTTGTCTCCAAACGCTTTACTAATACCATTTGCTTCAATCACCACATCACCAAGTCTTGGCCCAGGAGGAATTGTAATCGCCCCATCGCCGACGCCACGATCATAATCTTGCGCCAATAATTGTTCATAAGAAGCAATACGCGCCTTACTTTTTGACTGACGCGCTTTAGGCGACTGGCGAATCCACTCAAGCTCTCGCTCAAGCTGCTTTTGACGCGAGGTCTCTTGCTTCTGCTCAACCTCTAAACGCTTTTGTTTTTGCTCAAGCCAGCTCGAATAATTCCCCTCGTAAGGAATTCCCTGCCCACGATCCAATTCAAGAATCCAACTCACCACGTTATCCAAGAAGTACCTATCATGGGTAATCAGCACTACAGTGCCTTGATATTCCTGCAAATGCCTGTCAAGCCACGCCACGCTTTCCGCGTCCAAGTGGTTTGTCGGTTCGTCTAAAAGTAATAAATCTGGCTTTTGTAGCAGTAATCGGCATAAAGCTACACGGCGCTTTTCACCACCAGAAAGCTTCTCAACGCTGCTATCACCCGGCGGACAACGCAGCGCGTCCATCGCAATCTCAATTTGGCGATCCAAGTCCCAGGCATCTAGCGTATCAATACGTGTTTGCAATTCACCTTGACGCGCCAACAAATCATTCATTTCATCATCACTCATTGGCTCAGCAAACTTCATGCTAATTTCTTCAAATTCTTTCAACAACTCAGTAACTTCGCCCAATCCTTCTTTGATGTTGGACATTACATCAAGCGTAGGATCAAGCTGTGGTTCCTGCGGTAAATATCCACCCTTTACGCCCTCAGCCGCCCACGCTTCGCCCTGAAACTCTTTATCAAGGCCTGCCATAATTTTTAATAAAGTTGTTTTACCAGAGCCGTTTGGGCCGATAATACCGATTTTGGCGCCAGGAAAAAATGAAAGCCACACATCCTTTAACACTTGTTTTCCACCAGGGAAAATTTTCGACAAGGCCTTCATCACATAAATATATTGATACGACATTCTTCTAACGTTTTTTAATTTTGAGCCATAATGGCGCAACTACTTAGCTTATTCAAGATTCTGCACATTAATAAATTTTTCCCTTGAAATATCACGGCTTTATCACCAAATCAAGCTTGTAAACGAATTTTTATAATCATAAAAGGTAATTTATGTTTAAAAAATTAGCAGTGATAAGTAGCCTATTACTAAGTAGCATGTATGCAATTGGTATAGAACATTCTCAAGAAGATAATACAGCAGATGTACATTTTAGAATAATGCAGCGAGTCGTATATGTTCATAATTTTATCCGAATCGCAACGAACGCTTCTAATGCTGATAATGATTCCTTAAGAAGCAGCATGAACACTGAATTAAAAAATACATTTGAACAAATGAAAAGCACTCTAGGCTATCACCCACTAGTTAACTTCCATAGCATTGAAACACAACAGAAAGCTGAAAATGCTATTACTGCTTACAAGAATATAAAACAAAAATTATTTGATTTAATAGCCCCTCAAACCACTATGTAATAAAAAACAATTAAGAAATAAACCCCTCTCGCCTCCTTAATCTTTAGGAGGCGTTTCAAAACATCCTTTCATCACCAAATTTCCACCCATTTTTTATACTTTAATTTAATAAAATCTTAACTAATACCTGTTAAGGTCAACATAAGATTATACATTTCGGTATTTTTTATGAAAAAGACTTTACAGTTTGCATTTTTGACATTGTTTGGCTTAAATGGCCTCTATGCATTCAACCCCTTTACAGCGGCAAGAAACGTTGCATCCGGAGAAAGACTATGTCAGCCAAAGCTCGTAGACGAAATTAAGGTAGGATTACCTGAATACGAGAAATCTCATGGCGGGTCAAACGGTCACGTTATTCATAGCAACAAAAAAAGTCTGAAACGTTCGCAAGATCTTGAAAAGAAAATGCAGCTTTTAGTGAAGTGTACCGGAAGTTCAGTAAGTCAAGCACAAGTTGAAAAACTTGCCAAAAATCACGCCAAAATGGCCCAAGAAATGGCAAAAATATGCTACAATGATCCTCAATTTGGACAACGGTTCAACACCCAGTGTCAAATTGCTGTACAAGCGGACAATTATCTAAAAAAGAAGAGCGCTAAAAAGAAAAGCAAAGGATCCATGTTTAGCCGTATGACTGGCAAAAAGAAGAGCCCTAGTTATTACCAAAGCGCTCCAAGCAATAATGGATATGGCGGCAACTATAATCCGATGTATGGAGGTCAACAACCTCAATTCGGCGGACAGCCACAACAGTTCGGCTATAATCCGCAACAACAATTCGGTGGGCAAGCTCCTTATGGGCAACCTCAATTCGGCGGACAGCCACAGCAGTTCGGTTATAATCCACAACAACAATTCGGTGGACAAGCTCCTTATGGGCAACCTCAATTCGGCGGACAGCCACAACAGTTCGGTTACAATCCACAACAACAATTCGGTGGACAAGCTCCCTATGGACAGCCTCAATTCGGTCAGCAACCACAATTTGGCGGATACAACCCACACCAATCTATGTATGGTGCTCCTATGACTCAACCTTATTATGGAAACCCACAAGCGCTGCCGTATGCACAAGCTTCATATGCCCCTGCTCAAATGGCTTATGCGCAACCAATACCAAGTGCTCCAGCTCTACCTGTAGCAACACCTGTTGCAGGACAACCTGCTGCTAACGGGCAAATTATTGGACATAATGCTTCTCAAGGCATTGTTTGCGCCTGCCCATAATAAAAAATTCATAGACCTTAAGTGACGAGTAGTATTCGTTCTTAAGGTTTTCTATATTAGCACCATAGAAACAAAATCTGAGAATCTCTATGAGCCGTGGAGCAATCGCCATCCTATCTAGCGAAAACTTACTGCACAATGTGCAGCAAGTGAAAGCCGCCGCCCCTTCTAAACCTATGATCGCTATGGTTAAAGCCAATGCTTTTGGTCACGGCATCCGCTCTACCTCATTAAGACTTGAAAAATATGTCGATAATTTAGGAGTAGCTTCCATTGAAGAAGCTCTTGCTCTACGCAAAGTTGGTATCAAAAAACCTATTACCCTTATCGAAGGAGTGTTTGAACCCGACGAATTGCTTGTCGCCGCATGCCAACAATTTCACGTTGTTTTCCACGACATGATGCAACTGGAATGGTTGAAGGGCCTTCATCTGCCGCTCCCCTTAACTGCATGGATTAAGGTCGATACCGGCATGGGACGCCTCGGATTCACGATTGACGATGCCCCGCATGCTTTAAGAGTGCTCAAAGAGTCAAAATTTATTCAACAACCCATAGGTCTTATGTCACACCTAAGTTGCGCAGATGAACCTAATCACCCCCTCAATGCTGTTCAGCTTGACGCATTTTCAAAGCTCGCAAAAGATTGGCAAGGACCAAAAAGCCTCTCTAACTCTGCAGCAATATTTTCAATGCCACAAACCCATTTCGATGTTATTCGTCCCGGTATTTGTCTGTATGGCATATCACCAGTCCAGCATAAAAAAGCCAGCGACTTTAACCTAAAGCCCGTCATGACCTTACAAACTCGCCTTATTTCCGTTAGAAAACGAGAAGCTGATTCTTTTGTTGGTTACGGAGGCACCTATAAATGCGCAGAACCGATGAATATTGGCGTCATCGCCATTGGGTATGGGGATGGCTATTTACGCTCACTTCCTTCGCACACACCCGTACTTGTTAACGATAAAAAATGCCACCTCGTCGGCCGCATTTCTATGGATATGGCTGCTATTGATTTGCGCGGCTGCGACAATGCCAAAGTCGGCGACCCAGTTATCCTTTGGGGCGAAGGCTTACCTATTGAAGAAATCATTGCCAACTCACCCATGATTGCTAATGAAATGCTTACCAGCGTGCAATCGCGCGTGAAATTCCATTGGACGCTAAGTTAATAAAAAAGTAAAATTATTTATGTATACTAAATTATTAATAAAATTAAATAAAGTTTTTTATGTTCAAAAAATGGTTTACATTTTTTACTATTTGTTGCGCAACCACTCAAATACATGGAGCAGAGAGGCTTGATGAAGGAGCTCAAACTGAAACGAGAATTCGTAGACTAGAATCCTCTGGTAATATCTATATTTCAGATATAACTTGGGGGAGATTTAGCTTCTCCTCCGAAGCCACCCACCACGGGATTACCAATTTTAGAGCACCCTCCTCGAGTAGAGCAACAAATGTAAATGCTTCGGATGCTGAGAGTAGAGGATTAGATAGCGCTCAACCCTAAGCCAAATCCACAAACATTCTGCTGAATAATAACTATATTTTTGAGCAGAATACTGTACAATAAATTTTTCCTGCTCGCCGAACCAACATATAAAATATGCAAAAAGTCTTCTGGGATAATCCTTATCAACACTCTCTTGAAACAACGGTGGCGGCGGTTTCAGGCAATCAAGTGACGTTTGCGGAAACGATCGCGTTCTCTTTTTCCGGAGGACAAGAAAGTGATAAAGCCACCATTAACGACATGCCCATTCTCGATTCCAAAATGGAAAATAATCTTATTATCTATACGCTGCCTGATGATCACAGCATCACCGTCGGCGATCACGTTACCATGAAGATCGATTGGCCGCGCCGCCATAGACTTATGCGATTACACTTTGCCGCTGAACTTGTGCTTGAAATTGTCACGCAACACTTTGGCTTTGAAAAAGTTGGCGCCCATATTGCCGAATCCAAATCTCGCATTGATTTTATCTCAGATACCAATATTTCCGGCATCTTTGATGCCATTCTTGAAAAATACAATGCCATCATCGATGCTGATCTTCCTATCCACACCGGCTTTACCGATGTTGCCACTCAACGCCGTTTCTGGAAAATCGATGGCTTTGCCGAAGTTCCCTGCGGCGGTACCCATGTAAAATCAACCGGCGAGGTTGGCTTTATTACCCTAAAGCGCTCTCACCCCGGAAAATCTATTGAACGCATTGAAATTTATCTTGTCTAAAATTTTTCAAAAAAACCTCTTGAGCCTATAGTTGCTATATCCCTTATCGTCAATATTAAGGAGGAACGTTATGACCCGTTGGTATGTAAAAGAACTAAGCAAACTCACGCATGTATCGGTGCAAACCCTGCACTATTACGACAAAATTGCGTTGTTAAAGCCAAGTCTTCGCCTAGATAACGGATATCGCCTGTACTCCGAACCAGATTTATTAAAGCTACAGCAAATTCTGGCTCTAAAGTTTTTTGGGTTTGATTTGTTTCAAATTAAGTCGCTGCTTACAAATAATGCAGATGTATTAGATCACTTTTTAGTGCAATCCCAACTTTTGCAAAAAAAAGCAGCCACCCTTATTGAAGCCAGCAACACACTACAAAACATCATCGCCGAATGCCGCACTGATAAATCTGTGCCATGGAAAACAATTATCAAATCGATAGAGGTATATCAGATGACACAACAACTTGAACAATCTTGGGTAAAAGAAATCTTCACTCCCAACGAGCTAAAACAATATGCAGATTTTCAATCAGAGCTACATGCCCACCCTGAGCAAAAAGCTAAAATTCAAAAAAATTTGGAAGATCTAGTCGAACAAATGCACGCAAACATCACGTGCGATCCAAAATCTGACATCAGCATCAATATTGCCAAAAACTACATGCACCAAATTAATGAACTATACGGGAAAAAATATGCACACCTACGCACCAAAAAATTTGAAAAAGGTTTTGGTGAAGGAAAAGGGCTAGAGGAAAGCGGTGGTTTAACACCAGAAATTATGGTTTGGCTCGAAAAGGCCATGGACGCCTATTGGCGACAACGCCTTTATAACATCCTCGCTCAAGTCGGAAAAGCTACTGACGCAAACGTATTAAACAACTGGAACCAAGCCTTGGACGATATGTACGGCGAAGACGTTGATCGCAAAACTGACCTTATAAAAATGGCATTAACTGATGTAACCATCAGCCAAGCAGCAAAAAAATGGCTAAAAACATTATAATAGTTAAAACATTTATTCTTCAGCGTTAAAAGCTTTATCAACAAACCTAAAACCGGAAGTTTCTGATTTTCTTTTTCTTCTCAAAGAATTGTTGCTAGCGTCTTTTAACGCTATTTTCTCTGTGGAAATTGATAACCTTCTAATATCTCTGTCTTCTGGAGAATTAAATGGCACAGGACTAAATGGTATAGGACTCAACAGTATCGATCCTAATAATTCTTTGGATACTTCTAATGATAATTTCGCTCTCTTACTTACTTGTTGAGGAGTCGTTTCAAAATTTGGCAATGACATATCAGGAGAAAAATTTTCTTTAAAAGTAGTAACACTGAAAGATGATGTATCAGTCCCGCAATCTTGTCTTGATAAATCAAAATCAGCATTTAATTTTATTTTTCCGGTATCTGCCTCTTTCTCAATATCACTTGGGTTAACTATTGCCATCTGCGTTAATACAAGCAACACACTGCACTTTAATCTTATAGCCACGCTCAAAAATTTTTCTCTTAAAAACATCAAAAAGAATATTTTAAATTAATTTAAGAAAAAATCTATGTAATTTGTATCTTTTTTTGAAAGTGAAACTAAACCTATAGAGAAGCCACATGTTCTAAAATTTTCTTTGCAGCTTTAGGCACCGACATATTAGTCACATCCATTTCTAAATAATTCGAATGCGAAATAGTAATAAGTGGTAATTCTAATTCAATATCTTTGGGATTTATTGTTTTCCATCTTTCTTTTCGAGACAGTTGAACTACCCTTTTTAAATTTTCTTCCTTTGAAATAAGTAACTTCACTGGCACAAACACAGCTCCTCGATTTGCTGCCATTTTTTCGACTTGCTCATAAATCTTACGGTCACCAATTGATTCAGAAAGTACATTTGTAAGCACATAATTTTTATCAATCTGATCTTCAATAAAATTGATCGCGATATCTCTTATTTTTCGAATGGCCGCCCAAGCTGAGTCAGGAATGGGAACAAAGCCATCATATTGGCCTAACGTGAAAATAACATTATTGATTAATTGATTATCACAAACCACATAACCTGATTTTGCTAATTCTTGACTAATTGTATATTTACCTGTTCCTGGTGTACCGATTAAGTAAAGTATGTAGTGCTTTTCCACCTACTTAATCTCTTTCCACAGCGCGCGCACAACCGTGCTAATAATCGCCGCTGTGGGCAGCGCTAGCACAATACCAAAAAATCCAAACCAGGTAGCACATGCAAGCAAACTAAACAAAATCCAAACCGGTGGCACGCCTATGCGTCCGCCAACAAATCGAGGAGTTAAAAAATTACCCTCAATCGCCTGCACAATTAGAAACACCAATCCAATGGAAATTAGTGGATTCCATGTATCATGCCCACTCAAGTGAATAAGCGTGCTTACCAAAAATCCAATTAACGCCCCCACATACGGAATAAAGGAAATACAACCTGTAAAAATCCCCACAAATACTGCGTTCTTAAGCCCTACAACCGTTAATCCAATAGAATATAAAACCGCCAAAATCAGACAAACTAGCATCTGCCCTTTTGCATAGCTTGCCAAATTCTGATCAATCACCTGCCCATAATGCACCATTTTCGCTGCATTTTTTTTAGGTAATAATGATTGCACAATCCCAACAAATTTCGGCCAATCTTTAAGAATATAAAACATCACCACAGGGGTTAATATAACCAACGACACAACGTTTGCTAGAGCCAGACCGTTGCTTAAAATATTAAGAATAAATTGCACCATCCACGTCATAATGCTGCCAAATTGATCGCTAATCTGTGCTTTAATTTTTACAATGTCTTCTGGCGGTAAACGCTCGGTCACAAAGTCTAGCAATGGATTAGTCAGACTATAAAAATGTTGTACGAGAGCAGGCATGTTCCTTGATAAAAGAATGAATTCTTTTTGCAAAAATGGCACCGCTACCATCATCAATAAGCCCAGCGCCAAAAGCACTGTTAAAATCATCAATAATGATCCAAATCCTCTTGGAACTTTTAAATTCTCAAGCGCAGTAACAGGGCGATTTAATATATAAGCGCCTATAAGTCCGGCAATAAATGGAACCAAAATAGTGCCAAGGCTATGCAAAGCTATGCCCAATAAAAACACGCCAATTAGTCCTAAAAACATCAAATAATTTTTCATTAAGCAACCTTTTGTGCCAATGTTGATTTTATCTCTAGTGCATCATTCTTTTGTGTTAAAATCAACTGTTCGCCCACCTTCACTGTTCCTTCTAAAATCTTTAGGGCTAAAGGATCTTGCACCAATCGTTGTATAACGCGTTTTAAAGGACGCGCACCATACACAGGATCATACCCCAAATCTGCCAACATTGCTGCGGCCTTCTCATCCCAAGTTAGAGTAAGCTTTTTATCTTCTAATCTTTTTGCGAGCTGCTTCAGTTGAATTTCAACAATCTTCACCATGTCAGCTTTTTGCAACCGATTAAAAATTAGCATCTCATCTAAGCGATTCAAAAATTCAGGACGAAACTCTTCACGGACTGTATGCATCACTTGATCACGCACTTTTGGAATAATTACTGTTTCATCTTCTGGCTGATGGGCAAGCGCCTCTGATCCAAGATTTGACGTTAAAATGATAATTGTATTTTTAAAATCAACCGTATGTCCTTGCGAATCCGTCAAACGCCCATCATCTAGTACTTGCAGCAGTAAATTGAAAACATCGCGATGCGCTTTTTCTACTTCATCGAACAAAATCACGGCATAAGGGCGACGACGTATACTCTCTGTTAACTCACCACCTTGCTCATACCCAACATACCCAGGAGGTGCGCCAATCAGCCTTGCGACACTATGCTTTTCCATGTATTCCGACATATCAATGCGCACCATGCTTGCTTCATCATCAAATAAAAATTCTGCCAACGCTTTACAAACTTCTGTCTTACCAACACCCGTAGGTCCTAAAAATAAGAACGAACCCATCGGACGATTTGGGTCTTGAAGCCCCGCTCTTGATCGCCGTATTGCGTTTGCAATCGCTGTAATCGCTTCATTTTGTCCAATTACTCGCGCATGGATATGCTCTTCAATTTTTAAAAGCTTTGATTTTTCGCTCTCCAGCATCTTTTCAACTGGGATACCGGTCCAGCGCGAGACCACAAGAGCAATATCTTCTGCCGTAATTTGCTCTTGCACACCCGCACTTTTATCACTCTTTTGAGAACTTTCTTCAAGCTTTGCTTCCAGAGTTGGCAGCTTACCATACATGATTTCACTGGCCTTACCTAAATCACCACGGCGCTGAGCGACTTCTGCATCCGATTTCAATCTATCAATCTCTGCTTTTAAATGTCTTATTTCAGCAATAGATTTCTTATCCTTTTGCCATGCATCCGAGAGAACTCGAGATTTTTCTTCCAAATCGGCAAGCTCTTTTTCTAACTTTTCAAGACGATCTTTTGATGCCTCATCTGTCTCCTTTTTTAAGGCCTCTCGCTCAATCTTTAATTGAATAATGCGTCTATCCAATTCATCAATGTCTTCTGGCTTAGAATCTACAATCATGCGTAGTCGACTAGCAGCCTCATCCATTAGATCAATCGCTTTATCCGGCAAAAAACGATCACTAATATACCGATTCGAATAGGTACAAGACGCCACAATCGCACTATCACTAATGCGAATACCATGGTGTAATTCGTATTTCTCTTTAAGCCCGCGCAAAATCGAAATGCTATCCTCAACGCTTGGTTCTTCAACCATCACCGGCTGAAAGCGCCTTGCAAGTGCTGGATCTTTTTCGATATGCAAACGATACTCATCAAGCGTTGTCGCCCCAATACAATGCAGCTCACCCCTAGCCAGCGCAGGTTTTAACATATTCGAAGCATCCATGGCTCCGTCCGTTTTTCCAGCTCCTACCAGCGTATGCAATTCATCAATAAATAAAATTACTTCGCCTTCTGCTTTCGTAATTTCATTTAAAACGGCCTTCAGCCGCTCTTCAAACTCTCCACGAAATTTTGCACCTGCAAGTAAAGCCCCTAAATCTAGAGCCATTAAACGCGTATTTTTCATGGATTCGGGCACATCACCATTTACAATCCGCAAGGCAAGACCTTCTGCAATCGCTGTTTTACCAACACCAGGCTCACCAATTAAAACCGGATTATTTTTTGTGCGACGCGTTAAAACCTGAATCGTGCGGCGAATCTCTTCATCACGCCCAATCACCGGATCTAGCTTTCCTTTTTTCGCTACATCTGTTAGATCCCTCGCATACTTTTCAAGTGCTTCTAAGTTTTCATCAGCTGTTTGCGTATCCATACGTTGGCCCTTTCGCATTTCATTAATAACTGAATTAAGTTTTGATGAAGAAATACCATGCTTTTCAAAAAATTCTCTGAAAGGTGAGGTCGCACTTAGCGCCAGCATCACCATATCAACGCCGGTATATGTATCTTGAATTTTTTTCGAATTGTTTTGAGCTGTTTCTAACACTTGAATCAACTCACGCGATAAATACATCTGCTCAGCGGCACCTTCAACTTTTGGAAGACGCTCAATTTCCTGAGCGCATGCATTTTTTAAAACGATAAGATTAACCCCTAATTTTTCAAGGAGTCTTGCCCCTAAATCATTCGACGACTCTAGCAGCGCGGCCAGAACGTGCCACGGGCTTAGCTGCTGGTTTTTCTTCGTCGCCGCTAACGTTTGAGCTGTTTGCAACGTTTGCTGCATCGATTGGGTAAACATTTCTGGATTCATCTTGAACTCCCTCAACCTCGCGTTGTGCTTTTTCAACCGCAAGCCGATCTTGTAGGCGCTCATTTAAAATGCGTTGATAGTGATCCGCATGCTGGTAAAAGCTTTCTGCTGCTATTCTATCACCGGAGGCTATAGATTCACGAGCAAAATTATTAAATTTATCAACAAACTGCTTAAGGTACTGCACGTTATGACGACATCTCGAATCAATTCGACCAACGTCATTTGTTTCTGAGTACTGTTTATGATCTTGGTGACCTGATAAAGGTCTTGAAGAACGCCCTCTCATTTTGGGCTTACGCATATGATGCATTTTCATTATTACTTATACAACCACTGATATCGTTTGGAAAAATTTACAATCGCACTTATACTTTTAATATGCGATTTAACATTTACGCTCACGCGCAATATACACATTAATGATTCATTCTTCAGTTGCCAAGCTTTTTTTTATACTTTTTAGCATTTGCTATGCTCAGTCACTTTTAGCGACTGATTCCATCTCTCCAATCTCTATTAGCTGCGCTACTATAAATAACTCGGGATATCTACAATTAAACTCTACCGAAAATACTCAATTAGCCATTTTTTCTTTAAGGGATAGATGGTATATCGTTTGGGATACTAAAAAACCCGACATAAAAATAAACATTCCTCCCATAGAAGAATTGCCCGCAGGATTTATCTCTCTTAAACAAGCCACAGACATTCAAGCATCCAGGCCCTGCACCATTCTCTCCTTTGAAGTCCCTGCTGAAATGATGCCCATGGTTACCAAAACTGAAAAAGGGTGGGCTATTCACATGGTTTCGGAATATCTTTTAAAAGATAATCCGAATCCTAATCAAATTTCATTCGATCACCAAAATGCCGGCCAATTTCGAATTATCAATGTAGGCAATGCTTCTTTTATCACACTCACTATGCCAACTAAGGAAGATTTAAGCATTCTTCTAACGGATCATCCTGATACAGGTCTTGATACTGCTCAATATGGATATGCAGATGTTTACGAATCAGTTCAGGGAGCCTGCTTATATTTAAAAAGTGATCAACTATCTGTCGAAAAGCAAGGCCAAGATGCCGCCTATTACCCCATTAAAGACCCTCTACTACATTCACAAGAAGAACTTAAAAGCGTTGACACATCGCCAAACATAACTTTTATGAGGCCTGGTACTCTCACCAATGCATTCCGAAATTCCTTAGCAGAAAAAGCTATTTACGATAAAAAACAGCGCCATTTGCATTTGCTACGACAAGCATGGGTTGAATTAGCCCTTGCGGAGGGAGATGAAGCAATGCAGACTATTCTCCTTTTAGGACGTGAACGCCCTGCTTTTACTAAATCTCTATCGTATCAACTTGTTTTAGGAATGGCTCAATGCGTATCCCAAAAATACATACAAAGCCTAGAAACACTTTCCCCTCTACCAAACACGCCAGAGATTAATCTCTGGCGTAACATATCTAAATCTCAGCTTGATAAACCTGCTTTATTTGATGAAAATAACGTAACCATTCTTAAAAACTACCCTGTCAATTTAAGGGAGTATATTCTCATCAAACTTATTCCGTATCTATTTGAATCACGCCAAATAAAACTTTTACAACGTATCTTGCAAGATATCGCCCCACAAACGGAAAGTACGCAAGCTCTCATGGCATTTTACAAAGCTATGTATACATTTACTCTTGAAGACCGAGAGCAGGGTTACAAATTATTGCTGCCCATCGCAAAAAATGAAACCCCTTACCCAATGCCTTTTGAATACGTGACCGAAGCACGTTTAGAAACATTTTTTCACGATCATGGCAGTGATTCCGTCGATTCAATTATTACCGAACTTGATATTCTGCGCACTCAAGCGCGAGGACACGATATAGAAGTCAAAATTTGCCTAAAGCTTATCGAACAATTAGAAAAGAAACAAAACTATCCAGCCATTATTGAACTCTTACAAGATTTATTAACGCGCTTCAAAAAGTTTGATGTAGCACTTGGATTCCATCAGCTTTTAAACAGTTATCTCGAGAAATTTTTTATAACCAATGCATCAGACGTATCACCAACAAAAGTCATCGGTCTTTTCACCCAATACAAGCAAATCATCGTACATTATTCCATCTACGAAACAATCGCTGTGCACGTAGCATCTCTCTATGAAAAACTGGATTTACTAGACAAAGCTATACAATTACTCTCAGAAATCGCCACAAAAACCACGAATATCAACAAACGAGCAGAATATCAACTAAAAATTGCTCAGCTCTATATACAGCGCTCAAAGCCAGAAGAAGCCGTTCATATTTTAATAAACACGCACTCTAAATTTGAAGAAAAATACAAACACCAAGCCTACACTATTCTTGCAAAAGCGTATCACTTAAAAAATGATCCTCATACCGCCATTCATTGGCTGCGTCATCACCCCAGCAAAGAAAACTTAAAAGAAATCATTGAAATTTATAATGAGCAAGAGGATTACCAGCACCTTATTACAAGCTTAAAGGATTATCTGGCCATCCTGGGTAAAGATGATCATGATGAACGCGAAGAAGCCTTGGTACAACTAGCTGCCACTTACCATCTTCAAAAAAAACCTGAACCGTTAAAAGAACTATATGCCGCCAACAAAGAATTCATGCAAGGGCGAAAAAGTGAAAAAACCTTTGCTATGTTCTGCCGCCCTCATGCGGAGCATCTGCAAACCATTGATGAGGTGTACGATTACATTAATGATGGTGAGATCGTAAAAGAAATACTGACAGATTCAAGAATACATTAAAAAAGCTCAGATTTCTCTGAGCTTTTTCTTTGTAACCGTATCCGTAAGAAATTAACGCTTACTGAATTGGAATCTTCTACGTGCTTTCGCTTGACCGTACTTCTTACGTTCAACCACACGACTGTCACGTGTTAAGAAGCCGCCTTGCTTTAACACACTGCGTAATTCAGGCTCAAAATTCACAAGTGCCTTGCTGATACCATGACGTACCGCACCGGCCTGGCCTGAAAGTCCGCCACCAGCAACCGTACACCACACATCATATTGACCATGACGATTTGCACTTTGGAATGGCTGCCCAATAAGCATTTGCAAAACAGGACGTGCAAAATACTTTACGCCTTCACGTCCATTAACCATCAATTTTCCATGGCCTGGTTTAATCCAAACGCGTGCAACAGCGTTCTTACGCTTACCAGTTGCATACGCACGGCCCTGAGCGTCAACCTTTTTCTCATACTTTATAGGCTCAGCAGAAAAACTTACCCCAGCTGCCATTGCATCACTGGTTGATACTGCTGATTTTAGGTCTTCTAGACCAACTTTATTCGTGGCCATTATTTGCTCCTTTTATTCTTGGAATTCATTGCTGCAACATCGAGAACGATAGGTTGCTGAGCATCATGAGGGTGTGTAGCACCAGCATACACTTTCAAATTACGCATAATTTGGCGTCCCAAAGGACCACGAGGAACCATACGCTCGACAGCTTTAATAAGCACGCGTTCTGGATGACGACCAGACAAAATTTGTCCCATTGAGCGTTCTTTAATACCGCCTGCATAGCCTGTGTGCCAGTAGAATATCTTGTCCTTTAATTTGCTGCCCGTGAATTTTACTTTTTCAGCATTAATCACCACGATATTATCACCGCAATCTACATGTGGTGTATAGGATGGTTTATGCTTTCCTCGCAAATGATTAGCTATCACAACTGCTAGACGGCCTACTACTAAATCCGTAGCATCGACTAAAAGCCAGCTCTTTTTTACATCTTGAGGACGAATCGATTGAGTCGTTTTCATGATTTTTTCCTTATTGAATCTTTGAAATTTTATAGCGAATTTTAAACTATGGCGCAACAGAAAAACGTAAAGACCGCAGAAATACTAAAAACAATGAGCATGGTATTATGATACCATCACCTTACATTTTTCCAAATGCGCCGCATCGTCGCCCAGAACAATCCCGTCATCATCAACAAATACATCAGCACCTTCAGCCCTAGACGCTTTCGTTCTTCCGCCTCAGGCTCACTCGCCCACGCTAAAAAGGTCGTTACGTCATGTGCCATCTGCTCAACTGTAGCTTTCGTGCCATCCCCATAACTAATCAACCCTTCACTTAAAGGTGGCGCCATTGAAATGGCATGTCCTGAAAAATACGCATTATAATATTGCCCAGTCCCCACCTTAAAATCAGGATTCTCCGTAAATCCTGTCAAAAGCGCATACACATAATCCGCACCACCAGGACGCGCCTTCACAATTAGTGATAAATCTGGCGGAAACGCACCATTATTAGCCGCTCGTGCTTGCTTTTCATTGGCATAGGCAAGCGGAAAATAATCAGATGGCCTACCAGGTCTTTCAAACATCTCCCCCTCATCATTCGGCCCATCCTTAATTTGATACTGGGATGCCAATACCTTAATTTCAGCATCGCTTAATCCCAGCGCCTTCAAATGCCTGAAAGAAATATACTTAATACTATGACACGCGGAACAAACTTGTTTATATACTTGAAATCCGCGCTGCAAAGCAGCCCTGTCAAACGTCCCAATCGGTGAAGCAAAACTCCAATCCTGCTTAGGAGGAACAGCAGCAGGTTCAGCATGGAGAGTAGCAACAGCCAGTAAAATGATGATATACAACTGGACTACACAAAAGCTTCGCTTTCTGGAGCGATGATTAGGAATCTTATCATCCCAGGAGGCGCAGCCGACGTGGGATCCAGTGTTATTATTTCTAATTACTAAATTCATAACGCTACTTTTTCCTTTTCAACCGCATTAAAAACGCGGTAGCACACCCAAAAATGCATAAAACAGCAAGGCGTAGCAGCTTTTCCAATCCACAAACAGACTCCTTTTGGTGGCTCTCTCTCGCCTTTTCAAACTTATCGAGCAATGGATAAAAAACCCAAAAATGCACAAAATAATACGCTGTTGCTGCCCTTCCAATCCATAGATACATTCCTTCAGGTGGCTTAGCACCAATCCAGCCAAGCACCCCCATATTTAAAACCATCACCCAAAACAGTTTTGAAAAAATCGGTCGATACCGCCCACTACGCACCGGATGGCGATCAAGCCACGGTAAAATCATTAGCGTAAATACTGCCCCAAACATCGCCAACACACCCCCAAGTTTACTGGGGATCGATCGCAAAATTGCATAAAAAGGCAAAAAATACCACTCCGGCACAATGTGCGGTGGGGTTACCAAAGGATTTGCCTGTATGTAATTATCTGGCTCTCCAAAAAAATTTGGCATAAAGAACACTATAAATGCGTATATGCACAAATACACCCCGAGACCAAATAAATCTTTAATCGTGTAATAGGGGTGAAAAGGAATCTTATCGTTTGCCTTAGCTTCGACCCCCGTCGGATTATTCGAACCAAACCGATGCAAGCTCGTCATATGCAGCATCACAACCCCTACAATCAAAAAAGGGAACAAATAATGCAACGCAAAAAACCGATTAAGTGTTGGATTCCCCACCGAAAATCCGCCCCATAACCATTGCACAACACTTTCCCCTCCTGGAAACGCTGAAAATAAATTTGTAATAACAGTCGCACCCCAAAAGCTCATCTGTCCCCACGGCAACACATACCCCATAAACGCCGTTGCCATCATAAGAAGCAGAATCACTACTCCCAAAATCCACAGCAATTCTCGGGGTTTTTTATACGATCCATAATAAAGTCCACGCAACATATGCAGATAAACGACAATAAAAAACATTGAAGCCCCATTCATATGGACATAGCGAATCAACCACCCAAAATTAACTTCACGCATAATGCGCTCCACGCTATCAAACGCATAATCCACATGCGGCACATAATGCATTGCCAAAAAAATTCCACTTAGCATCATGATTACAAGTGAAATACCCGCGAGCGATCCGAAATTCCACAAATAATTTAAGTTCTTAGGCGTGGGATATTCTTTCAGTTCTTTGCGAAACAGCGTTACAATTGGCAAGCGATAATCGATCCATTCCAATATTTTCATGCGCTCACCCAATTTTAATAATGGTATTATTGTTTAACAACTCATAAGGAGGAATATCCAAATTCCTAGGAGCTGGTCCTGAGATAATACGACCTGACACATCATAACGTGATCCATGGCACGCACACAGCCACCCTTCTTCTGAAGCAGTCACATTTTTACGCTCAGTCGGCACACATCCCAAATGCGTACAAATACCAATTACCACCAGCCATTCGGGATTTTTCCCAAATCGCTCTTGATCTGTTTGAGGATCCGGCAACGACAGCAACTCAACAGCTTGGGCTTCCTTAATTTCTTCAGCAGTTCGTCTTTTGATAAATACGGGTTTTCCCCGCCAAAGATTAGTGATACTTTGTCCTGGCTCTAATTTAGAAACATCAACTTCAATACTCGCCACCGCCATCACATCTGCTGCTGGATTCATACTGCTTATAAAAGGCCAAGCTGCTGCACACACCCCCACAGCCCCAAATGAGGTCGCGGTCAACTTTAAAAAATCTCGACGATTTGTGCCTTCATCTGGCAAATGCTTGCGCGTTTTTTTCATAAAACGATAGATAACCCCTGATCTAAAAAGGATAATCTAAAAGTACAAGCGATGTAAAATATGGAATTTCTTAAATTTCAAAAATCTAAGTTGGCAAATTTTGACAAACTTTAAATAAAAGATCAATTAGGAAAATTCGCCACAAATTTATTCATTATTTAAAAATTTAACTAAATACATTTACATTTTTATCATTCACTTGAAGAATTATTATAGTAGTTATCATTAGGAAAAATATGAGCAAGTCAACAATTCTCCTGCTAATGGCAGGTATATCTTTAGCTCCTTTAGCTGCAGCTGAAAGTACTTCTGCAAATCAAGTAGCTGCCCTTCAAAAGCAAATTGAAGCATTGCAAAAACAACTAGAAGTTCTTGCCAAGCAAGTAAAAGAACAAGGCTCTGAAGTTAAAGAGATCAAAACGGAAAGCAAACATGCAAAAGCTCGCAAAGCAACGCCTGGCATGCCAGTTGTGCAAGAGCAAGCTGATGATGGACTAGTTTTTGATAAAGGCTATATGCGCGTTCCTGGAACAAAAGCTGCCGTAAAAGTTGGCGGAATGGTCAAACTTGACATGATTCGGGATACAAAAGCTAACACCAGTGAACAAACAAGCGTAGGTCGACTTCCTTATGCATTACAGATGCGCAATCCAAGCACTCCTTCTATAAAGAATTCTTGGAAAGAACATTTCATGGTGCACGCTAAACAAACAAAAATACGTTTGGATACTGTTGTAAAAAATACATCTGGCACCGACGTTAAAGGCTTTATAGAAGGTGACTTCTTCGGTTCTACGCATTGGGGAGACGTTGTTCCCGGCGGAACAACCGGAAACACAACTAACTCTTCCACTACGTATACCTTCCGGTTACGCCACGCCGTACTCAGCTATGGCGGTCTAGAAGCTGGACACACAAACACGACCTTCCATCTCGATGAAGCCATTCTACCATCGGTGGATTTAAATGGAATTTCCGGTGGCTACGGTCGACACGCTTTAATTAGATACACACATAAATTAGGTAATTTCTCTATAACAGCAGCTGCAGAAAATAGTCGCGGTGATTATGTATCCTATGCAAAAACTCCAACTAATGCTACCACTGCTCAATATACATATAACACACAGGATTCTACAGGAAATCTTTCAAAGCAAACACGTCCAGATTTAATCATGCGCGTGAAATATAACTTTGATAGCGGCAGCGCAGTTGGTGTCAGCGTTGTAAATCGTGATCTACGCATTAAAAATAATGCTGTAGTTGGAGGCAACACAGCAGCAACAACAGTTGATGGAAGAACATACAAAGCCGATGCATGGGGCGCCAACGTCGCGGCAAAAATTATGACAACGGGTGGCAGTTTCTTCACCGGTGGGGTCAGCACAGGTAAAGGTATTGGTTGGTATATCCTTGAGATGAATGGTAGATCAGCTCTCTTCGATCCAGCAGCGTCCACCGAAGGACAACGATACAGAGCCATTGGCATGAACATGTTCTGGGCTGGGTACTCACATGTTTGGACTCCACAATGGCAGACAAGCATCGGTGTTGCACAAATCCGGCTAAACACGCAAGCCAAGTCTAATGATATTAATCGCCCAATCAAGCAATGGTTTGAACCAGGCATTGATAAGAAATTCAACAAATTCCTTATCAACACAATATACAGACCAGAAGATAACCTAGAGCTTGGTTTAGAATATTTTGTGCTGCAACGTCAATCAACGTTAAAATACAAAGGCCTAGGACAACGCTTACAGTTTGGCGCATCTTACAAATTCTAAAAACTTCCTAACCTATCACTTCCCTCTAGCAAATTTGTTAGAGGGAATTTTCTTTTTGACAATTTCAAATAAAGCAATTTTGTAATTGAATTTTGAAATATTTATATTATGATGATGAAGATTCATAATTGTTTACGCAATCATGGTTAATATTTACGAACCTTTCTTACGCTTTCTGTTGATAAGCTGGCTGCTCTTTCCTCTTATTAAGGCCATGGATACAGAAGATATCAAAAAAAGAAGCGTCCCTCCTCCCTCTCCTCGATCAGTTGTTTTTTACTCCGTTTTTGATCCTTCATCAGAAGAAATCAGTACTCTAGAAATACCGCAAACCACTCAAGACCACAAAGAACAAGAAGAAAGTGCATCTGATAAACCTTCTGTCTTTAATACAACACCTCTCACAAGCATTTCCTTTAACGCACTCTCGTATTTTCTCATCATACCAAGAAATGCTAAGTATTTAGGCATCTCCACCCCTTTATTTCGCAACACATCATCCGATAGTCCTGATTTATTAGATTTACCTCGATGTCTTTTCTCTGAAGGCGGTACAACGCTCCATCTTAAACATGGTACTGTTTATAGTATCCCCACTGTTTCTTCTTCAAAAGCTCTTGGTATCGCTATTCAAGATCAGACCCTTTTTGTAAGTATTTCTCAACATCCTTCAAAAGACATTCGTAGATACGTAGAAGAAAAAGATCTGGGTATTTTTTTACTGCTTGATGATACCTATCTCCGCAAACAATTATTGTACATGCAGCCATCAAACCCCCTTCTAAATGAAGCTATAAAAGTATTTACAAGCCACACACATGTTCAACTTGATGAAATGCTGGGCGTTGTAAGCACGCAAAGCGAATCTGACTTACCACAAATGACAGGTTTAGCCTCAATTGAGCAAGTAAGAGAAGTTACCTACACTGGTGTAGATAACCTTCTTTTCGCAAAGGCCTACACCCATATGATCAATATCCTACAAAAGGTTTTGCTAATCTCAGAGCAACACATCAACCCAAATGCACCTTCCATCGCAGCTGTACGCCAGCTTTTTTGCACGAAAAAACCTTACCTCATGGCCATGATCGCCTTCTTAACCACCTGCCACCAGGTCGCTGCTAGTGAAGAGCAAAAACAGATAAGCAAAAGTCTAGACCTACCAACTGAAGAATTACCTTCATCCACCCCTTTAATAGGCATCACGAATGCTCAAGAAATAGCCTTTCCAGCAACTTCTTTAGCAGGCCCACCAAGAGAAGACGACACCCCAATGGATGAACTCTTCCGTATCTTAGGGGTTGCAAACCAAGAAGAGTTCTTTGCGCTAGAAAACGATGAATTCATAAGAAAAGTTAAAGAAAGTATATCTTCTCGGCAAAATAGCAATCGTTTAGTTAAGCTTTACTCACATCATCAAGTTCAAATCAGAAAACAACAGAGACAAGAAGAAGCCTTAAAAAGAGCAGCGGAACGAAACGCACGAGCTGATGATTTTTATAAAAATGCGGTGATTACAGATATCGTAAGAGATTCTTATGGCCATATCCTTTTCGCTAGAGTCGGTCCACCTGAAGAAAAGGATTCTAAATGATTGCTCTTTTCAGATTTTTTCATTGCTTAAGTTTCATGTTGTCTTGTATTTCAGCTTTTGCAAGCCATCATGAGCAAGACTATTTAAAATTTGATGAGAGTTTTTGGAATAGAGTTTCCTCACTGTTTACAACGCGTCCCAATGAACCACAAGGCTCAATCATTTCCTATCATCTCGCAAAAATAGAAGGCACACGGCCAGGAGCAACTTTTAGCTCAGGTATTATGGTGCATCGAAATCTTGTCATCACCACTGCTCATTCTGTTAAATTTAAAATTTCTCCTGGAGATTCTGCTGCTGCCAAAGCAGAAAAAGAGGAATTTTTAAAAGACTATGAAGATACTGCTTTTGAAGTCCACTTTTATGATGCACAAGGCCATAGATTTATTTTTGAGAGGCATGCCATTCCTCAACAATTTGATACTCGTTTTTTGTACAAGGGATATGATATTGCCATCTTATATAATGAAGATGATTTTCCTCACGTTTTTTCCTATAAAATTACTGTACCACCAGACCAATCTGATGATGCGGATATTGAACTGATTGGCTATGTAATCGAGCAAACCACCGAGCAAACCTCGGTTGATCGTGTGATGAGAACACGTCACCAAGTAATGGGAACTGTAAAGTTTACTGGTAACAATAAAATTGAAGGCAACTTAGAAACCTATGCATCCATGAGCGGATCTTCCCTATATCAACACATAGATGACACCTGGATAATTTTTGGCATTCATGGTTATGGAGATGGTGACCGGAAAAAAAGCCAACGTGAAGCAGCACCTCTTTTTCGTTTTTCTTTATCCGCGCAAGAAAGCAAAAGTAAGGCAGAGAAGCCAGCACAAAGCTGTGCCGCAAGACTAGACTATCATTTTTTATTAAATCGCTATTCTCTTTTTTCAAAAATCGATTTATGGCAGCAATTAAATGTTGATTATCAAAACCCGCCCTTAGATAGATGGCGGCCTGTGTTATTTAGTGTACAAACAGACGGTGATCAGCCCTGGCAAGAAGCCTTTATCGATGAACTGCGACTACAAATGCAAACAGCGTGCAAGGAGCATTCAATAAAAATCTCTGACATCTTCTCGGAAGCTTTTTTTGCCTTCAGTGGAAAAGGAAAAGACACTCTCGAGGAATTCAAGGCAATTTCGTTAAAAGATAATTTCACCAATCATGCAGGCATGGAAGCACCATTACCTTCTGTATTCATTGAACCAATCAGTCAAGACATGACCCTGCAAGGCATTGAGCAACTGCAACGGCGTTATCCAGATACTCCTCCTATCGTTATTCAGTTCAAATAGTGAAGAAGTGCATGAAGAAATCATAGATAATGTAAAAATATGGAATTTCATCTACCACCGCATCAGCTACTTGCATTTTATGCAAGGAAGCCTTGGTAAGAATTCACCCTTACGAGAAGAAAGCTATGACGACTACTACCGAAAAATTGAAGATCAAGCACGTCTTGTCACAGAGCTTCTTATTCAAAACTATCTTTTAAAATACCCACCCGCACTCCAAAAAGAAGAACCTCTTTTCATGCCCATTACAACTACCGAATCCATATCAGCATCACTCAAATCTGATCTTGCACTTTCAAACCCTTTATCATCTGCTATCATTTATAGCTAAACAGACTTTCTGAAAGTCACCTACGTCGGAGCCCCGAGCCCAGGGAGGCACCCAAAATTTTCTTTTTGACAATTTCAAAAGAACCACTTAATATCAACGCCAAGCATGTAGGTGAAATTTATGAAAATCGCAAATTCTTTAAAAACTCTTAAAAATCGTGATAAAGACTGCAAGTTAGTACGCCGTAAGGGTCGCTTGTACGTTATCAACAAAAAGAAACCACGTTACAAAGCACGTCAAGGTTAAGCTCAGAAGCCATGCAGTACGAAACCGACGTTGTCATCGTTGGCGCCGGACCGGTTGGCTTATTTGCCATTTTCGAATGCGGAATGGCAAAACTTAAGGCGCACGTTGTCGATGCCTTTGAAAAGGTGGGGGGGCAATGTTCAGCATTGTATCCAGAAAAACCCATCTACGATATTGCCGCCTACCCATCCATTACCGCAGCAGATCTTATCGATCAGCTTGAAAAGCAAGCCGCTCCTTTTTTCCCAACATACCACTTAAATCAACAAGTAACACAGCTTACCCCTTTAAATAATGATGGCACCGAATGGCTTGTGCAGACCTCAACAGGCACCGAAATTAAAACCAAAAGCATTATTATTGCTGCTGGCGTTGGTGCTTTTGGCCCCAATCGTCCCCCTCTTGATCATTTAGACATGTACGAAAAAAACAGCATTCACTATGCCGTACGCAATAAGGATACTTATAAAGACAAACACATCGTCATCGCAGGCGGCGGAGACTCAGCCGTTGATTGGGCGCTCATTTTAAAAGACATTGCCGCATCTGTTAAGGTTGTGCATCGTCGAGCAAAATTCCGTGCCGCCCCCGATAGTGAAGAAAAACTTAATATTGCAGCTTCAAAAGGCGAGCTCGAACTTGTTACCCCTTATCAGCTTAGCGGGCTACAAGGCACTAACGGCATTTTAAGCCACGTTGATGTGGAAAGCCTTGATGGACAAAAACGATCTCTCCAAGCCGATTATCTTCTCCCATTCTTTGGCCTGTCCATGAATTTAGGACCTATCGCTGAATGGGGATTAAACCTTGAAAAACATCACATTGCTGTTGATCAAGCCACTTCTTCCACAAACCGCAAAGGCATTTATGCCATTGGCGATATTGCCACCTACCCTCACAAGCTTAAGCTCATTCTAACGGGTTTTGCCGAAGCTGCCCAAGCAGCACACGCTATTCGCACGCACCTCTACCCCGATGAAATCACGCACTTTGAATATTCCACTACAAAAGGGGTAGGCTTTTAATTTTTTAGCCAAGTTTACCCTTGACGCTTCGGTAAAATATGCTATAAATTAACGAAAATTATTCAAGGAAAAATGATATGGCGCGTCGTTGTGCATTAACAGGAAAAGGTGTGTTGTTTGGTCATAATGTGAGCCACGCAAATAATAAGACAAATCGTCGTTTTTTACCTAACTTGCAAAATGTATCTTTCCTAAGTGAAGCGCTTGGCAGAACTGTAAGCCTTCGTCTTTCAACTCGTGCAATTCGCACTATTGAATTTCATGGCGGCTTAGATGCGTACTTAACATCGACTCCAAAGCGTAAGCTAACAGCTGAAATTCTACCGTTGAAAAAAGTTATTGCTAGAAAATTAAGCACAAAACAATAAGCGCGACTTAATGTTTCGATTTCTAAGGCGTGTTTTGCACGCCTTTATTTTTAACTTCGTAATTTATGGCGTCTCCACAGAAATGGCATATCTTTCAGTAAAAGATCTCAAACCATGCCTTGACCAGCTTCAAGCTGGTGATTTTTTAGTGATTGATATTGATGACACAGTCATCACCCCAAGAGCTATGATGTTTAGAGCGCAATCACCGCATCATAAAATCATTGATGATCTTAAAAAACAACCAAACTCAGACCCCATTGTTGCCATTTGGCGCTTAGGCCGACACGTTATGCTTGTCGAACCCGAATGGCCTGAAATTATTGAATCATTAAAAAGCCGCGGCGTGATTGTCATTGCCTTAACGCAAATGCACACCGGAACTTTTGCTTCCATTCCTTCGGTAGAAAAATGGCGCGCTGATGAACTTCGGTCCTTTGGCATCACTTTCAGTCCATATGCAACCAAAACTGTTGAAACATTAATTAATAACGCAATGCCTGCCACCCTTTATCAAGGAATCCTATTTACAGGCTCCCATTCCAAGGTAGAAACCTTCAAAGCCTTTATTGCAAAATATGGAAAACCGGCAAAAATACTATTTATTGATGATCGCTTAGAACACGTTCAAGCACTACATGCATTCTGCGAATCTGTGCACATTGAATACACAGGTTGCCACTATAAAGCTGCCCTTTCCCTACCCTATGATCCTTCTCAGGATTTTGGTGATATTCAATCTCAAAAGCTTATAGAAGAACATATCTGGCTAGATGAAGCGCAAATCGTAACGAAAAGCAGCGACGTTCATGGATAATTTTTTCCTATACTTTATTACAATCCTTGAGCACCTTTCGCCGGAAATGCTTATTGTTCTTGGTTTTTTCACCTGTATTGCCAGCATTTTACTTGCATTTAGATATTTCGGCTCCTTAGGACTAGTGTGCTATAGCGTGCTTGCAGTAGCTATTGCGAACATGCAAGTGCTCAAGCTTGGCATTTTTTCTTATATTGATGAGCCTATTGCCCTAGGCACCGTTATGTTTACAACGCTTTTCACAAGCAGCGATCTTATCACCGAACACTATGGCCCTGTTCTTGCAAAAAAGACAATTTACCTGACTTTTTCCATGCAAATCTTCGTCATCCTAAGCATGCTTTTTGTTATTGCTCACCCAGAACCAGGTCATCACAAAAGCGCTGTTCAGTTAGGAATTGAAGCTCTATTTACCCCATCTTTACGACTTCTTATCGCAAGCTTGATTTCTTTTGTAATTTCTCAACACATAGACATCAGCATCTTTGATACTCTTAAAAAACGTCACGGCCAAAAATTATTATGGCTCAGAGGAAATGTCTCGTGTTTAGTTTCCGGCTTTTTTGATACAGTTATTTTCAGCGTTCTTGCGTGGATTGTATTGGCACCCTCACCTCTACCTTTTTCCACAGTTTTAGTTGGTTTTATCGGGTTTTCTCAAGCATTACGAATTTTTATCTCTATTTTGTCAACACCACTTCTATATATCAGTTATCGTTTTAAACCACATGACATTTAAATTTGATATTTTAAAATCTAGCCCTGAAGGTCGCCTAGGTGAGCTTGTAACTCCACACGGCACCATCAAAACGCCTGCTTTTATATTTTGCGCCACAAAAGCCGCTATGAAAGCATTAACGCCCACTCAAATGAAAACGGCAGAAACGCAAATTATCTTATCCAATACATACCACCTCATGTTGCAGCCGGGCGGAGAAACAGTAAAAACTCTTGGCGGATTACAAAAAATGACGGGCTGGAATGGCCCCATGCTAACTGATTCTGGTGGCTTTCAAATCTTCAGCCTTGGGCATGGTTCGGTTGCTGCAGAAATCAAAGGTAATAGATCAACCAATCGTCCTAAAACATTATTAAGCATTACCGAACAAGGCGCAAAATTTAAATCTTATATTGATGGGAAAATGCATTTTCTAACACCCGAGGAATCTATCCGCGTCCAACGCAACCTCGGCGCTGACCTTATTGTTGTGTTGGATGAATGCACACCTTATAACGTTGATAAAAATTACACACAAGAATCTATGCGCATGAGCCATCGCTGGGCACTTCGTTCTCTGGAAGAATGGCGCAGAGAAGATAATGGCACTCAAAAACTTTATGGCATTATCCAAGGCGGAATTTATCCGCAACTTCGCCAAGAAAGCTGCGAATTTATTAACGAGCATGATTTTTTTGGAACAGCCGTAGGTGGCTGCCTAGGCGCACATAAAACACAAATGCACGATGTCGTTTCCTTTACCATGGAAATGGTGCGAAAAGAACGTCCCGTGCACCTTCTTGGAATTGGCGGAATTTCCGACATATTTGTAGGTGTACGCCAGGGCATTGATACTTTCGACTGCGTCCATCCAACACGTCTCGCACGCCACGGGGGCGCACTCGTAAAACCCGCAAATAATCCTCAAAAAAACAGAGAACACCTCAATTTACGAAATAGTATATATATTAAAGACAGCAACCCGATTGAAGAAGGGTGCGGATGCGAAACGTGCGCATGGGCGAGTCGTGGCTACATCCACCATCTTTTAAAAGCTAAGGAATTATTAGCATTTACTTTAATTTCTATTCACAACGTTTATTTTATGAATACATTAATGACCGCCATTCGCTGCGCATTACAAAGCGAAACGCTTGATCAATGCCAGCAAGAATGGTGCTCAGCCACGAACTGAAGTACAATCCCCCATTTTGTTAACGAAGGTTAATAGTGTTAAAAATTTGTTAATTTTTATTAACAACAACGATAAATAAAAAACTCGTTAAAACATAAAATTTTTGATAATATTTAGAAACTAGGCAATATATGTGAGTACTATATGCGCATTTTACTTATCGAAGACGATTCAGCAACAGCAAAAGGACTTACAAGTATGTTAAAGTCAGAGGGGTTTGTCGTTGACTGCACTGATCTGGGTGAAGACGGATTAGAAATTGGCAAAATATACGAATACGACTTAATCGTTCTAGACTTAATGTTACCAGATATGGATGGTTTTGAACTGTTGCGAAGACTTCGTGCTTCTCAGATCAAAACCCCTGTACTGGTGCTTTCAGGTCTAAACGATACGGAAGATAAAGTTAAAGGCTTTGGCTTTGGTGCCGACGATTACTTAACCAAGCCATTTAGTAAAAATGAACTTCTGGCACGAATTCACGCCATTGTTCGCCGTTCCCGTGGTCACAGCGATTCAATTATTCGCGCTGGAAAATTGGTGGTGAATTTACAAAACCACACCGCAAGTGTTGATAAAGCAACGATAAACCTTACCGGAAAGGAGTATGCAATCCTGGAACTGCTTGCTCTACGTAAGGGCACCACACTTACCAAAGAAATGTTTCTAAACCACTTGTACGGCGGGATGGACGAACCAGAGCTTAAAATTATTGATGTGTTCATTTGCAAGCTCCGTCGGAAACTTGCTGAGGCCTTAGGACATGATAATATCATCGAAACCGTGTGGGGACGCGGCTATGTACTACGTGATCCTGATAGCGACTCATTCTTTAGCGACCAGGTAATACCACCAAAGACTGCATCCCTTTCTGAACAGCAGGTTCCAGCTCTTTAAGCAATAATATGATGCAATATTGCAACGCATGTATAAATCTGCGTTGCATTTTTTTAATAATCATGGAGTGACATACCTAATCCATTATATAGTGACGCTGATAGGTAAACTATTTTGTTTTTAAATTTAGGAGATAATATTATGAAAAAATTTGCAATGGCAATTGCTGCTGCTTCTATGCTTGGTGGTGTATACGCGGATTCTTGCGCTTCATCTATGAGAGGATTCTACGCTGGTGCACAACTTGGGTTGAATTCAGTTTCTGGCAAGCAAACAATTGATGCTGGCGCTAACTCTTTAAATACTGACCTTGGTAAAAAATCATTTGTCGGTGGTTTATTTGCTGGTTACGGCATGGGCGTTGGCACTTGCGCATATGTTGGTGGTGAACTTTATGTAAATTTTGGCAATAACAATGTTACTATTGAAAAAACCAATACGCATAATGCTACGTTAAAAGGCACTTACAACTTCGGCGCTAAAGTTCGTTTAGGGTATACTGTTTCTCAACAAGCAATGATTTTCTTAGGTCTTGGACTTGAAAGAGCAAAATGGCAAGTTAAAGATGTAGCAGCTGCAGCAACTGACAAAAAGAACAAAACAAATATCGCATTTGCACCATCTGTAGGTATGGACATGTTCATCAACAAGAATATGTTTGTTCGTGGTGAATTCACCTACGTTCTTGCTCCAAAGATGAAAATCGAAGGCGCAGCGACTGGTACTCCAGTAGTTGGAGCTGGCGCAACTTACAAGTTGAACGCGACTCAACAACGCTTCACTCTTGGTTTAGGTTACAAGTTCTAAGCTTGCTTAAAACAATTAAAACCCGCCTTCATGGCGGGTTTTTTTATATTCTGAAATTCTTATTTCCACAAATCACTAATTGGCACAGCCCAAAGACCATCACCAAATGGAAGTGATTCCTCTCCTGTATACATCACCAATCCTGTAAATGAATTCTCTCTAGCCATATTTTTTCTAAACCATGCCAAATTCTTAAAATCATTCTTGCCAACTGACGAACTTGATTTAACTTCTATTCCAACCATTGATCCGTCTTCGCGCTCAACAAGAAAATCAATTTCTCGTTTCTCACGATCTCGGTAATGGTACAGCGAATACTTCCCAAAGCTGGCATCAATAAGCGCAGATAAATTATGAAAAACTAACGTTTCCACTAATTTACCGCAGCGATCAGAATCAAACCGCACCTGATCCATCCCCCACCCAAGCAATGATGACATCAACCCAGAATCAGTCATAAAAATCTTACTATGCTTTCCTACTCGATCATAATCTGTACGAATCCAAGGCTTAACTCGCTCAATGATATACATCGCTTCTAGTGCATTCACGTACGCTTCAAGAGTAGGGCGAGATATCCCTAAACTTGTTCCTATTGCGGAAAAATCCATAAATTTTGATGACCAACTTGCCATAATCCTGATTAAATCATGCATAGCTTGAAAACGCTGAATTTTAACAATGTCCTTTAAATCTCTTTCTAAAAGAGCATGGATATATTCTTTATGCCATATAAACCGAGTCTTGCGGGGCAAACGCACAGCTTCGGGAAATCCGCCACGAAACCCAATTTCTAATATTGAATCCCGATCTAAAAAACCTTTTTCCTTAAACATTTGAGAAAATGCTCTTGTTAGAAATGATGAAGCAGACCCTAATATTTCCCCTTCTGTTAACGTTCTAAGACGAATTTTATAAATGCGCCCCGCTAAGGACTCCGTCACACCTGGTAATGATTGAATATTAGATGATCCCGTTAAAATATACTGGCCAGGCCTATTATCCATATCGACAACTTTTTTGATAGCCATTAAAAGCTGAGGGGCTCGCTGAATTTCATCAATGATTAAGTGCTTTTTATCATGTTTGACAAAACTACCAGGATCAATTCGCGCTGATTGTAAGTACATCTCATCATCTAAAGTGCGATAGTCACTTTCTTCTGACGCTATCATTCTTGCTAATGTTGCTTTTCCACATTGACGAGGGCCAGACAAATGAATAACCCGGCTTGATTGCAGCGCTAAGTCAATACTATCTTTCTGGATCCGTGCATAAAAAGAATTTGCTTTTTTCGACATTTTCACAAAAATAAAGTCCGCGTTTTTACAAACTATATTACCGCGTTTTTATAAATTTTACTACCGCGTTTTTACAAAAGCTTCTTCAGCTTCGCCACCGTCTCAGCTGAAGCTCGCAGCAACGGCATTCGCACCTCACTCGAACATTTGCCCAACATCTCCATCGCCGCCTTAACAGGAATTGGATTAGGCTCAGCAAACATCGCATAATGAATAGGCATTAGCTCATTATTTAAAGCATGAAATTTTTTATGATCCTTATCTAGCCAAGCATAGGCAAACGCTGCCATCTTCTCAGGCAATATGTTTGCCGTGATAGAAATAATCCCGTCGCCCCCTTGCCCCAAATATCCCGCTGCATATGGATCATCGCCACTTAATAAGCATACTTGTTTTTTAGCCGACGCACGCATCAAGGCCGCTCTACTAGTGTCAGTGGTAGAGTCTTTAATGCCTACCACACGCTCAAGCTCAAACAACTTCAGTACCGTCTCTACAGAAATTTCCTGCACCGTGCGCCCTGGATTATTATATAACAGTATTGGTAAATCCACCGCGTCATGCACTGCCTTAAAATGCTGATACATGCCATCTTGCGTCGTTTTACAGTAATAAGGCGCTACCACTAATAAACCAGTCGCTCCTAATTGTTTTGCTTGCTTGGCCTGCTCAACAACAGCCCATGTAGAAGGCGCCCCACACCCCACAACAACCGGAATCGCAGATTCTTTAACAGCAATTTGAATAAGCCGTTCGCGTTCCTGTACATGAAGTAATGCGCCTTCTCCTGTCGACCCACAAACAACAATCGCATTCGTTCCCGATGCACCCTGCCAATGAATCAGATTGACAAGTGCCTCCTCATCCAGGCTATTGTTTTTAAATGGAGTCACTAAAGCAACGATCGACCCTCTAAACATGGCTAAACTCATTTTATTAACTGGCTATACCTTAACCTATAGACTTCTATTAGCCAATATCTTCTGCTTTATGTTATTTGCACAGGACCCGGATTATATGAATATGTCGCCTCGTGAAGCCATTAAAGCATGGCATAACTACCAAGATTCGAACGTTACCGAAACATTCAAACAGTACCGTAAGTTCATTCACGCCTTCGCCGGAAAATTTCCCTTGGATTACATCAGAAAACGTGCTGAAGAAGCCGCTTACAACAACACAGATTCACAAGAAAAAACGATAGAATATTTTGAATTCAACCCAATCATCACCGGAAAAGGCCTCATTGCTTACGTAAAAGCATTATTAGCCCTTAGCAAACAAGACGATGTAATCAACATTATTCGCAGATATTGGCTTGAACTTGAATTCAGTAAACAAGAAATAAAGGAACTTATTCAAATAGCAAAACCTTTCCTCAAAAAAGCCGATTTCAATAAAAAGCTAGATGCATTGCTTTCTCAAGGAAAACTCGATCTTGCTCGAGATTTTATGCAATACGTCGATGCACCGGCAAAAAAAATTGCCCAGTTACGCATCAGTATTCAAAAATATGACCATACCGAAGAACGTGGAACTATTATCGCCAAAAAGAATTCTACTTCTGAAGCAGATCAAGCAGCAAAAAAGATTTTAGCTCAGCATCGAAATAATTCTAACGCTTTATTTGATGTTATTCGCTATTTTCGAAAGTCCTATAAAACCCACGAAGCCATAAAAATTTTAGAGTCTGTTAGTCGAAAAATTGAATCAGATACCCCTGAAAGCTGGTGGAATGAGCGCAATATTTTGGCCAGACGCATGATGGAAGAAGGCAATTGGAAAAAAGCTCATTCGCTCATTTCCAAGCATTGCCTAAAAAAAGGTGAATCGTTTGTAAATGCCGAATGGATCGTGAGTTGGCTTGAGCTTACAAAACTTAATAAAAAAGAATCCGCAGCTAATAGATTTATTATCCTACATGGAACCGTTGGCATGCCTATTAGCAAATCAAGAATGGCCTTTTGGGCCGCTGAAGCCCTCACAGCAATCAAGGAAAAAGGGCGAGCTCTTGAGTATTACAAAAAAGCAGCAGCTCTTCCAGCCACATTTTATGGGCAGATTGCTATTTCTCGCTTAAAAAATATGGGTGAATCAACAGAAACCATTGATCTAGAAAGAACCCCTCCTGTTTCTGAGCAAGCAAAAGAAACATTCAATAACCGTTTTCTTATACAATGCCTAAAAGATTACGGCGAGAACTTACCAGTTGATCTTCAAATAACGCTTTTGACCTTTATTGGAGCACAACTTACTGAACCCGGAGAAGAAATACTCATCACTGAATTTGCCCATCATCTTGGTGGTACTTATTTAAGTACAGCTGTCGCCAAAAAAGCTCAATACCTAGGCATGGTCCTTACTAAATATGGCTACCCTATGCTTGATGCAAAACTACGCACAAGCATTTACACAAAACTACCTCCTCTTATTCAAAGTTTTGCTCACTCAATTATTCGCCAAGAAAGTAATTTCAATGAAACAGCTGTAAGCACAGCCAAAGCAAAGGGCCTCATGCAATTGATGGACCATACAGCTAATGCCATGAAACTCTTATCTCCACGCTATGGATTACCTAGCGTTTCTGGCGATATACACGACAGACGCGTCAATGTTACCCTTGGCACAGCACATCTACTTGAACATCTTGAAAAATATCAAGGCTACTTAGTACTAACCCTGGCTGCTTATAACGCTGGAGAATCTAATGTTAAAACTTGGATAAAAGATTTCGGCGATCCACGAGAAACAAATGATTGGCTTAATTGGATTGAAAGTATCCCTTTTGGGGAAACACGTAATTATGTTCAGAGAGTACTTGAAAACGCCTCCATTTATGCTGTTTTGTTTGACCCTAATCAACAATATGAAGTCATTGATTGGATTACAAAGCCGGTACCATTTGTAAAGCGCCGTTGAGAACAAAATAAATGTTGCATTTTTATCAAAAAATCGCTTTTATAGAGAGCTTGAAAGATTTATAAATTAATTGAGCTAGCAGCTTTTGCTAGAATGTTAATCTATGTAAGGAAAATTTGGGTTGTTATGGAAAAGAAGATACCAATGACAAGACAAGGATATATTATCCTTGAGCAAGAATTAAGTCATTTAAAAGGTGTTGAGCGTCCGGCTGTAATTAAAGCGATTGCAGAAGCACGTGAACATGGAGATCTTTCTGAAAATGCTGAATACCATGCAGCCCGTGAACGCCAAGGATTTATTGAAGGTAGAATTTCGGAACTGGAAGATAAAATAAGCCGCGCGGACGTTATCGACCCGTCAAAAATTACGGGTGATTATGTAAAATTCGGTGCGACTGTTACCTTGCACGATGACGATAGCGATGATGTTGTTATCTATCAAATCGTTGGCAGCGATGAATCTGATATTAAAAAGGGATTACTATCCGTAACCTCTCCCCTTGCTTGTGCATTAATTGGTAAAAAAGTAGGTACGTCGATAGAAGTTTCTACCCCAAGTGGCGGCAAAGGCTACGATATCAAGAAAATCGAATATATTTGATTGAGAGGGAAAAACCCTCTCCCAACTTAATTCTTTAAAAATTCAGTACCATCAGGAACAGACTCTCCTTTTTTAATCTCCTACCATTGCCCGTTAGCTTTATAAAAGAATCATCAGGAATTTTATTCAAAATAGTGCAAAGGCGCTCGCTCGAATGGCAGGCTATTGTATGTAGGCGCAAGCTTATCGTCAAAATAAATTTGGCGTAATTCTTGGGCTCGTTTATATCGTTCTTCCAGCACATCATCTTCTTCAAAACCTAATCGAGTGCATTTACCAAAAATTTCTTCACGATCAAGGCAAATGCTGCTTAATTCTAATGTGCTATCAACCAAGACCGATAAAGAGGCTAAGTGACCTAAATAATTTTTGAAAACTCGACATTCCAACCGTTCTACTTTTGATATATTGAAAGAAGATATCAAAAAATTTTTTATAAACACCATCTCTTCTTTTTGGCTTTTTCCTTGGTGAAGATCTCTCCATGTATTTTTGCCATCAATAGGAAAATAATTATAAAAAGTGTAACGGTTTGAAAAAATATAACCCCTTAAAAATTTTTCCGCTTTACCATCAATGGCAAGTTCTTTTTTGGCAATTTCTACCAAAGAATCTAAGCTGCTATAGGCAGCTTTGTGAAAAACCACGCTTTTTCTTATTCTATCATTTCTAAGCCCAACAAAAAAACAGGGTCGTAAAGTACCAACAATTGCGTATTTCTTCCCTATTTTCTTAGCATCATCTTCTAAAACAGTATAAAAGTTTTCATAAACAAATGCAGCTTGGCGAGTTGTTGGGCTTGGAACCTCACTGTAAGGAAAGGGGAGTGTTACTCTGTCTATCGCCTTACGAGCTACTATAGAAACAGGTCTTAAAAAATCACTAAATAAAACCGCATTCACCGAATTCCAACTGATAACAAAACTAAATATCAATAAAAATCTGAAATGAATCATTTATTTATTTAAAAAAACTAATCTAAAACGTATACAAAGAATTGCCCTTCAACGCAACAACCCAATTTCAAAAACCTCAACTTACATGCTATGCTCATCACCAATATACAAAATTAAAAAAACCAATGCACCCAAACCTAAACGTACAACTCTATGTCGATGGCGCTGATCTTGACGTTATTGAAAAAATGGCAGCACTTGATTGGATAAAGGGCTTTACTACCAATCCAACCTTGATGCGCAAATCGGGCGCCACAAACTACAAAGAATTCGCCAAAAAGAGCCTACAGCTCCTGCAAAACAAACCCATCTCGTTTGAAGTCTTTGCCGATGATCATCACGGCATGATCGAACAAGCCCTAAAAATTGCCTCTTGGGGTAACAACGTGTACGTCAAAATCCCTGTAATCAATACAAAAGGTGAATCCACGGCAAAAGTTATTCACGAACTTTCTGAAAAAGGCGTAAAGCTTAATGTTACCGCCATCTTTACCCTAAATCAGGTTAAAGAAGTGGTACAATATCTGCAAAGCGGCGTGCCTTCTGTGGTCTCTGTTTTTGCCGGCCGCGTCGCCGATACTGGCCACGATCCTATGCCACTTATGAAACAAGCAAAAGACATCACAAAAACCAAACAAAGCTGCGAACTTTTATGGGCAAGCACACGCGAAACATTAAATATTTTTCAAGCGGAAGAAGCCGGCTGTGATATCATCACCGCTCCCTTAGATATCCTAAACAAACTTAATTCGTACAATAAGGATTTATTCGAGTGCAGCCTGGAGACCGTGAATACTTTTTACAAAGATGCGCAAGCAGCAGGCTTTGAACTTTAAGTATTATCTTAATTACTGCCATAACTTTGTGGAAAAATGTAACACGTTATAACTGAAGTGGAAACAAGCAAAACAGTTATCATTTAAACAATTAAATTTTGTATCTCCTTGCATTTATGCAGTTTTCCCAACAAGAAATTAATGTTTTAATTTTTTCAACACAAATTCTTCTAGTGTGTTAATAGCAGGATTATCTGCTTTATGCTTAAGCAATGAAACGTGAGTATCGGGCAGATTTGGAAGCACAGTTGCTTCTGCTGTCTGTAATCCACTAGGAATCATAGTATATGGCATCACAGTAATTCCCATTCCTGCTTTAACAGAAGCAACTGTGCTCGTATAACTTGTACTAGAAAAAACCAAACGCCATGATCTACCAGCTTCTTCCAAAGCTTTTATAGCTGATGCTCTATAAACGCAAGGATTTGGAGATAAAACCAAAGGAATAGGTTTATCCTCAGATATTAAGCTGGAATCTCCAACCCATCTCAAAGGCTCTGACCACACATATACACCATTTGGAAAATCTTCAGGCCTATTCATTTTCACCAAAACAATATCCAGCTCTTTGCTTTTAAACTTATCAAAAAGATTAAGCGTCAAATCACACTCAATATTAAGTAGAATACGAGGTTGAAAACGTGAGAAATCAGCTAAAACTTCTGAAAGATACACACTTGCAAAATTTTCAGGGAGACCAAAACTTACTTCTCCTTCCAAGTCCGGCTCCTTAAACCTGCTCATAGCTTCTCTGTGCAAAGAAAAAATCTGCCTAGCATAACTAAGAAAAATTTCTCCTTCAGTAGTGAGAGCAAAAGTTTTACCTCGTATCAAAAGATGCTTGCCCAGCATAAGCTCTAGCTTATTAATCTGCTGGCTAATAGCAGATTGAGTCCGCCCTACTCGCTCCGCTGCTTTTGTAAAACTCCCTGTCTCTGCCACAGCAATAAAACATTGCAATAAAACTGTATCAATATTCATTAGATTTTCTAATATAAAATATAAAAAAAATTAATTTTTCTTATTATGCTGGGATTGATAATATAAATCAACTACCAAAAAACCATTGTAAGAAAGAACCACAATGATACATCGATTTTTAGATTTTCATCCTAATTTAGATGCATTCGCAATGATTATGATTGGATTGGTTATTTTTATTGGGTTATGCGTCTTTAGTTTTTCCTCTAGATACATGAAGGGCGATAAAAAATACCAATCGTTTTGTCTTCAACTCATTCTACTTATTTTTTCCGTATCAATTACGGTAAGCACGGATGATCTAGCAATCCTCTTTTTCTCATGGTGTTTTAACAACATACTACTGACTAACCTAATGATTCATAAGGCAAGCTGGAGGGCAGCAAAAAATTCAGGAATTCTTGCTTTAAAAAACTTTTTGTTAGGAACAATATCCATCGGAATAGCATTTACAATATTTTATTTAGTAACTGGAGAAAAAAGTATAAAAGCCATATTGGACCAAGATCCTCAATCCGATATCACTCTATTCTCTTTGATATTGATATTAATAGGAGCTATGACACAATCAGGCATATGGCCATTTCACCGATGGTTGATTAGCTCGTTGAATTCACCTACGCCAGTCTCCGCTATAATGCATGCTGGTTTAGTAAATGGAGGAGGTGTTATTTTAATTCGCTTTTCTCCCTTTTACTTGCAACATTCAACTCTACTTAGCTCGATATTCATTATAGGGATTGCAACGTCTCTCTTAGGAACTTTATGGAAATTAATGCAAAGCGACATAAAAAGAATGCTTGCTTGCTCAACAATGGGACAAATGGGATTCATGCTCGCTCAATGTGGATTAGGATTATTTCCGGCGGCAATCACTCATTTATTATGGCACAGCCTTTTCAAAGCTTATCTTTTTCTTTCTAGTGGATCCGCGGCACAAGAGAAACGCTTTGAGCTGAATGCTCCAATAAATCCATTCATTTTTAGTTGCTCATTGTTATGTGGAGTAATCGGAAGTATTGGTTTTGGATACTCTAGCGACAAATCATGGTTAGCAAACGATACGACTCTTGTATTAATGGTAATATCATTACTTACGGCTAGCCAGTTCGCTATCTCCATAATTCGAAGAGTAAGCATAAAAGACTTTTTTCTAACATTGGTAACGACACTCCTCGTCAGCCTCATTTACGGATTTAGTGTAAAATTAATTGGTGCCGCAGTAGAACCAATGCATTTAATGCATCCTCAGCCACTTAGCGGCATTCATCTCTTAGGAATATTTATATTAACCGCAACTTGGCTGTTTCAACTACTACTGAAAAATCGACAAAGAACAAAAAATTTTTCTTCATTAATCCTAAAATATTATGTAAAGGCACTTAATGCCAGTCAGCCTCATCCTAATACAGTGACAACGCATCGTAACTATTACAAGTACTCGTGAGTATGAATATGAAACACAAAAAAATAAACAACAATGATTACGTTAAAGAAGATAATCATATAAATAATATACCTAAAATGGTGATAGAGAGTTTTAAAAAAATTGCTCCTTTCTGGCCACTAAGGAACCTGATCGCTGTCAATCCTTTGAAAGGTTTTGAAGATTTGCCCATCGAGAAAGCATTTGAAACAGCGGCAGCTTATTTTCAACAAGACGAAATTCCCGAAGAAATGGAAACTATTAATCGTGAAACAATTAAGTGGTTACAAGTTTATCTGGATGAAGGGCAGGCAACTATCACAATGCCTCTTAGGAACAAAGGTTTTTATATAGCATGGAAAAAACTGGCCTTATACGATAAAAACTTGCATAAGAATAACAATAAGAAACAGGAATGGATTAAAAATCTACCAGAAAATGCCGAACATGCGGTTAATGAGTGCTTGCGATGTCTAAGCATTGCACAGGAAGAAGTGCTTGAATTTCTGACACTCATGCTTACCACATTACCTGGATGGGCCGGATATATAAAATACCAAACTGAATGGACAGACTTAGATATCCACTGTCACCCTATCTCTCAATTGGATTATCTAGCCATGCGGCTTATTATAACAATCTTAATGTGGCCTGAAGCAAAGAACTTGATAGGTTTTCATAAAAAAGCAATCACTAAATCTCAAACAAAAAATAACTTACTAAAAAAAATCCAAGAGACAGAAAATGCTTACCGACTTGAATTACTTCAAAATTTAGCAAAACAAAGCATCACTCCACAAAGCGCACCAGAAGCTCAATTAGTTTTTTGTATTGATGTTCGCTCAGAACCTTTCCGTAAAAATCTTGAATCAATAGGAAATTATCAAACTTATGGATTTGCTGGTTTTTTGGTATACCTGCAAAAATTACTAATGTTATTACCAATGAATCTTATTCATCATGCCCAGTACTACTTTCACCTAAAAATGAAGTGAAAGAATCTCCTTGCTCCCAGCATAATTGCGATGAAGCTCTCGAAGGCTATTCCAGAGTATGTAAACTAAAAGGAATCTACCAATCTCTCAAATATACTTTTACCACTCCTTTTGCATTGGCAGAATCCTTAGGACTAATAAGTGGCATATGGATGGGATTACGCTGTCTAGCTCCAAAAAGCGCTTATAAACTTAAATCAGCTTTGATGAAGTTTATACGCAAACCTGAAGAAATCATGACTTCAATTGATAGTATTTCTTTCACAGACCAATATGCATATGCAGAAAACGCATTAAAAATGATAGGTCTCACAAATAACTTTGCTCCAATTATAGTGTTTTGTGGCCATGGCAGCACGACAGAAAATAATGCTTATGCAACAGCACTTGATTGCGGAGCGTGTGGAGGAAGGCACGGAGGAAGTAATGCTCGCATACTTGCAGCTATCTTAAATCGATTAGACATAAAGAAAGAACTAGCAAAAAATGGTATTCATATCCCTGAAAATACTTATTTCATTGCAGCAGAACATAATACTACTACTGACCAGGTAACTCTCTATAGCAAGCAAACTCTTGATAAAATAGATAAGCTTAAAGCAGATTTAAAGAAAGCTGGAGGAGCAAACAGCTTACTGCGATTCATACAACTAGAAAACAATGAAAAAGAAAAAAATGCAGAAACTCATACGTGGCTACGTTCGAGGGACTGGGCACAAGTTAGACCGGAATGGGGATTAGCCCGAAATACTGCATTTATAATAGCACCACGTGCTCTTACAACTTCTCTTGACCTTGATGGACGATGTTTTTTGCATTCTTACGATTATACGCAAGATCAGGATGGTGTTTTTCTTACTACTATTCTTACCGCCCCAATGATTGTTGCTCAGTGGATAAACATGCAATATTTATTTTCAACTGTTGATAACGTTGCCTATGGAAGTGGCAGCAAAACAACAAAAAATATCACTGGAAAAATAGGTATTATGCAAGGTAATGCAAGTGATTTAATGACCGGCTTACCCCTTCAATCATTATATAAGAATGATATGGAAGCATACCACGAGCCTCAACGCCTCCTGACTGTAGTTTTAGCACCACAAAATATCTTAAAAAAAATCATCCATGACCAACCAGATTTAAAAAAACTATTCGGCAATGGTTGGATTCAGCTTTCCTGCATTGAACCCAACAGCCGAAAAATTTATTTACTTAATAGAGATCTCACATGGCAACAAATCAATTAAAACATGATCTAGTTTATAAAGGTGACTGCATTATCTTAACAACTAAACATGCTAAGTCTATCGCCATAGCACCTGCTTTCTATAAAAATCTTGGAGCTAGTATCTTAGAATATGTTGCAGACACCGACGAATTCGGAACTTTTTCTGGAGAAATAGAACGCAAAGGAAATGCTTTAGAGTGTGCACGTAAAAAGGCTGAGGGGCCATTAAAAAAACTAAATAAAAGAATAAAATTTATGCTTGCAAGCGAAGGTAGTTTCGGTCCTCATCCGCTTATGCCATTGCTGCCCTGCGATCGCGAAATTCTATATTTTATTGATAGAAAACGAGGATTTCATCTGCATTCATCACATTTAAGCGAAAGCACTAATTATAGCATGAAAGCTTTAGATTCATTAGAAGAACTACAAGAATTTGCTGCAACTTCCTTATTCCCCTCGCATGCTCTAATTTTACGCCCCAAAAACAGAGACAGTAAAGATCCAGTTTTCAAAGGCGTCAATTCACACGTGGACCTAGAAGAAGCTTTTAAGGAATGTCAGAAACATGAATTCAACGGTAAAGTATGGGTGGAAACCGATATGCGAGCTCAATTTAATCCTACCAGGATGACTGTAATTGGAGAATTAGCAGAGAAACTTAGCAAAAGGCTAAATACTCCGTGCCCAAGCTGCTATAATCCAGGCTGGGGCAATATCGGAATAGAAAAAGGATTGCCTTGCAGTTATTGCGGTCTTGAAACAGAAATGACAAAGCACGAAATTTTTGGATGTGTTAAGTGTGAATACAAGCAAATAAGTAAACCTAGAGAACAACAACAGCTAGCAGATCCGCTATATTGCTCTTTTTGTAACCCATAAATATCTTAATGCATTCCTATCAATTAATCTTACTCAACTGCTTAGCCAAGTCCGTTCTTTCCCAAGAAAAACCACCATCATCTTGGGGTGAACGTCCAAAATGCCCATAAGAAGCCGTGCGCAAATAAATAGGACTATTTAAATTCAATCGCTCCCGCACAGCTTGTGGGCGTAAATCTACATTTTTTAATATCCAATCTAAAATGATCTGATCATCAACCTTACCCGTACCATGAGTTGTCAAATACAATGACAATGGTTTTGCCATTCCAATCGAATAAGCAACCTGAAACGTGCAACGCTTTGCTAAACCTGCAGCCACAACATTTTTCGCCAAATACCGCATCATGTAAGCAGCAGAACGATCCACTTTTGTTGGATCTTTTCCTGAGAAAGCCCCCCCACCATGCGGAGCTGCGCCGCCATATGTATCAACAATAATTTTTCTTCCCGTCAAACCAGTATCTCCGTCGGGCCCACCAATCACAAATCTTCCGGTTGGATTAACAAAAATATCCTCATTAGAGGGCATCCATCCTTTCGGCAAACTATTTTCTATAATAGGCAATACAATCTCGCGTACTTTTTCTAATGAAGCACTCTCAGCATGTTGCGTTGACACTAACACCTTGTGCGCACGCACCGGTTTTCCATCTTGATAAAAAAGAGTAACCTGCGCCTTTGCATCAGGCCCTAAAATGCCTTGATATTGCTCAACTCGTGCTCTATGCAAATTCTGCAAAATACGATGCGAATAATACAAAGCCGCTGGCATCAGTACATCGGTTTCATCACAGGCATAACCAAACATAATCCCTTGATCGCCTGCACCCTCATCTTTGTTATGCGCAGCATCAACACCCACAGCAATATCCGCTGATTGCGCATGCAAATAATTAGAAATATCTAAAGCTTCGTAATGAAACCCTTCTTGCTCGTAGCCAATTTCCTTAATCAATTCTCGAATTGCATTTTCAATATCACTTTTTTTAATATTCGCTGTTGAGCGATATTCACCCGCGATCACTACTCGATTTGTTGTTGCCAACGTTTCAATCGCAAGGCGCGATTCAGGATCTTGCTCTAAATACATATCAACAATCAGATCCGATATCTGATCACAAACTTTATCCGGATGTCCTGCTGAAACAGATTCACTAGTGAATAAATATTGTTGCGCCATGGTATTACTCTTCAATTTTAGTTAAATTATAGAAAATATATATTCCTACACCTTATGCTTGTTGATAGCCATTGTCATCTAAATTTTCCCGAATTTGCACAAGATTTAACGCAAGTCATTGAAAACGCGCATGCACACAACATAAAATACATGCTCACCGTTAACACACGAATCGCTGAAAGCCTTGATATACAAAAGATTGCAGACTCATATCCGAATATCTTCTGCAGCGTTGGTGTGCATCCCCATGATAGCAAAGACTACAATGACACAACGCTTATCGAACAACTAAAAGCACACGCAGCCCACCCTAAAGTCGTTGCTTTTGGAGAAACAGGTCTAGATTACTACTACAATAAAAGCGATGCTGACGCCCAAATAAACTGCTTCAAGATGCACCTGGACGTCAGCAATGAATTAAATCTTCCCGTCATTATTCACACACGCAACGCTGATGAGGACACCCTTTCGTGTCTTGATGCGCATCCAAACACACGTGGCGTTTTTCATTGTTTTAGTGGTTCTAGCGAATTTGCAAAACAAGGATTAGATCGTGGATTATATATTTCTTTCTCCGGAATTATCACCTTTAAAAATGCTACAGAATTACGAGAAGCCGTAAAATTTGTTCCCCTCGATCGCATCCTTGTGGAAACAGACTCACCTTTTTTGGCCCCTATTCCCCATCGGGGCAAACGCAATGAACCAGCCTTTACGCGTTTTGTCGCTGAAATGGTCGCCGAATTAAAAAGCATTACTCTTGAAGAAGTAGCCGAAACTACCACTAAAAATTTCTTCGATCTTTTTAATAAAGCGACACCCTGATGTATAAAGCATTAGCGAGAACCCTCCTTAATACAGGCATTACTCTCGCTATTCTCACTATTATTATCAATATCATCGCTGGCTACACCTACTGGCATATCAAGCCAAGCCTTCCCAATTCTGATTTTTTAAAAAATTATCACCCGCCAGAATTAACACGCATCTACGATCGACATTTCAACCTTGCACAAGAGCTTTCGCCCACAAACAGAATCTACTTAAGCATCGAACATATCCCCGAAAAAGTTATTGCTGCTTTTTTAGTTGCAGAAGATAAAAACTTCTTCTATCACCCTGGCCTTGATCCGGCACGTATCTTCAAAGCACTTTTCCAAAATTTCAGAAAAAACCAACAGTCTCAAAGCTTAGTGGGAGCATCCACCATTACACAGCAAGTTGCTAAAAATTTTTTAGTAGGAAACGAAAAAAGTTTTTTACGAAAAATACGTGAAGCTTTTGCCACTCTAATTTTAGAACAACAACTCAGCAAAGAACGCATTCTCGAATTATATTTAAATCAAATTTATTTAGGTAATGGCGCATATGGTATACAAGCAGCTGCCCTAAAATATTTTAAAAAAAGTGTCGAAGAACTCACCATTGCAGAAGCCTCTCTTCTCGCCTCCCTACCTAAAGCACCTGCACAATTAAGTGCTTCAAAAAATGCTGCAAAACTTGAAACCAGACGAAGCGTAATCATTCAATCTTTATTAGAACAAGGATATATATCCTTCGAAGAAGCCGCAACCGCAACTACAGAACCACTTCATTTTTCTGAAACAGAAACCCCTTCAGAACACTACGAATACTACACAAGCGTTCTGCAAAATGAATTAGAAAAAGAATTTCCTACTCTTCATGCAACAGACGGACTTGAGATTTTTAGTTATATAGATGTTCATTTTCAAAAAGCTGCCGAAAAAGCGCTGCGCGATGGCCTACTAAAATACGACATAACCCATAAAAATTTTCACACGCCAATCACACACCTTGATGAACCCTATTCTTCAGAAGAATTAAAAAATATATCTGTTCCCGATTGCCCAGCACACTATCAAAAAGCCATTGTCAAACTTGAACAACATTCACTTTCTGCACAACTTGAAAATCAACAACTCTTGCCATTAGATACAACCGGATGGGCTTTTGAAACATCCTTAATAGCAGGCGATGTCGTACTCGTCGAAGTTAGTAATGGGAAAGCCCATATTCGGCAAATTCCCGAAATAAGTGGCGCTATCGTCGTGATGGAGGCAAGAACTGGCCAAGTACTCGCTGCAGTTGGTGGCTGGAGTTATGCAACAAATCCTTTCAATTGCGCCACCCAAGCTTGGCGTCAACCCGGCTCAAGCTTTAAACCTTTTGTTTACTTAGCAGCCCTTGAACAAGGTACTGATCCAAACGATATTATCAAAGATGAATCTATTACCATGCTTTTAAACAACGGAAGAGAAGTTTATAGACCAAAAAACGTCGATAAAAAATTTCATGGTTTCGTGACCGTAAAAAATAGCTTAGCGTACTCTCATAATCTTGCCGCTATTCAGCTTGGCCTAAACACCGGCCTTGATCACATCCAAGATATCGCTGAATTATTTGAAATTTATAACTCTGCATCACAGCATCCTTCTATCATTTTAGGTTCAAAAGAAACAACTTTACTACGCCTAACAACGGCCTATGCCATGATTTTTAATGGTGGGTACCACTTAAGGCCAAAATTTTATAAAGCATTCACTCAACGAAAAGCTTCCTCCCTTCAAAAAAATATAAACACCTGCTGTTTTGAAACCCAGCAAGAATTTACTTCTATACCAATCAGCACAATCACTAATTCGCAACGACTTGCGTCTCCTTCTGCAATTTTTGGTTTACTTGAAATGTTACGCGCAGCTATTACACATGGAACCGGAAAATCCCTCCTGCCGCTTGAACGTCAGTTTGGGGTCACTATTCGTGGCAAAACAGGCACAACAAATAACAATCGTGATGCTTGGTTTATAGGCAGCATCAGCGTTCCTGGCACCGTTTATCAAGACGATAACCCCCTTGTGATTGGTGTATTTGTTGGATTTCCAAAACCCAAAAGCCTCGGCGAAGGCAATGGAGGGGCTGCTATCGCCTTGCCAATATTTGGTAACTTTATAAAAAACCTCATTTCTGATATTCTGTAAAAAATAAACGATTTATTAACACTTATAGCCTAGGTAAAAGTTTGTCACAGTTTCTCCTTGAAAATTCAGATGAAATTCCTGGTAGCACCTTAAACCGAGTAGCAGCGGGTGGGCGTACGTATTCTTACTGGCGTCGCAGAATCATGCTTTCTATCATCGGTGGATATGCAGCTTTTTACCTATTACGCACAAACTTCACCATGGCCATCCCTTTGTTAGAAAGGGATCTCGGATACTCAAAAGCAGATATCGGGATTATTATTTCAACCGGAGCAATTTTATATGGCCTGGGCAAAGGTATCGCAGGGCTACTAGGCGATAGAAGCAATGCTCGCTATTTCATGAGTATTGGTCTTTTAGGATCAGCTATTGTTAGTTTTTGCATTGGTTTAAGCTCCTCATGGATGATGTTATTTCTGCTGTACACATTCAATATGTGTTTCCAATCCATGGGTTGGCCACCTTGCGCCCGACTTTTAACTCATTGGTTTAGCCCCAAAGAAATTGGAACAAAATGGGCCCTGTGGAACACATCTCAACAAATTGGCGGCGCTCTCGTACTTATCATCTCTCCATATATTATGTCATCGTTCGGATGGCAATACGTTTTCTATGTTCCTGCTATATTTTGCATAGGCTTTGCTTTTCTTTTATTTGAAAGACTTCGCGATTCACCAGAATCACTAGGATTGCCACCCATCGAAGCTCATCATGGCCTAATGGAAGCTCACGAAATAGATGATTCCAGACTTTCTACCAAGGAAATTTTCCACCAAGTCACAAAGAACAAACTTGTTTGGTATGTTTGTGGTGCTAATTTCTTTGTTTATATCGTGCGCATGTTTATGTTTAACTGGGCCCCCACATTCTTAAGCGAATTTAAAGGAAGCAGCCTTAAACTAGCTGGTTGGCAAGCAGCAATGTTTGATATAACCGGCATGTTCGGCGGAATTGTTGCTGGCTATTTATCCGATAAAGTTTTTGCAGGAAGACGTGGCCGCGTGGGCTTTTTGTACATGATTGTTCTCGCCTTCAGCATCGTTTTCTTATGGTATTCTCCTGTCACGCAAAAGTGGCAACATTTCCTCAGCATGATGCTTATCGGTTTTCTCGTAACCGGTCCTCAAATATTAGTAGGTGTTGCTGCCTCTGATTTTGCGTCAAAAAAAGCAGCTGGAGCCGCATCTGGCCTTACAGGCACCGTTGGATATCTAGGCGCTGCTGTTTCCGGATATGGGGTTGGTCTTATTGTTGATAAATATAATTGGGACGCAGCGTTCGCAGCCGTAACCGTTTGTTCTTTAATAAGCGCCCTACTCTTTGCCCTAACATGGAACCATCGATCTAAAGTCCTAGACAAACAAAACGAGCAATGCGCTGATTAAAATTCAAAAGCTTTTTCTCAAACTTTAAAGCATAATGCAGAAAAATTAAGAGATTGTCGCCATGTGGCAAGCAACCGTATTTACTCTTTTCCCAGAAACGTTCCCAGGCCCCCTAGGACACTCTATTGCCGGCAAAGCACAACAACAAAATCTCTGGAAATTAAATACCATTAACATTCGCGATTTTGCCTTGGACAAACACAAAACAGTAGATGACACTAGCTATGGCGGCGGCACTGGCATGGTCATGCGTCCTGATGTCATCCATTCCGCACTCACAAATCATGTGAAACCCAATACAAAGCTTATTTATGCATCACCCAAAGGCCGTCCCCTAACCCAGAACATGGCTCGTTCCTGGTTAGCAAACTACCCTGACGGCATTAATATACTATGTGGTCGCTACGAGGGCGTTGATCAACGTGTGCTTGATCATTGGACCAATACACATGACTTAGAAGATATCAGCATCGGCGATTATATCCTTTCCGGTGGTGAACTTGCAGCACTTGTCATGATTGATACGTGCGTGCGCCTTCTGCCCGAAATTCTTGAAAAACCGGAAGCCACCACTATTGAAAGTTTTGAACTAGACTTATTAGAATACCCACAGTATACTAAACCCCAAATTTGGAATAATACGGTCGTGCCAGATGTGCTGCTTTCTGGCGACCATAAGTCGATTGCCGCATGGCGCTTAAGAGAAGCAGAAATAATAACGAAAAGTCGTCGACCTGATCTTTGGGAAAAATATGAGTCCAAACAAGCGACGATAAGAAAGAAATAAGGAAGATAATTTCATGAATATTATTCAACAAATTGAAAAAGCACAATTAGAAAAGCTTTCACAAGGTAAAGCTATCCCTAACTTTCGTACAGGTGACTCACTACGCGTACTTGTGAAAGTAATTGAAGGTGAACGCCAGCGTCACCAGCCATTCGAGGGCATCGTCATTGGACGCAAGAATAAGGGTTTAAAATCAACATTCCGAGTACGTAAAATTTCTTACGGAGAAGGCGTTGAACGCGTTTTCTCATTATACTCCCCTAATATTAAAATTGAAGTTACACGCCGTGGTGATGTACGTCGTTCAAAATTGTATTATCTGCGTGATCGTCGCGGTAAGAGTGCACGTATTGCTGAACGCGCATATCGTGAAGAAGATGCAGTGGTTGCAGAAGTAGCTGCACCAGCACCTACTCAAGAGACTCCAAAGGTTAAAGTAGCTCCAGCTGCAGAAATCCAAGAAGCAGCTCCAACTGTGGAAGCTCAAGAAGTTCCTGTGGTTGAAGCAGCAGCACCAGAGGCTACTCAGGCAGAAACTTCAGCAGAATAAAGTTACCATATTTAAATAAATTAACCGGCTTATAGCCGGTTTTTTTATATTAAAAACTATATTTACAAAGAGATTTTTCACTGATACGTTATTCTATTAATTTTTTTAGAGTAACTTTTATGAAAAAAACAATACTTGCTACAAGCACTTATCAGTGGTTTAGCAGTTTCTGCTCATGCCGCTCCATTTTCAGCTGGCCTTGGCGTTAGCACGCTTGGTATCGGTGCAAATGCAGGATACAAAATCAATAATTCTTTCAAAGTTCGCGTTGCTGGAAATTATTTCAAGCACAACAAATCAGTAAACAATGGTGATTTTACCTACAAAGGTAAGCTTCGTATGTTTACCCTTGGTGCTCTCGGTGATTGGCATTTTCTTGAAAATGGATTCCGTGTAACGGGTGGATTAATGTACAATGGCAACCAATTAAATGTCGATGCTACACCAAGCAATAGCCACACCTATAATGGTACTACGTACACTCCTCAACAAATCGGCACAGTAAAAGGCAGACTCAACTTCCGCCGCATCGCTCCTTATCTTGGCGTAGGCTTTGATAGCGGCCATGAAAGTGCTTCAGGATTTAGTTTTAATGCAGACTTGGGCGTTCTATTTCAAGGTAAAGTACGCGGAAAAGTTAAAAGCATTTCCGGTACTCTTTCCAATAACGCAACTGCGGTTGAAAACGTAAAAGAAGATGTAGTTAAAGCTGCTAATAAGAAGAAACTTCTTCAATACTATCCTGTTATTGCTGTAGGCGTAAGCTACAAGTTCTAATCTTTAAGTCCCCTTTCGAGGGGACTTTTTTAAATCGCTTCTACTTTTTTACCAACACGAATAATTTCCCATTCAAGCTCAAGATTTGAGTTTTCTTTTACTCTTTAGAGAGGGGCTTAATATACTCTTTATTCTGATGTCTACTACGCAATTCCTGAATTTGCTTTTTACTTCCGGGCACAATCGATATAAAAATACGATCTTCATGAATAGTTGGCTCTGAATGAATAGCGGCAGAAGTTTTATCACCTACTATATATACTGTGCCTGTTTGCAATAGTGGTTGATGCACATTAGAGTTATTAATAATCTTAACTAGATCATTCCTTCCTTCTATAGTGTTTCCATAATAGTAATCATTCTGATCTTCCACTCGACGATAAAAGATTTCATCGTAAACTTTCCGATCATCTGAAGAAGCACTATAAAATAATGTAGTTGGACCTTTTAAAGTAAAAACAACTTTTGGAACCCTTCCTTTATATGGGGGATAATAATATCCATCGGTATGCCATCGCGGGATGTTATACATGTCTGACTTATTAGGAAGACGCATTGTTAACCAAAAAGATTCTATTTCTAAGTCCTTCACAATTCTTTCAACAATTTTATGGATGGATATTGCGACTTTATGAGAGGAATCATAGTCATTTCCTAAAGACTCAAAATATATAGTCAAATCAACAACCAACTTACTTAAATCACCATAATTATCGTAGCAATCACAAGGTCTTACTACGATCTTTTCCAATTGTTGCTTTTCAGCCTTAGTTAAACCCAAATTAAAATCTATAAAAGACTTTTTAGTATTCAAGTGAAGTAAAGCAGTTTTAACGTCAGGAATCACTGCTTTCATTTTTGTAATAGCAACACTTGTAAAAAATAGAATGTAAAAAGCAATTTTTAACATTACAAACAAGGCGGTATAAATATCGTTATAAGCATAAGCTTTTACTTCTTAGTTTTCCAGATCGTTTCAAGATGATTACCCACGATACCCGTGGGTAACATCAGTTTAGTGATTTTTTACCTATTTATTTAGGAATAATAAAGCTCTCTATGACCCCAAGCATCATCTTTTCTACAAACAGAGCACCTTAACATGATAGGCCCTTTACCAAATGACCAAGAAGTTCTAGTACTTTCTCCCCAATCACCATCAAGTATTTGCACAACACTTTTGTCAGAAAAGGTTCTTTCCTGGTAATATTGACCTTCAGTAGCAAAAAGAGAATCTTTTTTTAATAACGAAACAGACATAAGATTTTCGAGGTTATAATCTTTAATGGTTTTTTCCATCTGCTCTAAAAATTCGGGTGTTGTTTGAATATCTCTAAACCCCTGACGCACAGCTTCATCTGTTGAAAATTCAAAAATTCCTATCGAAGAAGAATTTAAAACCCATCCAGAAGGCACAGCATTCTTTAGTCGTGCTTCCGTAACAGGAACAGTAGAGGTTACCAAAGAAGAAACTCCACTAACTTCTTGAAATTCTTCCACCATCACACTATCACTTGGCAACTCAAAATGTCTGTGCATCAGTCTTACACCTGTATGCTTTTCAAAGCCATAAGATAAAACAACTTCTTCTGCCTTTGCTAAAAACTCAGGAAAACAAGAATATCTCTTTAAGGTATCATCCGCATCTTCCACGGATAAAAGTGAATTATAGCGGGAAGTATGTTCTGATATATCCAAATTATCTAACGTCAATTCTGCAAAGCATGGAATCATGCTTGCATTGATAAACAGGGCGATAATGAACCTCAGTTTCTCTTTTAATTTCATGATTAACTCCTTCAATTAAATGTTTTAGTAAATACGTGGAACGAATTAATAACCACGATTACGAGCATAAATTTAAGGGGGGGGGGCATTGAATAGCTATTTTATTTATTAGGTTTTTTCATAATTCTAGATATCTCATCAACACGCATATGTAATTAGTAGAAAATAAATTGTATGTATTTCTAAATATCACAACTAAAATAATTTATACGTGGCTCTTACTTAAAATATAAATGATCCTATATTCATATAAAACATCGTTCTAAAACTAGAGAATTATGCAGATATTCGAATTGAAGCCATAGAATCTAATAGGCTAATCGGGACTTTTTTCAAACTACTTCTACTTTTTTACCAACACGAATAATTTCCCACTCAAGCTCAAGATTTGAATTTTCTTTCACTCTTTGACGCACCAATTCACCCAAACGCTCCAATTCATCGGCAGTTGCCCCACCTGTGTTCAGCATGAAATTACAATGCTTTTCCGACATTTGTGCCGCACCAATGATCAATCCCCTACACCCAGCTTTATCAATCAATTCCCAAGCTTTAGCATTAGTTGGATTTTTAAATGTACTTCCCCCAGTGCGTCCTTTCATTGGTTGGCTTTCTTCTCGAAAATCTAAATATTTTTGGATAGTTTGCTGAATCTCAGACGCATTTCCTGTAGCCACTTTAAAAGCCGCTCGCACCACAATGCTCCCCTCTGGCAATATTGCTTTGCGATACGTCATATGCAAATCTCCAGGCAATAATTTACGTAAGTTCCCTTTACTATCAACTATTTCAACCCAAGAAAGCACATCTTTTATTTCAACACCATAACAACCGGCATTCATGGCAACAGCACCTCCGATCGACCCTGGAATTGTCACCAAAAACTCAATCCCGCTTAATTGGTGTTGCAACGCAAACATCGCAACCGTTCGATCCAACGCCGCGGCCCCAGCAACCAGCTCTCCGTTTTCCATACTGATTTGTGAAAAACTTCTCCCAAGTTTAATCACCACACCGTTATATCCGCCGTCACGTACAAGAACATTTGAACCAGCACCAAGTATAAAATAAGGTATCTCCGCAGATTTTTCCTGAAGAAAATGTTGTAAATCATCAGAACTATCGGGCTTATATAATACAAACGCAGGCCCCCCAGCTTGAAACCAAGTCAAACTAGACAATGGCGCACCAAAGCTATACCGCCCGTTTACCTGTGGTAATAAAGCAGGCGAAAGACTGTTTTCTGTACTGGTAACCATTAATTAATACTTCTCATTTATTGTTAAACTAACCCGAAAGGGATACAGCTCAAAATGTGTGTTCCCCTCGCACCTTTTGAGCTGGCTATTGGCTCGAAAACTTGCGTTCCATCCCCTCAATCTTCCATCGACGCATTTTTTGAGCCATTTCTATTTAGGAATTTCCGTTTACCGCTTTCAATGCCGGTTGAAAATTTTTCTCTAAATCATGCGCCAATTCTTGTGCCCAAGCAGTAATATTCCCTGCCCCCATACACACAATAATATCCCCCGTCTCTAAGAAAGGGGTTAGCATTCCCAGCAACGAAGAAGGATATTCAAAATAACGCACAAACACTTCTGTGCTCTCTGCAACTTTATCAACCAAATCCTCACTTGTCACACCATTCGGCGCTTCACCTGCTGGATAAACAGGCGATATCAAAACCTGCTCACAACCATCAAAGCAATGCACAAAATCCTCAAATAAATCTTTTAAACGTGAAAAACGATGTGGCTGAACCACTGCATATACTTTACCCTTAGTTGCTTGCTTTGCTGCAGCGATAACCGCCTTAATCTCAGCGGGATGATGCGCATAATCATCAATGATACGCACCCCGTGCACACTTCCAACTTGAGAAAACCGTCGTTTTACGCCTTTAAATGTTTTAAACGCATGACGCACTACAGCATCTGATATTCCTAATTCTTGTGCAATGGCAACAACAGCTAAAGCATTCTGTACGTTATGCTGCCCAACCATTGGCAAGAAAACATCCTTCAACATAGGAGGAAGCGTTTTAACATTATCGCCAACGTTGTTTGCTAACTCTCGCTGACGCTCTAAATAAGCCAATTTCAAACTAATATCAAACGTTACACCTTCTGTACAAAATCGAATATTTTGCGCAGAAACATCTGCATTTTCATCAAAACCATACGTAACAATGCGGCGATCTGAAATCTCTTCTGCCAATTTTTTTACAACCGGATGATCAATACATAAAACGCCAGCTCCATAAAAAGGAACATTCTTCACAAAGTGACGAAACGCTGCATATAAAGACTCAAAATCTCCATAATGCTCCATATGTTCGGCATCAATATTCGTAACCACTGCTATTGTTGCTGGAAGCCTTGTGAAACTTCCATCTGATTCATCAGCTTCCACAACAGCCCAATTGCTCTTACCCAAACGTGCATTCGTATTATATTCATTGATAATACCACCATTTACAACAGTCGGATCCATACCAGCGGCATCAACTAACCATGCTAAAAGCGATGTTGTCGTTGTTTTCCCATGCGTTCCACCCACAGCCAAAGATAAGCGACTACGCATAATTTCTGCTAATATCTCTGATCGATGCATTACCGGGATACGCAAGCGCCTTGCTTCGACAAGCTCAACATTATCAGGCTTAACAGCTGTTGAAATGACCACTGCTTGAACTTTAGCTAAATTCTTTGCATCATGCCCAATGAAAACTGGAATCCCCAAAGACTCTAAACGCTTCGTATTATAGCTTTCAGAAATATCTGCACCCTGCACCTGAAAACCACTTTTGTGCAAAACCTCAGCGATACCGCTCATCCCGATTCCGCCAATTCCAATAAAATGCAAGGCCCGCACTTGTCCAGGTAAAATATTCATTCAATTAATACAGAAAAAGGTTATCTATTATAAATAGCTATCCTGGGAAAAACTTTCAACCCAATCGGCTAAATCTTTCGCAGCATTTGGTTTGCCTAAATGATGAATTGATTCGCTCATCGCCGATAAAGATTTTTTATTATTCATAATACTTTCAAGGAGTTGCGCTAAAACTGGAGGTGTAAATTCGAGTTCATTTAGAATCCATCCTCCACCAGCATTCACCACTAGACGAGCGTTCTCACCTTGATCATTATCCTTTGAAATAGCTAACGGCACAAAAACAGCTGGCACCCCTAAACATGTTAATTCAGCAACAGTTGAAGCACCTGCACGACAAATAGCCAAATCCGCATTACGAAGCTTTCCAGGTATATCACTAAAAAAGCTTTCTAAACACGCTTCAATACCTAGTTTTTCATAAAAAGTTTTGACGTCTTGCAACTGCTCATGACGGCATTGCTGCGTGACAATTAATTTTTTTTGCAAATCTTCAGGCAATAATTCCAACGCTTTTGGAATAATTTCTGAAAATAATTTAGCACCCTGGCTACCACCAATCACACACACATGAAACCTATTCGGGTCTTTTGATTGTGGTTTTGACATCGCCACATGAACAAGCTCTCGCACAGGATTACCTTTCCATACAGCATTATAGGGAGCCCCATTTGTCTGCGAAAAGCTTATAGCTAACCCTTTCGCAAATTTTAGCAATAGTCTATTTGCGCGGCCTAACACCGCATTTTGTTCATGCAATAATGTTTTCTTAAATGTTAGTTGTGCTGCAATCATTCCCGGAAGAGAAGGATATCCACCAAATCCCACCACTAAATTCACACGATTTTTATGAAAGAATATTAAGCTCTTCAAAATGCCACGAAGCATAGTAAATACGTACGTAATAATATTGCTACGCTTTACATTTAATATTTCAATCGCATCAAAATATTCGTAATTTACAAAATTCATTGCTCTAGAATCAGTAAAAAGAGCTAATTTATGTCCACGCTTTTTTAAATGAGCAGCAAGCCCTTCCGCTGGAAATACATGCCCACCTGTTCCTCCCGCACACAAAACAATCATTACGACTCCTTCATTAATTCTAATGCTGCCATACGCGCTGCTTCATTAACTTCTTGGCCAGACAACATACGAGCTATTTCTTGAATACGTTCATTTTCAGATAGTACGTGCACGTTTGTAAGAGTAGAAGAAGTTCCTTGTTGTTTTGATACAACCAAATGATGATGAGCCTGTGCTGCCACCTGAGCAGAATGCGTAATTGCCATAACTTGACCACAATCTCCTAACCGCTTTAAACGCTTTCCAATTGCTAGCGCAACTTGACCACTTACGCCATGATCAATTTCATCAAAAATTAACGTTGACACATTTTGCTGACTTGCCGTAACAACCTTCAAAGCCAGCATTAATCGAGCCATTTCACCCCCAGATGCTGTCTTATGTAATGGCGCAAAATTTTGCCCCGGGTTCATGCATACTTCAAAGATAACTTGTTCGGTACCATATGCACCCCATTGCGGTTCAGGTAATTCGGATAAATTAATCTGAAAACGCGCATGCGGCAAAAATAAATCTGGTAATTCTTTATGCACATTCTCTTCCAGATTTTTAGCAGCCACTTTTCGTGCTTTTGTCAACGCTTGAGCTACTTCAACATATTCTTGCTTCGTTTGCGCCAATTGCTTTTGCAGCTGACCACGCTCATACTCTGGATCATCAAGACCTTGTGATTGCTTCTGTAATTCTTGCCAAACTTTATGTAAATCATCGCCTGCGATATTGTATTTTTTAGAAATAGCATGAAGTTCGCTATAACGTTGATCATAATGTTGCAACTCATCCGCATGAGCTTGGTGTTGCTCAAGCAAATCCTTTAAAATAAGTTGGGTTTCTTTGACCTCAACATACGCACGATCCAAACTTTTTGCTGCTTCTTCCACAGCTTCTAAACCAACATTTGCTTTTGTCAAAGCTTGCTGATGTTGCGCAATTTCACCCGCTAAATCTTTAGGATACGTCATCCCCTGCAAACACGCAGCAACTGTGTCTGCTATTTTTGCAAACCCTACAATTTCTTGACGCTTTTGTAAAAGTAACGTTTCTTCTTCTTCAAGAGGACGTAGCTTCGTTAAATCTTCCAGTTGCATTCTAATAAATGCCCGTTGTTGTTCATGTGCGAACATATTCTTTTCAAAAGTTTCCAAACTTATTTGCGCCTCTTGAAAACGCTTCCACGCTTCTTCAACATTTTTTTTGATTACTTCATCAATAGTTTGATCTAAAAGAACACGCTGTCGACTTAATTCAAACAAATGATCTTGCTGACCATGAATATTAAGTAGCTGATCACCTAACATTTTTAACGTTTGCACTGTCACGGGTTCATCATTGATAAACGCTTTAGAACGCCCATTCGTTTGCAAAACACGCCGCAGAGCAATGATTTCACCCTTAGGCAAACCTTGCTCTTCAAATAATTCATTCAGCAAATCATCATATTCAAATTCAGCAAAAACCGATGCTTGCTCTGCATTTTTCCGAATAAGATTTTGCTCGCCACGCTGCCCTAGCACTAAGCACAGCGCATCTAAAAGAATAGATTTTCCAGCACCTGTTTCCCCTGTAAAAACACAGAAACCATGTTCAAAGGAGAGATCTAGTGATTCAATCAGCACTACATTACGTATACTGAGCGCGCGCAGCATCGGTTACTTTTTAATCCCTTGCATAATTTCATACGTCTGGGCATACCAGTCAGAATCATTATAATTGTGACCAAGCACAGCAGCACTCGCCTTAGCCTCTTCGTACATACCTAGCGCTAAATAAGAAAGCGTCAGACGATACAAAGTTTCAGGAACATGTGCAGAATGTTCGTATTCTTTAATCACCATCTGTAAACGATTTATTGCCGACAAATGCGCTTCTTTTTGCTGATAAAACCGGGCAATTTCAACTTCTTTTGCCGCTAAATGGTCGCGAATAAGATCAATTTTTAGACGGCCATCTTTTGCGTATTTACTATTAGGAAAACGATTAATGAGCTTTTGGAAAGCGTCTGCGCTTTCTTTCGCTGGTGTTTGGTCGCGCTCAACAATGGGTATTTGTTCATAAGAAATCAGACCTAACATATACATCGCATACGGCACATATTCATGGCCCGGATGTAACTGAATAAACATTTCAAATGCTTCTTCAGCTTCTTCATATTTTTTCGCTAAATAATACGTATATCCAGACATCACTTGCGCATTAAGAGACCAATCTGAATACGGATGTTGACGCTCAACTTCAGCGTAAGCAGCGCCTGCTTCTTTATATTTCTTAGCCTCTAAACGATCAACAGCCAATAAGTACAGCTGCTCAACCGACATTTCATCAAATTTTTCAGCATCATCCGCGCAAGAAGCTAACAGAAGCACAAGTAAACCAGAAAGAAGTCGTTTCACAAACGTCAATATAATCTCTATTTTCGCTCAAGATAGCATAAGCAAAAACTGTTTCCTAGCTAAAGTATTTGATAAAGAATACTTAAATCCAAACTGGAAAATTCTCTACACAAAAGGTACTCTAGCTTTAACTTATTTCGATTTAAAGCGTACTATCATGAATAATCCCAACATTTTCAAATTAGAAGAGTACCTAGGACAATACGAATTTAAAGCTCCCTATTTGTTATGCTGCTCTGATGCCGAAAGCATCACCATGCAGGAAATGATCGATATGGGATCATCCAGCAGTAAAGATGCTTGGAATAAATTAAGCCTTGGGTATACAGAAGTTAGCGGTCTCCCTCTTTTGCGTGAGCAAATCACCCAAAGTTTTTATCCCAAACTATCTGCCAATAATATTCTATGCTTCTCAGGAGCAGAAGAAGGAATTTTTTGTGCTCTTTATACCCTATGCGACCCAGATGATCACGTTATTGTTCTTACTCCTTGTTATCAATCCCTTGCTGAAATCCCAGCACTAAAGGGTGCTCTTATTTCCCACATTTCCCTTCGTGAAGAAAACTATTGGCGTATCGATTTACAAGAAATTCAGAACGCTATCAAACCGAACACAAAATGCATCGTCATTAATTTTCCACATAACCCAACCGGCCAAGTGATTACCAAAAACGAATTGCAAGATTTAGTAGACGTATGCCGAGCTCATAATTTATGGCTATTTTCAGATGAAGTGTATCGTCTCTTGGGCAATCCTTCAGAAGGTTGGGCACCTTCCGCTGTTGAACTTTATGAAAAAGCACTTTCACTTAATGTGATGAGTAAAGCTTTCGGGCTAGCCGGCTTACGCGTAGGTTGGATTGCTTGCCAAAATAATGATTTGCTTAAAAAAATTGAACAAATGAAGCATTACACGTCCATTTGCAACAGCGCCCCTTCAGAAATACTCAGCCTTATCGCCCTTGAAAACAAAGATAAAATCCTCGCACGCAATAACCAGATAGTAGACAAAAATCTTCAGCTTCTTGATAGTTTTATGGATCAATATCGCGAACTCTTTTCCTGGGTTCGCCCTCAGGGAGGCTGCGTTGGATTTGTGCGCTATAAAAAGGAGGAATCCATTGATAATTTTTCAAAAAGATTAGTTGATGACAAGGGTGTTTTACTGATGCCAGCCTCTATCTATAGCCATTCAAGCAATCACTTTCGCATAGGGTTTGGACGAAAAAATATGCCTGAAAGTCTAGAAAAATTGAAAGAATTTTTACAAGATTAAAATCTACAAATGCCGAAGCACAGATCCCGTGTACAACTGCCGTGGTCGTCCAATTTTTTGCCCCGGATCCGCCATCATCTCATTCCAATGCGCAATCCATCCAACCGTACGTGCCACTGAAAAAATAACCGTAAACATTGACGTTGGAATGTTCAGTGCTCTAAACACGAGTCCTGAGTAAAAATCCACGTTTGGGTATAATTTATTGTCAATAAAATATTGATCCTTTAGTGCAATTTCTTCCAGCTTAAGTGCTATATCCAGCAGAGGATCTTGTATCCCCAATTGATCCAACACATCATGGCAAGCCTTGCGCATAATGCGTGCCCTGGGGTCATAATTTTTATACACGCGGTGCCCAAATCCCATCAAACGAAACGTATCTTTTTTATCTTTCGCACGATTGATAAACGCTGGAATATTTTCAACCGATCCTATTTGCTCCAGCATTTTCAATACTGCTTCATTAGCACCTCCATGCGCAGGCCCCCAAAGCGCTGCAATGCCAGAGGCTATGCACGCAAACGGATTAGCCTTGCTCGATCCCGCAAGTCGCACGGTTGATGTCGACGCGTTCTGCTCATGATCCGCATGCAAAATAAAAATAATATCCATCGCTTTAGCCACAATTGGATTAATTTGATATTTTTCCGAAGGCAGCCCAAACATCATTTTCAAAAAATTCTGTGCATAGGTTAAATCATTTTGAGGATAAGGCAGCGGACATCCTCGCGAATAATTATACGCCATTGCAGCAATGGTCGGCATTTTTGCAATGATCCGATGAAAAGCCGTTTCTCTTTGCTTTGGATCATAAATATCCAAATTGTCATGATAAAAAGCGGAAAGCGCTCCAACCACGCCAACCATAATCGCCATGGGGTGCGCGTCACGACGAAACCCTTGGAAGAAAGAACGCAACTGCTCATGCACCATGGTGTGCTGCGTTACCGATTTTTCAAACTCTTCTTTCTCTTGTGCATTAGGCAATTCACCATAAAAAAGTAAATACGCAACATCCAAAAAGTCACATTTTTCAACAAGCTCGTCAACTGGATATCCGCGATATAACAACACGCCTTTATCACCGTCAATATAGGTGATACCCGATGAACAACTCGCCGTTGACATAAATCCGGGGTCGTAACAAAACATACCTGTTTCTTGATATAAGCTTCGCACATCAATCGCAGCCGGACCGAAACTCCCTTCAAGAATAGGCAATTCAACCGTTTTTCCATCAATTGTAATTGTTGCTTTGCGAACCATTTCAATTTCCCTATATGCGAAAAATTACGAACATTTTAAGTAACTGTACCAAAGAAAAAGTAGGTTCGGTACTTTAAATTATCGCGAAAAAATCACATAAACAGAATGCTTAATCGAGAAATACATTCAATGCAAAACTTTATATTTTTTTTGTATCCCAATACACGCCGCCATCATGCTAATCATGAGTGCTGCTCCGATAAAAGGTGGGGGCATCATTCTTAAAGATGCCGCATACGTAGCAAACAGAATAAAAGAAACATGGGTAAATCCAAAGAATAACGTAATTTTAGCGTAGCTCTGAAATCCCTTTAAAACAGAATAAACATAAGCAAGAGATGGTGCTAAAAAGAGACTAAATCCTATACCAAAAACTACTTGATGCACTATGTAACTATCAGCCATTAGCAATAACATCGCCACAAAAATCCCAATCATGGAAAAAGTCATCGTACGCACCGGCCCCATAATTTTCGCAAAGTAAGCTGATGGAAAAAGACTTAATAGAATAATGAAATTCATTAGTGAAGATGGCGTTGCAATCATCACATTACTCATATACCAATCTGTAAAACAAGGAGTATAAGAAAGTCCTATGCTACCGACGCCAATGATGAGTATAGCCATTACCTTAGAAGAAAAACTGGCAGAATTCATTCTTGTAATTTTTTCAATGCTTGTCTGTTTAGCCAGGTAAATGCAGAATCCTAAAATAACAAGATCCGGAATAATTAAAAAACCTGCCCATTGGAAGAAGGAATATATAGAATTTCCATAGTAAGCAGTGAGCGTCCCCCCCATAATGGCAACGAGCATCAACGCACTAATTTGATAGTGCTTTAATGGGGTATAAAATCTGCACAAATATAAAAGCGGTAAAACAATAGCGCTTTTTAAAAAAAGTCGACAACTTCGAATGAGGGTAATCAATAACAACGAGTTGATTTTAATACTGAAAAAATAAATGCCAAATGCTAAGCCGGCAAGAAATAGATAACCCAATGTAATTAACTTCATGGTTTTAAAAAAACCAATACGATCAGCAAGATAACCCAGGCAATAACACCCAGAAACTTTGGCCGTGAATTCAAGTAAATGCCAAGGCATTACGGGATTTTCTTGCAATAAAGTAAAATTCCAAGCTTGCTGTTCTAAAAAAGCATTAAAGTAAGGTAGCGTTAAAATATTGGACGCATGCACCCAAACACAAATAAAAATTATAAGCAGTTTGAGCGTCTCTCTAGGGTACATCAAGCCATGCGAAACTCATGAAGATACCAAAGGAAATAGGCCTTTTTAACATTAAAGTCAAGCTTACAGCTTGTATTGACTGCGCCATTGTTGAAACATCAACGCAAGCCACAATTTGTATTGATAATTATACGATCCACACTGATGTTTATCCCACGTCTGTTCAAGTGCCGACGCGCTGATGCCAAACTCTTCCAAAGAAGAAGAAAATAGCAAACTATGCGCCCAATCTTTTAAATCACCACGTAACCATGTATCAATCGGTACGCCAAAGCCCATCTTCGGCCTATCAAATAATTTTTCTGGCACATATGATTTCAAAATTTCTCTCAAAATCCACTTACCTTTACCGCCTCGAAGTTTCAGATGCTCTGGCAATTGCCAAGCAAGAGCTATCAAACGATGATCGAGCAACGGCACACGCGCCTCTAAACTCACCTGCATACTTGCTCTATCCACCTTTGTCAAAATATCACCCGGCAGATACGTCAGCATGTCCCAATATTGAAAATTCTCAATGCTATCTTTTAAAAGAGGATGTTTTGCAAAATGATTTTCTGCCCCCGTATTCCAATGATGCACAAGCATTGCATAACAATCCGCTATATCTTTTGCTTCAAATAAATGAATTCCTCGCTCAATTTTGTCTGCTAAGCGATGTGGACAGCCCGGAATTTTTTCCAATGTTTTCCAAAACGATAAAGGCAAACATCGCAGTTGCTTTATCAACCATTTCAAGAAACATGGTGTATAGCTTTTCATCCTCCACAAGCTTCTACCCACTGTATAGCGATTATACCCTGCAAAAAGCTCATCACCTCCATCACCAGAAAGGCTCACTGTCACATGATTTCTCGCTAATTTTGAAACCAAATACGTTGGAATTTGCGAAACATCCGCGAAAGGCTCATCGTACGTAGAAGCTAAATTTGGAATCACATTTTGCGCTTCTTGGGCTGAAACATAAAATTCGTGATGATCGGTCCTCAAATGCTCAGCAATTTTTTTGGCAAATGGCGCTTCATTATAATTAGGAATATCAAACCCAATCGAAAACGTTTTAATACGATCAACCGATTGTGACTGCATTAAACTCACCACCAACGAGCTATCAATACCGCCTGATAAAAACGCCCCTAATGGCACATCCGCCTGACAACGCCTTTTCACCGCGTCTTTCAAAAGCGCATGCGTTGAATCAATCCATTCCTGATCACTTTTTTTCTCATGGTAGTTTTTAGCTTGAGAAATCCCCTCACCTAAATCCCAATAAGCAGATGTTTCATGCCTACCATTAGCATGCAACTGTACTACCGTTCCAGGCTTCACTTTTTGCAAATTTTTAAAAATACACGCTGCTTCTGGAACATACCCAAATGCAAAAAATTCTTGCGCCACGTCTGCATTTAATTCAGCTTTCCAGGCAGGATGCTGCATCAAACTTTTTGGCTGCGATCCAAACAACCATACATTATCCATATAGCCAAAATACAAAGGCTTTATACCTACACGATCACGCACTAATGTTAGTATTTGCGTTTTTTTATCCCAAACCGCAAACGCAAACATACCAATAAATAACTTAACCGAGGCCTCAATACCCCATGCATCAAAAGCTGCCAACATTATTTCAGTATCAGAATGCCCTTTAAAATTGATATCGCAAAAGGATGTTTTAAGCTCTGCGCCATTAAAAACCTCGCCGTTATAAACCATCACATAGCGTCCAGAATGAGAAACCATGGGCTGATGTCCTGCTGGCGATAAATCAACAATTGATAAGCGTCTATGTGCTAACGCCACTCCCTGCTCATGATCCACCCACACTCCATGAGAATCAGGCCCACGCAAATAAATATCTTGCGCCATTGCCTCGGCAAGTTTTTCGTAATTTGAAAATTTTTGATGAGGATCCCAAAAACCGGTAATACCGCACATAATCAATAAATATTAAAAGGCTATTTTGCAAACCTAGCAAATATACGGATGACAATAAAGATGATGGGAAATAAAAAATGGCGTCCCCAACGGGATTCGAACCCGTGTTGCCGCCTTGAAAGGGCGATGTCCTAGGCCTCTAGACGATGGGGACTTGGAATGAACTATACGGTTAAATTGCTTTTTCGTCAACGAATTTTGCGCTTCTGTTTGTATATCTCCGTTTATTTGAATAATATGCTTAATAAATTTCTTTAACACCCCCATACCTAATCGTTGAGATTTCCCCACCATCAGTGTTAAGCTGTCGATAATTTTTAAAGCTAAACTTTTACGTGGAAACAGCAATTCGTCAATCGTTACAAAATCTCACGCTACCAGGAACCACCCTGTTAGCGCTTGATTTGCTGGAGCACATCCAAATTGATGAAACTAAAGCTCTCTTGGTATTTAGGCTCCCTGAGGATTTTGCAACATCAAACAAAACTTGGGAGCAAGCAATTCAACGGGAATGCGAAAAGATTTGCCCTCTACCCATCATGATTTCGTTTCATCGTCATACAACAAAAGAAAAAGTAGCTACGTCTGGTATCGTAGGTGTGCGCCATGTAATAGCCATTGCTTCAGGAAAAGGCGGCGTGGGTAAATCTTCTATTTGCCTGAATCTTGCTCTTGCTACGCAATCACTAGGACTTAAGGTTGGCATCTTAGACGCTGATATCTATGGCCCCTCACTGCCCACCATGACAAACATCTTCGAAAAACCAGACGTTGCTCCTGGAAAAAAACTCATTCCTCATCACAAATTTAATCTCAAACTGATGTCGATGGGTTTCATGGTGCCAAAAGATGCCGCCGTTATTTGGCGTGGTCTTATGGTGCAAAGCGCCGTCACACAAATGCTTGGTGACGTTTTATGGAATCACGACGGCTTTGAGCTAGATATACTTTTCATTGATCTTCCCCCAGGCACTGGCGACGCGCAGCTAACCATGGCTCAAAAAGCCAATCTTTCTGGCGCCATCATTACCACAACCCCACAAGAACTCGCCCTTATTGATGCGCGCCGTGCTATTAAAATGTTTGAAAAGGTAAATATCCCTATCCTAGGTATCATCGAAAACATGAGCCATTTCCACTGTCCAGGCTGCGGTCTTGATTCACATATTTTTACAAAAGATGGAGCCCATACGGAATGCCTCCAGCAGAAAATTTCTCTGCTTGGCTCTATCCCACTCGATATCGCCTTTAGAGAATCCGCTGACAAAGGCGAACCATTTTTCATCAATTACCCATCACACCCTATCAGCAATATCTTTAAAGACATCGCGCAACATATAAAAACAGAGGTCATGCATGGCTAAATATCTCGTCCGCTGCGTTGTACCCTACACCATCGTTGAGTCCTTTCAGCAAGCTCTAGAAGATATCTGCGAAAGCCTCATCGTCTTTGAAGACTCCACCTCCGCCCCCGCTCCCATCACGGATGAAAACGGCTTTCCCATTTCCAGCCTCTTTCAAGTGGATATGCTCTGCGAAGATGTCGACGTGCAAAAATGTAAAGCCCAAGCCGAAACAGCAGCTGCTCTTTTAGGCACAAATATTTCAGCAATCGTTGAAGAAGTTGAAAATACCAATTGGTTACTTGCTTGCCATCAGGGTCAGCCAGAAATTCACGTGCATCCTTTTGTCATTCACAGTTCAGAAAGTACTGCCATTTTAAAGCCTGGCAGCATTGGTTTAAAAATCAATGCTGCAACTGCCTTTGGCAGCGGCGAACATCCCACCACGCAAGGATGCCTCAAGCTTTTCGTACAACTTGCTAAAAAACATCAATTTAAAAATGTGCTCGATATGGGTTGTGGCAGTGGTGTGTTAAGCATTGCCGCAAAAAAACTCCAACCGCACATGCACGTCACAGCTGTTGATATTGAAGCCGAGGCCGCGCGTCGCACTCGCCTTAATACCAAACTTAATGGCTGTGAACATAACTACAACGTGCTTTGCTCAGTCGGATTTCAGCACCCTCAAACCTGGCAACAATACGACCTTTGCTTTGCTAATATCCTTGCAAAACCCCTCGTGCGCCTGGCGCCAAATATGAAAAAACACATCCAACCCGGAGGCCATATTATCGTTTCAGGTCTACTCGACAAACAGGCTCCTATGGTCATTAACGCTTACATCGCTTGCGGCTTCGCGATTGATTCACAAATCAGCATCTCAGGTTGGCGTAGCATTGCATTTAAGAAAAATTAACTCTGCTTATCAGGCTTAATCGTTAGGGCGAGATTTTTTCTTAACAGGTTCCTGAGCAGACGCATCGATCTCCTCAATCACACCGGGCGAAATCCCATAACTAATACTTTTTGGTGAAACACCTTTCTTTGATTTATTTTTCTTGCCATTTCTGCTGTTCACAGTTTTTTTGGGCACTCTCAAACCAATTTTAAAGCTACTTTCTGGCACTATATCTTCAACAGGATCAGCCATCACCACATCAAAAACCTCCTCGGTTTTTTCAAGTATGCCAATAAAATCCGGCAACCTCGCGTCCTCGTTATTACTTCCTTGTTCAGAACTATCTTCTCGTTCAGTAAGGTGAGAGGTAGAAATACTACAGCGCGTACTCAGAGCTCGAGCAAGATCATCGAAACCAGTATCTGCTGAGAGAAACCTTGTATTTCCCCCTAAATCTTCATCTGAAATATATCCATCCAAATCAGCCGCCTGCATCTCAAGCAATATCACAACCGCGATCATAAAAAGCATTCTAATCACTATAAAACCATTTTTTACATAAAAAAGTCTTTTATATATAGTGATGATATTAAGAAATGCAATATTAATATAAATAATAAGTGTTTTTATATATTTTCGCGTAAAAGTTCACAACACATCTTTGCTAAATTGCTTGCGCTTAACGATTTTTTGGCCTATAGGGTAGGTGTTAATTCATCTTAAGAAAGGAGATCTTATGAAAAGAAACCTTCTTATGTCTGCTCTATTGTGTTGCACACTTCTGCCAAATTTAACGAATGCAGCAGTTTCTTCACAAAAAACAGAAAGCGACCATGAAATATCTAACTTTAGAATAAAGGAGGAAGCTATGAATGAAAAATTATCAGCAAAGTGGGATAAACTAGTAGGTTCATTAAAAGAGCAATGGGGTCATCTCACTGATCAAGATTTAGAAAAAGTAAAAGGAAAAAAAGATCAGCTTATTGGACTCATCAAAGAAAAATATGCTGATTCAAAAGAAGGCGCAAAAGAAAAATACGCCGACTCAAAAGAAGCCATTGAAAAGAGAATCAATGAACTTCTCGAAAAATTAGATTAAAGCCTAAAAACCACCTCTTTCTAAACTGATTGATTTAGGAAGAGGTGGTTTCATTCAGCTTGAACTTACCTAAGATCAATCTTTCTCACACTCTTCAAACAAAACACCCTAAGTCGGCTCGCCAAATTTTGCCGCTCATGCTGCTCTTTTTCAATGGAAATAATTAATTGCGCCAAGGACATATTTTGCTTTTTACAAATATCATCCAAAACTTCCCAAAATTCAGGCTCTAAACGCACACTGGTAGCATGCCCCTGCACCACTACCGAGCGTTTAATCATATATTACGCTGTGCCTACAGCATCTGTAGTCGCTTGCTGATTACGGTAAAGCGCGGCAAAATCCACTGGCTGCAAATACAAAGGCGGTAATCCTGCCTGACTTGTTGTATCAGAAACAATCTGACGCGCATAAGGGAATAAGAATGTTGGTGTTTGAATCATCAATAACGTAGGCAACACATCCGCCGGAACGTTCTGCGCATGGCACAAACCCGCATACTGTAACTCAACCAAAAAAAGTGTTTTTTCTTTGTGCTTCGCCTCAATATTAATCACTAATGTTACTTCGTAACTTTCTTCTGTATTTTTTTTGCCATTCGCCTGGATATTTACACTAATCTCTGGCTGCTCTCCTAGCCCAACCCCAAATTCCAATTTATTTTCAAAAGAAAGATCCCGCACACCTTGAGCGACAATATTAAAAGTTGGTTCTTTTTGAGTTGAAGTTTCCGACATACATAGTTGAGTTTAAAAAGTAATGGTAGCAGTATCGCGAATATGGTTAAATTTCGCAAGTAAATTTGATACACCACCACATTGACCAATACTGAAAAAGTCATCAACCAACAAGAGTACAGGCTACTGCTAGGAAAAGTTTTACAAAAATCTCCTGAATGGATTTTTATGCATTTACCGCAGCTTTCTTTAACCATAGATGAAAAGCAAAAATTAAATGAGTTAATAAACCGCCGTCTAAAAGGTGAACCAATTGCAAAAATATTAGGGTTTAAAGAGTTTTATGGAAGAAACTTTTTTACGAATAAGCATACTCTTGACCCGCGCCCAGATTCAGAAACAATCATTGATGCTGTTAAAAAATATTTCTCAAAAGACACCTGCCCCCAAATACTTGATTTAGGGACAGGAACTGGCTGTTTATTTTTTTCCATTTTAGCTGAGTTTCCTAATGCTTTTGGCATAGGAATCGATTACAGTTGGAGCGCCTTAAAAGTAGCACAAAGAAATCAAGAATATCTAAATCTCAAGCAACGATCACTTCTACTTCAAGGCGACTGGACGAAAAGCTTACAAGGAAAATTTGACATCATTTTGTGTAATCCACCCTACATCTCTACACATGAAAAACTTGATGTATCAACCCTGCATGATCCTAATACTGCGTTATTTTCAGGTCTTACAGGCCTTGAAGATTATCAAAAAATCTTGCCAAGTATCCCCTCTCTCTTAAAATCAAACGGATTGATATTCCTTGAAATCGGCAAGAACCAAGAAAAGTGTGTTCAAAACATCGCATCGACTGCGGATTTAATCCAAGAAAGCACATTCACTGATCTATCTGGCATCGTACGCGTGTTATGCTATAGTGCAAAAAAAAGATAAGACATTTTAAATATATGAATAAATTTGACTTGATCTTCTTAGGCATTCTCGCAATTTCCGCTATCATCGGGATAGTACGAGGCATTACAAAAGAAATATTAAGCTTACTTTCATGGGTTGGCGCTATATCCATGGCGTACGTCTTATTCCCCACTACCCAATATTTAGCACGTTCAAAAATCTCTAACCCTTGGCTTGCTGATGGCGTAACCTTGTTTGCTATCTTTATCATTTTTCTTATCATACTCACATTAATCAGCCACTTCCTCACCTCTCGCGTTCGTGCAAGTGCTTTAAGTGGTATTGATCGATCTTTAGGTACAGCTTATGGTCTATTACGCGGGTGTGCTCTTTTATTTATATTCGAATTAATCGTAAGCTGCGTATGGTTACGCCCTGATCATCCTGATTTTATTAAAGGTAGCAGATTTTCAAACTTCATGTACAAAGGTAGCGATACCCTGTATATCGTTCTACCAAAATCTGCTCAAGATTGGATCAAGTCCCTTCAAGAAAAGCGATTAAGTGAACGTAAAGTTCCTTCAGCAGAAGACATTAAACAAGCAGGGCAAGCAGTGGTGGAAGTGGCGGAACAAGTAGCTCCTGTTGTGCAAGCAGCTATTGACCGAGAAAACCAAAAACAAATATCGGCTGAAGAACTAGCAAATTTAAAAACTAAAGAAGCTCCCGAGAAAAAAGCTATTAAAAAAGGCAATGCCAAAAAACAAGAAATTGAAATGGATCGCCTACTAGATCAAGCCAACGCAGAATAGGAACAAAATGTTAAAGAAAATCACTGTTGTTATTGCCACTCTTTTTCTCGCTTTTTTGCATGCAGAAGAAAATCAAACGTCTTCAAAGGTAGAGACAAAAACAAAACCTTCAAAACCCCTTGTTTGCGCCCCTTGTGATGAACCTCTACCCGGCACAGCTCTTTGGCATTACATGAAAGGTATCGAAGAACTCATCGGCGTAAAAACAAATCCATATTTAGCGAACGAACATTTTAAACGCGCTGTCGATATGAATTATCCACCAGCTATCAAAGCGTTGGCCGATAGTTATTACGCTGGCGATGGTATCGATCAAGATAGAAAACAAGCTCTCGTTCTATACATTCGCGCTGCTGATTTAGGAGACGGCGCAGCACAATTTAACGCAGGCGTCATTTTCCTCCGGGGCTATGCGGGTGAAATAGATTATGTGCTTGCTTACTATTATTTATGCTTAGCAACGATGAATGAAGGGCTTGATGAGATGGCACAAGATGCAGCTATTTATCGAGACGAGGCAGCAACCAATCTGTCATCAGAACAGTTGCAGGATATTTATCGAAAGCTAATTAATAATCCCGCTTTAAATCCAAGCAAGAGCTTTACTAAGCCCGACCTGACTCCAAGCTTAAAGTCAGTGGATCAACACCCAGAGAAGCCATTGCAGCTCGCCAACGGAAATCAAGAGCCGAGCTGAAAACAATTTCTTCACTAGGCTCAACAACGATCCAAAAGTTGTCTTGCAATTCTTGCTCAAGCTGGTTAGACCCCCAGCCAGTATAACCCAAAGCAAGCAAGAACTTTCTAGGGCCCTGACCTTGAGCTAAAGTTTTTAAAATATCAAGCGTCGCCGTAATACAAAAATTTTCGCCAATACGTACTGTAGAATCGCTCTGATAGTCAGGAGAATGCAATACAAATCCGCGACTTACTTCAACAGGACCGCCTGTGTGCATTTGCACTTCTCGATGAGAAGGAGTCGTTGCAATATCAAGCTGCATCAGTAAATCATTAAACGTAAGAGAATTGAGAGATTTATTAATCAAAAGGCCAATAGCACCATATTCATCATGTCCACATATATAAATAACAGCATGCGCAAAGCGGCTATCTTCCATATACGGCATAGCAACTAACAGCTTACCCGTTAGGTAATAATCGTTTTTTTTAAATTTTTCTTTCGAGTCTGAATCTAACACGCGACGCACTTTGTCCTCATAACATTTTATAGAAGCTACATACTCCTGAAGTCCTATCATCTTAATGCATTAAATGTTACTATTCGCTTAACAAAAAGAAAAAAGATATTGAATGCATTTAAAAATAGAAACGCAAAATGACCTATTTTTATTTATTGAATACTTAAAAAATTCCTCTCCTGATTGGATTGCCGTTGATACTGAATTTCATCGCGAGTCTACCTATTTCGCTATTCTTAGCCTTATTCAAATTGCCACAGTATCTCAAACGTGGGTTATCGATGCGCTTAGTGTGACCGATTTGACACCCCTTAAAACAATTTTAGAAAACCCACAGATCAAGAAAATTTTTCATGCAGGTGATCAAGATTGGGCCATTCTTAAAAGAGCCACCGGTGCTGTTACCTGGCCTTTCACAGATACTCAAATAATGGCCTGCTTTGCAAAAATGGAGCACAGCAGTAGCCTTGATTCTCTTGTTTTAAAACTGCTCGGCACAACCGCTGATAAATCACAACAAAAAACCAACTGGATCATCCGTCCTTTAAGTAACAAACAGCTTGAGTATGCTGCTGATGATGCCGCTTATCTTGCACAAATTTATCCAATCCTTGAACAGAAACTTTGGTCGTTAAATCGCAGTGCATGGATAGATCAAGAAATGAAACTTCTTTTAAAGAAATATCGCTCCACTCAATCAAAAGATTGGCTCAAATTATGCTTTGTAGGCTGCAAATGGCCTATACCATTTTACGCATTAGGTCTCGCAAAATGGCGCGAAAAATGGGCAAAAAAGCTTGATATTCCTAGAAGACACGTGATTGCTGATTTTCTTTTAGATCAAATTCTTCGCAAGAAAAACCTTAATCATATCAACGAAGAAAATTGCCACCCAAAGGCGTACAACGATTTGCAAAAAACATGGAAAAATCTTGTTTTTGCTGAGAGTCATCAGTCGCCTGAATACATGAAAAAATTATGCCAAATGGCAGATAATCACGCTCAAATATTTAATCCCACGCAAAAAGCTCTCTTGAAAAAATGGAAAACAAAGATCAACTACACCGCTGGAAACCTTGGGATCCCACCCCATTATATTCTTAATAAACAGCAACTTATACAAATGGTGACCGGCCAAAAAAGGCACACGCTAACTGGTTGGCGTAAAGAAGTCTTGAAGGAAATTAAGCTCCAATAGCTCAGTCCAGCCGATAAACTCAATTTACCTTTTATTAATTTCTCATTTTCTAGAATAGATTTATCAACCATATCCCGAGTATTGTCATGAAAATTTTCAAATTTCTCCTATGCTTTTTCCTAAACATAACATTTCTAACTGCAGCAGAAGCAGAAGACGGTGAGGTAATTGTCACCGGTGGTGCTGGCTACATCGGCTTATCGACCTGCAGACTTTTGGAAGATGCAGGCTTCACTCCTGTTACCATTGATGATTTCTCAAATTCCGTAATGCCTATCATAAAATGGGGACCTATCGAGCAAGCGGATATTCGCAACCGCAACCAATTACGCGAAATTATTATGCAACATCACCCCAGAGCCATCATTGACCTGGCCGCAAAAATTTATGTACCAGAATCCGTTGAAAAACCAGGACTTTACCATGAAGTAAACGTAAACGGCAGTAAAAATGTTCTGGAGATCGCGCAAGAATTAGGTATTCCAGTTGTCTTTGCTTCAACGTCCGCTGTATATGGCACATTAGAGTCTGACACCCCTGTACCAATCACAAGACAATTAGCACCAGAAAGCCCTTATGCAGAAAATAAAAGAGACACCGAACTTGATCTTCAAGCAACCACTATTCCTTACGCAATATTACGCTATTTCAATGTCAGCGGCGTAGATCACGAAACAGATAATACCGATGGTCATTCTCAACAGCTTGTTCCAGCACTAGTCAACGCCTTTAAAAAGGACTCTGTCGAAGTCACTGTTTTTGGTGAAGACTATCCCACTCGAGATGGCACGTGTATTCGCGACTATGTACATGTGGTTGATGTCGCGCGCGCTAACGTAATGGCTGTGCAGTATCTTTTGGGCGGCAATCCTTCCATCACTGCCAATATCGGCACTGGAACAGGCTTTACCGTGAAAGAAGTCCTAACAGCTGTAGCTCGCTACACCAATATGGATTACACCATCAACAATCCTGGCAGACGCCCTGGTGATGTTCCAATTGTTGTCGCAGACACCATCGAAGCAAGAGAACAACTTGAATGGGAACCAATGAAGTCATCCCTTGCTGAAATTGTTGGATCTTATTATCAAGGATAAACCTTACAGATCTAAAAATCATCTTGCCCGCAGACCAAAACATCTTTATACCTAGTTCTATGTGAATTAAAAAAGTAACGTTATGGCCGCGGGCAAACTTGATAAAGAAGCGATTGTTGAACTAGCTGAAATTTTAAAAGAAACAGACCTTTCAGAAATCGAATACGAAGCCAGCGGTGTTAAAATCCGCGTCGCACGCCAAATGGCAGCTTCCTTTGCAAACATACCGATGCAAGCAGCTCCAACAGCACAAGGCGCTGCACCCGCGCCTTCAGCAACACACCCAGGAACAGTAAAATCTCCTATGGTTGGAACTGTTTATTTATCCCCTGAACCAGGCGCAATGCCTTTTGTGAAAACAGGCGATAGCGTTAGTGCAGGCCAAACGCTTCTTATTATTGAAGCCATGAAGGTTATGAACCCTATTAAGGCTCCAAAAGCAGGCACTGTTACAAAAATCTTTGTAAAAGATGCTGAGCCTACTGAATTCGACGCACCTTTGTTAATTATTGAGTAGCAATGAAATTATTTGAAAAAGTTCTCATCGCTAACCGTGGGGAAATCGCTCTACGCATCTTACGTGCGTGTAAAGAAATGGGCATTAAAACCGTTGCTATCCACTCAACTGCCGATGAAACAAGCAAACATGTACGCCTAGCCGATGAAAGCGTATGCATAGGCCCACCCTCTGCTAAAGATAGCTACCTTAAAATGTCAGCGATTATCAGTGCTGCCGAAGTCACCGGTGCTGATGCCATTCATCCTGGTTTTGGCTTTCTATCGGAAAATGCTGCCTTTGCACAAATGGTTGAAGAACATGGCATTACATTCATCGGCCCTACTCCCCAACATATCACCATGATGGGTGATAAAATCACCGCAAAAAAAACCATGATTGACCTTGGCGTACCAGTAGTGCCAGGCACAGAAGGCGCCGTCAACGTCGATAATGCCATCGAATGGGCAAATAAAATTGGTTACCCAGTTATTGTTAAAGCAACCTCTGGAGGTGGCGGTAAAGGCATGAAAGTTGCCACGTCCGACGAAGAAGTCGTCAACGCCGTTCGCCTAGCTGGCGTTGAAGCTAAAGCAAACTTCGGTAATGACGAAGTCTACATGGAACGCTATTTACGCCGTCCTCGTCACATTGAAATTCAAGTGGTAGCAGACACGCACGGTAACGCCGTAAACCTTGGGGAACGCGATTGTTCCATTCAGCGTCGCCATCAAAAAGTGTGGGAAGAAGCCCCGTCTCCTGCTCTAGCACAAGATCAACGCAGAACGCTCGGCGACATTGTCAACAAAGCTATGAAAAAAATGGGCTACCGCGGTGTTGGTACCTTAGAATTTCTATTCGAAGATGGTCAATTTTTCTTCATGGAAATGAACACGCGTATTCAGGTTGAGCACCCTGTCACCGAAATGGTCACCGGGATCGATCTTATTAAAGAACAGATCATGATTGCTGCAGGCCATCCTCTTTCTTTCAAACAAGAAGACATCAAAATCACTGGTCATGCTATTGAATGCCGTATTAATGCAGAAGACCCGGAAACATTTGCACCTTCACCTGGAAAAGTGATTGCTTATCACACGCCAGGAGGATTTGGTGTGCGCGTCGATAGCCATGTGTATGGTGGATACGTCGTCCCTCCGCACTACGACAGCATGGTCGCAAAACTTATTGTTCATGGAAAAAATCGTGAAGAAGCCATGCAAAAAGTTAAACGCTGCCTCGATGAATACATCGTTGATGGGATTAAAACCACCATCCCTCTCCATCGCATGCTTGTCGATAATCCCGACATGCGCAAAGGCGATTACGATATCCATTGGCTAGAAAAACATCTCAAAAAAGACGCCTAATTAATTTATTGCTTCAGGAAAAGTACGCCAGTTTATTGAAGCAATAACGCACACAAATTATAAACAATTTTTTGCACCAACAGAAATGCAACATTAAAAGATGCAGCAAAAAATGTAAAAATACCTACGCTAATAACATAGCCAAACAGCATAAAAAGACCATCCCTTGCAAGCACTCCAAGCGCTAAAAAAACCAAAGCAATGCCACATAAAAAATTCCCTAAAGGAATGGGCAGTGCGATAAGTATTCCGTGCATTAAACACACCACTCCTAAAAATCTTTCTAAAAAAGCAGAAGTTAACAAAGTAAGACGAGGCTTAAGAATTCTCTCAATTTTTGCAAGATAAGGGCTGAAGATATTCAACGCGATCTCAAGATGCTTTTTTGATAGTCTTTGATTAGCTATAGCTTTTGGAAACCAAGCTTTTTGTCTCTTTAACAACATTTGCATACTTACAAAAATAAGCAGTACACCAAACAGAATAGAAACCCCAGGAATCGAAGCAATCAAACAGGCATTAGGAATTGCCAATATAAGTAACAGCAAGCCAAATGACCTTTCTTCAAGCCCTTTAATGAACTCAGCAAAGGTAAAATGCTCACGCCTAATACCTTTTAAAAAGGCATGCATGATTTCTGTAATTTTTTCTCCTGCAGCCATAAAATTCCTAAAGCTCTCAAGCCACCACGATAGCAACTCAGCTTTAAAATAATATTAAAAATAGTGGAAGTGAGTTGATTTTCCTCTCTCACCCCACTTCATCAACCAATTGTTAATAACCTTATTCCATACTAAAAAAAAACACGTGTTACAAAAGTGCGTTTTTGGATTGGTACCGGCCTCGTCATTACGTCCGTTCTATTAGGATACCTAATAGGCGGCGGGCATCTTATTGCCTTAGCGCAACCTTCTGAAATTATTATCATTGTTGGTGTTGGCATTGGCTCTTTCATCATTGCTAATTCCAGTAAAACCCTCAGCCGCCTAAAAGGCGCTCTAAAAATAGCGCGAAAAGGGCCAACCTACACCGAAGAAGACTATCTTGAATCGCTATTGCTTCAATTTACTCTGTTTAAAGAAGCACGAAATAAAGGCATGCTCTCACTTGAACATCATATCGACAACCCTCACGAAAGCATCATTTTCCAAAGCTACCCCATATTCATGCAACATCCAGATGCGCTGAATTTCCTATGCGATTATTTGCGCATCATGTCCATGGGCTGCGAAGACCCTTTTCTCATCGAAGGACTCATGGATCAAGAACTTACAATCCTTGAAGAAGACAACGATCACGTCGTTTCAGCGATACAAACGCTGGCGGACGCCGCTCCTGCACTTGGAATTGTTGCAGCCGTTCTAGGTGTGATTCACACAATGGGTGCTATTGATCAGCCACCTGCTGCTTTAGTTCGCTTAATTGCCGGCGCTCTTGTTGGAACATTTTTAGGTGTGCTTATTGCCTATGGATTTTTAGCGCCTATTGCTCAATCCCTGAAAGAAGCCTACGCTGCTAAAAGAGGATTTCTCGTCGTTATTCGCACTGGTATTCTTGCATACTTAAATGATCAAGCACCCATCGTTGCAATAGAATTCGCCCGCAAAAATATAGATCCTCTCTTAAGACCATCCTTTGATGAACTTGAACAAGCCACCAGAGAATTAAAACAATAATGCAAGACCGCCCAATCATTATCAAAAAATACAAGAAAAAGCGTCACGCTACGCACGGCGGATCCTGGAAAATAGCGTACGCCGACTTCATCACCTCCATGATGGCATTATTTCTATTAATGTGGCTAATAAGCATTACAACCGAAGACTCTAGAAAAGCTATCTCTGAATATTTCACCACCAGCGTTATTAATATGAAATCAGCAAATGCTGGCACGGGAATGATCAATGGCAATAGCTCCATTAGCCAGAATGGTAATAACGATGACGAAGAACTAAAAGAAGACCCAAATAATCAACGTAATTCCTATAATTCAAACGTCGTTATCCAAAGCAATCAACATATCCAACAAATATCACCCCATGTTTCAACAAACACTCATACCACTAACAAAGAACCTTTAGGTACTATTGATGAAGATACTCATGAAGCTTATTTAAAAAAAACGCAGGAAAAAGAACATCCTAAAGACGTCGAAGAAGCCAGCAAAAAAACCGCAGAAATAATCAAACAAAATCAACAGGAAACACATAAGAATATTCAAGAAATTACTAAGGCCGTAGAAGCCATCAAACAAGTGCAGCAAGAAACACGTAAAAACATTGAAGACAGCATCAAAAATGCCTTCAATTCGCTGGAAGAAGTCGAGAAATTCAAACACAATCTTATTATTGAGCTGACCGATGAAGGCATCAAAATTCAAATCGTTGATAGTAACGACCAAGAAATGTTCAAAACAGGAAGCGCTGTTCCACTAAAGTTTACTGAAAAAATCATCCGAAGCCTCGGAGAAATTCTTGCAACAATTCCCAATAAAATTGAGATCACAGGACACACCGATTCTAGCCCTTATCGCCGAAAAAAACGCTATGGTAATTGGGAATTATCTGCCGATCGCGCAAATTCAACTCGTCGTCTTTTAGAAGAATGTGGGGTCACTAATGACCGATTTGATGAAGTCAACGGACGTGCAGACAAAGATCTTCTAAATAAAGAAAAACCAACATCTCCTGAAAACAGACGCGTTAGCATTACCATCTTATATAACAGCTTAGAAGAAGACGAGACTGAAGCTAAACCTCAGAAAAACCACAATACCAGCGCACCAAAAATAATTCTATAAATGCCAAAATAGAAAAAGCTAAAACGTCCCAGAAACCATAAAAGTATCTGAATAGTTATAATCCCAAGGCCTGCCGTCATGCCAATTAAAATAAGCTGAGCAACGGAAAACAACTCTTTCACATTTGCGCTATCAAGCAACACCAAGGTAGATGCACCTAAGATCGTGGGAATTGCCATCAAAAATGTAAAACGTGTTGCTTCCACTCTATTTAATCCCAAAAATCTTGCCGCCGTTAAACAAACACCGGAACGACTAGCGCCTGGAATAAACGCAAAACATTGCATTATTCCAACAAAAATTCCTCGCTTATACGTAACCAAGCGATCTTTCACTGGATTAGAATCCGAAATAATCAAAAGTACGCCAAAAACAATACTCGCGATACCCATTACGTAAAGGCTTTCTGATGTCGCCCCATATATTTTCTTAATACCAAAACCAACTGCTAGCGCCGGAATTGAGCTCAGAACTAAAATCCATGCCGAATCTCGGTACTTCTTACTTGGATGCTTTTTTAACCCCTTAATGTCAGACATACATATTCCAAAAATCATGGAGCAAATATCTTTGATGAAATAAATAAACAATGCCAACAGCGATCCAAAATGCAACGCCACATGCATTTCAAAACTTGCTGTACTCGAACCAAAAAGCTTTTCCAATACAATAAGATGCGCACTTGAACTTATAGGCAAAAATTCTGCAATGCCTTGAAATAGACTTAAAAAAATTAAATCTTTTGCCATTTATGCCGCCAACACATTAAATACAAACGGTAAAATACCACCACTTAAAAAGTACTGCATTTCATCTTCAGTATCAATCCTTACCAAAACCGGCACCTGCTCTTCTCTTTCACCTTTAAATGTTACCTGGACCACCATTTTTGGGAAAATACCCTTGGCAAGACCTTCAATATTAATCTGCTCGCTACCATCTAAGTGCAACGTTTTGCGTGTTGTTCCAGGCATAAATTCCAGCGGCAATACTCCCATTCCTACTAAATTCGACCGATGAATACGTTCAAAACTCTCAGCAATAACTGCACGTACACCTAAAAGGCGAGTGCCTTTTGCTGCCCAATCTCGAGATGAGCCCGTGCCATATTCTTTCCCCGCCACAATCACAAGCGGTGTTTCTTCCTGCATATACGCTTGTGCCGCATCAAAGATACTCATTTGTGTACCTTCGAATTTTGTATAGCCACCACTTATGCCAGGCAACATTTCATTTTGCAGACGAATATTAGAAAAAGTTCCTCTAACCATAACCTCATGATTACCTCGCCGTGCACCATAAGAATTAAAATCAGTCATCGAAACTTTCTGTGATTGCAAGTAAGCTCCCGCAGGACTATTTTCCTTAATACTTCCAGCAGGAGAAATATGATCCGTTGTAATGCTATCTCCAAGCAATGCTAAAATTCGCGCATCAGCTATATCATCAATCGCCTTCGCTTCCATCCCGAAATACGGAGGATGCTTTATATACGTACTCTCGCCCCATTTATAAACAGTAGAAGCCTCCATACTCACTTTTTTCCAAAACTCATCCCCTTCAAAAACAGTACGATAACGTTTTGCAAAAATTTCTGACGTCATCACTTGTTGAATAACATCTTGAATTTCTTTGGTACTTGGCCAAATATCTTTTAAAAAGACATCTTCCCCCTTAGTATTTTTTCCAATCGGATCCTTTTCAAAATCAATAGCTGTGGTTCCTGCCAGAGCAAATGCCACAACCAGGGGAGGTGACATCAGATAATTAGCCTTTGCATGCGGATTAATTCGTCCTTCAAAATTCCTATTTCCCGAAAGTACACTGGAAACAATTAAATGATTATCGTCTATAGCCTGCGTAATTGCAGCATCCAATGGTCCAGAATTTCCTATACACGTTGTGCACCCATAACCCACCACATGAAAACCCAAACCCTCTAGGTCCTTCATCAAATCACTTGCTTCTAAATACTCTCTAACTACCTGAGATCCAGGCGCTAGACTTGTTTTTACCCACGGCTTCACCTCTAATCCTAAAGATCTAGCTTTTCTTGCCAACAGCCCCGCCCCAATCATCACACTAGGATTTGATGTATTCGTGCAACTTGTAATTGCAGCAATAACGACATCATGATGATTCAACACGAAATTCTTACCACTTACCTCTACACCTTTTGATAATTGTGCCATATCAAGTGCTGCCTTTTTCAAATCACTTAACAAAAGCTTATCTTGAGGACGCTTTGGTCCAGCTATACTTGGGTAAATTGTTGCTAAATCAATCTGCAATATATCTTTGAAGGTAGGCTCAGATCCTTCATTCCAAAGCCCCTGTACTTTTGCATAATTTTCCACTAATTCCACCTGTTCAGGACTACGGTTTGTTAGTTTTAAATACTTAATAGTTTCTGAATCGGTAGGAAAAAATCCACATGTTGCACCATATTCAGGTGCCATATTCGCAATAGTTGCTCGGTCTGCCAATGATAACTCTTTCAATCCTGACCCGTAAAATTCAACAAATTTTCCAACAACACCTTTTGCACGCAGCAAATGAGTAATCGTTAGGACCAAATCAGTAGCCGTAATCCCTTCTTTTAAAGTTCCTTCTAAGCGTACGCCAACTACTTCTGGAATAAGCATCGTTTGAGGTTGCCCTAGCATTGCAGCTTCTGCCTCAATACCCCCAACACCCCATCCTAGCACTCCTAGCCCATTAACCATGGTTGTGTGGCTGTCTGTTCCTAAAACCGTATCTGGATAAACTAAAGTCTCCCCATCCTCATTTGCACACCATACAACCTTTGCTAAATACTCTAAATTCACTTGATGACAAATACCGGTACCCGGGGGCACCACACGAAAATTATTAAAGGCCCTTTGTCCCCAGCTTAAAAACGCATATCTTTCTAAATTTCGTTGATATTCAAGCTGCACATTGTCAGCAAAAGCTGTCTTCGTACCAAATTTATCAACCATAATAGAATGATCGATAACCAGATCCACAGGGATTAATGGATTAACTTTCGTTGGATCCTTTCCCTCTTTCATCATGGCATCGCGCATCGCAGCAAGATCAACGATCGCAGGCACCCCTGTGAAATCTTGCATCAATATTCGCGCTGGATAAAAAGAAATTTCCGTTAACGCAGCTCCAACATTCACAGAGTTTATGACCGCGTCTAAATCGGCACGTGTCACTCGCTTACCATCAAAATGACGTAAAAGATTTTCCAAAAGAATTTTCAAAGAGAACGGTAAATGACTAACATCACCAAGAGTTTCCAATGCATAATACGTATACGCTTTACTATCTACACGTAGCGTTTTCTTTACCGAAGCCAATGACATAAGCTTGAATCTCTTAAACAATGTAATAGGCTAGCTCGACAAGAGCTTATAAATCAAGAGCCTACATATTCATAGAGGTTAGTGTTTTTAAAACATTCGCAAGCGCAGAAACGATTTTTGTCTTCACTTCAAACTCCAGCATTAATTCTTTCAAAAGCGGAGCTATTTCTTCAATATTCCCAGATCCTCCAACATAATTTACCATCATCCCTTCAACATCTTCGGCTTTATGTAAAAACTCTTTCATGTCGGTTTTGAAAAAATCAGCAAAACTTCCTATTGCTTCAGGATTTTGGGTTACTTTCTGAGGAGATAAGGTACTAACAGACGAGAGTAATCCCGCCTTAATTGCATCAACCATACTAATATTAAAAACAAAGTTTCCAATACTAGTATGGACAAAACTTTAAAATGGTAAAAGCTTATTAAGATATTGTTGACCCCATGGTGCCTGTTGAGCATCACTAAGATCGCCTCTGCCACCATAACTAATTCTAAGATTAGCAATCTTTTGGCTATGCACTTTATTACTCGATGTAATATCTTCTCGCCTCACAACACCCTTCAGCTCTACTTCCCTCAGTTCATTTACTAATCGAACTTCTTCACGTCCTTGAATGACCATATTACCATTAGGAAGGACCTGAATAATAACCGCAGACATCGTGAAGTTTATTTTATCTTTAACATCATAAGATGCTGTAGAACTATGTGTAGGATTACTAGTCACCCCAACCCAATTCCCTGTAAGCCCAGAAGGAGTATTGCTATTAGCTGCAGGATTATTTTGCGATAAATCTCCATCTTGACCATGTTTTCCAGGAAGTGCTTTAGAGAGACGTTTTTGAATAGGGAATGCATGACCAAGTACTTCACTAACCGACGAGTTAAGGGAGCTCTGCCGCTGAATATTCGGAGTCATCTGCATATTTTGCGATCTATCAATCTCTACAACAACAGTTACTACATCACCAACTTTTCCAGCTCGTTGATCTTTAAAGAAAGCGCGTGAGCCTGTTTGCCACAAAGAATTTGTTCTCTCTGGAGCAGGCATTGCTTCCGGCATCGGCATGTGCACAGGCTCATATCCAGGAACATCTCGTGGATCTTTTATTTGCGTCATTTGAGGTGGTTCGCCTATCGTTGAAAGCTTAGTCGCCAAATTACAACCAGGCAAAAGCAAACTCAGCAACAATAACACTACATGTAAATTACGCAATACCATAAATAATTTCCGCCGTACTTGGTCCAACCACTTTGGCTGATATTTTTCTCATCGTTTGTTTTGCATTCTCTCCTTGCGTTTCAAATGTTCCCGTATCACCCGAAGCAAGGTCTTGAGTGGAACGTGCTTTAGCACTCACCTGCAAATGCTGGCTACGATACACCACATCGACAACTTCACCCTTTTTAATAATAATTGGATTTTTCAATATTGATCTCTCAACCGGCAAACCAGGCTTCACAACAACCCCTGAGGATGTTTTTCCGACAAGATCATTAGCATCCATTACGAATCTGGCATTCAACTGATCAACAGGATACGTCTGATATCCAACATCCGAAACATTAATAATTTCACCGGCTCCGATTGGTCTAAGCAAAACAGGAATATGGGCAAGCCACTCAATTTTTCCAGAAAAAGTACAAGATTCTCCCGATGTAAGTTTTAGCGTTATGTCAAAATCCCTTTGTTGTGGAGAAACAATAAAATCTTGTACTACTGCCCCCTCTAAACTCGCTGATTCACCAAGAGATTGACCAGAAATCTTTTCAATAATGACATTAAAATCTTTTGTATTAATTTTAGCCTGAATAAAAGGTTGCGCAAATGCGGCAAGCTCCATTTTTGAAAAACTCTTATTCGAAGAAGCGCCATATACATCAAAAGCACTTACAAACACTAAAATACAATAAATAATTCTAATCATTTAAAACTCTCTATCTAGCGCCCATACTATTTGCTGCTTTCATCATTTCATCGCCTGTTTTTACAGCCTTAGTAAGCATTTCATAAACTTTTTCAATCTTAATTAAGTCGGTCATTTCTTCTACCGCGTTCACGTTTGATCCTTCGCGATAAGCTTGCTTTAAATAGCCACGTTGATTTTTACCTGGCTCGCCTACATCAGCTGCTCCTGAAGCATTTGTTTGGACAAAGATGCTATCTCCAACGGCTAATAAACCTGATGGATTTAAAAAAGTTGCAAGCTGTATTTGCCCAACGTGCACCTCTTGTCCAGGACTTGTTTCTGCATAAACTTCACCTACCTGATTAATAGAAACTTTTAAGGTGTTTTGAGGCAAAGTAATACCTGGCTGAATAACGTAACCTGTTTTTGGCATAACCAGTGTATTATTTTGATCGCGATTAAAACTACCTACCCTTGTATATCCTGTCGTTCCATCTGGTAATGTCACCATGAAAAAGCCATCGCCATCGATCATCACATCAAGACTTCTACCTGTCTGTATAGCTTCACCTTGAGAAAACACTCTGTAAACAGCCGCAGCTTGCACACCTGTACCAATTTGCACGCCTGTTGTATCAGTCGTTCCATTTTGCGACGTAGCAACTCCCACAGCGCCATGATCAATATAAGGAAGGTCGTACATTATCAAGTATTGACGCTTAAAACCATCAACGTTTTGAGAAGCGATGTTCTGAGTTTTTATTGCTAGAAGAGCTTCCTGCGCTTGCAGACCAGTTCTTGCAATATTAAGTGAATCTTGTACTGAAACTGCTGCCATAACTTCCTACGCCACATTCTTCGATGAAACATTAAAAACTTTTCTAGTGCTTTGATCTTGCTCCTCAATAATTTTTTGCGCATGCTCAAACTGCCTCAGCGCATCCATCATGATCATTCCTTCCACAACGCCAGAAACATTTGATTCTTCTATCCCAAATTGTTTTATAGTGCAGGACTCAGTTACAGAGAGGTTTTGCTTACCAGGATCCAACAAATTATTTCCTAGGCACTTCAATTCTTCTTGCTGATTATTCACGGTAAAAGTACCAATTATTCCAACTAAAGCAGAGTCAGCATATACTCCACCTTTAGGGTCAATAGCTATGTTTCTTGTCATCTTCGGAATAACAATTTCTCCCCCGTCCCTACTCATAACAAGATAAGATCCATTTGCAGTGATCAGAGCTCCAGCATCGTTAAGTGCAAACTGACCATTGCGGCTTAGATATTTTCCTTTTCCTGTATCCACCAGGAAGTATCCATTGCCATTTATCGCAACATCTAATGGATTTCCTGTCTGACGATACGAGCCATTACCCAAATTACGTAACGTCTTATTAGCAGAGACGTAATGCACAACACGGTTATCTTTTCCTTTTTGTGTAGTATTAACCAATTTAACCATTTGGGTCTTAAAACCAGCCACATGAGCATTCGCAAGATTATTTGTTGCAATAGCTAAACGTACCCATTGCGCCTCTTGGGAAGACAGAGCAACAGCACCAGGTTTTTGCACGGAATGGTGAGGTTTATGTATATGCATTTTCTAGACTATTTTTTCTATTTGATTAGTATCCTGCAAAAATCATGCCAAGAAATACTTGAATAAGATGCATTAATTTCCTAAGGTGCCTTATATAAAAGCTATTTAAGTTAAGCCAATGCAAAGAAAAATCCTTTTTATTCCTGCGTTTCTAATCTTCTTATTAGTTGTGGTGCCCCTGTTTATTGATTTTTCAAAGTACGCAACACCGTATCTTGCTGATGCACAAAAAACTATAGGAAGAACAATACAAATTGGCTCTGTAAAGCTTCAAATATTACCAACTCCTCGCATTAATATTCATGATGTTTCTTTAGGTAATGTTGCAAATGCAAAAAAATCAGAAATGGCAACCATTAAAAACGTAGAGGTCATTCTTAGCTTAATAGATCTGATAAAAGGAAAAATCGTTGTTAAAAGCATTAATTTAAAAACACCTGAAATTACCCTAGAAAAAGATAAAGATGGCCATGGAAATTGGGAGTTGTCGTTTTCCAAAAATGAGTCCCAGGAAAAAGAAGCATCACAGCCTACAAATAATGCAGCAACGACTAGTATTACGGTGAATCACTTTGAAGCTCATAACGCAACAATCACCTATATTGACCATAAGGATGGTTCAACAAAAAATTTCTCTAATTTAAAGATTGAATGCGATAGTGAAAAGCTAACTGGACCTTACAAAATATTCATTGTTTCTGACACCACAGAAAATAGTATCGATTTAGAAATATTAACAGGAGATTTTAGCTCCGGCGAAACGTCCTTAATGGCCGGCATATCCCTAGTATTACAAGACCATCGAGTTCGTGCTGAATTAAAAGGTACAGTAGACCTTAACAAAAAACATTTATCTGGCAAACTAACCGCCTCTTCTTCTGATTTTCCTTTCATACTAGAGTTACCTAATCATAAAATTGATTTACATAAAGCAATCGATATCCAAGCAGATTTACATACAACATTGGAGCACGTCACTATCGGCAATTTGCAAGCCACTCACCCCTCAATTCAACTAATTGGTACAGTACGTTACAACCTTTTAACACAACTTTGCGACATAGATTTAAAGTTTAAGCATCAACACGATCTTATAGACCTAGAATGTTCAACCAAAGATTTTCGTAAAATTGAGTATCATCTCACCAGCCAACGCTATCAAGAAATACTCAAATGGTTCACTAAGGACGCACCTATTAAACAACCTCTCGATATTAAAGGTGTTTTAGAGATGGGAGATAACACGTTCAATAGTAAGAAAACCATTCTTTCTTTAGGTGCGGCAAAAGCTGACGCAAACATCGAATTTAATACGGAAACTAAGAACGTAAAAATTGCAGCTAATTTAAATGATATACAGCAGTGGGGTAAAACTCTAGGCCATGATTTGCCAGTATCTGGCCCTATCATAATTACTGCAAAAATTGCTCATGAAAAAGATCACCTAGGACTGAATACAAAAATATCACTTGCCCATGGAAATATTTTCTTTGATGGTATGCTTGGTTCCGGCGAGCTAATTACAAAAGGCAACATACGTGTGGAGCAAGTAGCTTTAAGCGATTACATCATCAATCTTAAGAGCGATATTTTGTTAAAGAAAACAGAAGCTGACTTGAACATACAAAGTATTGGATTAAAAAGTAAATCAGGGCTTGATGTATTTGCAGGCGGCAAATTACTAATTGATTTGAGTAAAGAAAAACCTCATATTGCAGGCTCTCTCACAGCTCAACCAATACAACTCACAAAATATCAAGATACTTCGGTTCAAGTATTACGGGCATTATATATCCCTCAAATATCAAATTACGAGTTGTTAAGAACAGCTAATACAAGGTGGTCATCTTCTCCAACGAATCTTCCACTTAAGGCATTTACGATGAATCTGCACATAAATATCCCAAAAATTGCTTTAAGTGGACTTACTTTTGAGGCACTACAATCGGATATTACACTTAAAGACGGAAAGCTAGATATCCCATTTTCTGCGCATTTGTATGGCGGAAAAATAAGCGGCTCGTTATCTGCTCAATCTTCGAACACCCAAAACCTTGGATTCTCAGCTCAATTCAGTAATATCAGCATAGCTAAAATTCAGGCTGCCGCTGCTCATTTTTCTCAAGGGGAAGCTTCTGGTTCTATCACCTTAAAAACTCAAGGAAATTCTCAATATGATTGGGTAAGTAACCTATCTGGACAAGCAAAATTTTCTATAAATAACGGCATAATAAAAGGATTTGATCTGCAATCAATTGTTAATATTTTAAAAAGCCCCGGCAACCTATTTGACCTCACAGCTATTCAAAACTTTTTCAATGGACGGGGCACTACAGCTTTTTCAAATGCAAGTGGAGATTTTACCATTGCAAATGGAATCACCAGCACAAAAAATTTAATTGTTGAGACATCCGAAGCGCATCTAAAAGCAGAAGGACAGGCAGATCTGGTAAATTGGCAAATGCGCTTTAATGGCAAGGTGGCAATTCCAACTTTAAAGAATATCCCCCCTCTAGAATTCACCATCAAAGGTCCTTTGGATGAGCCAGCCTACAATCTTAATTTAAAATCACTTCAAGGACTTTTAGGAAAGGGAGCGGGTGATTTGGTTTCAAAAGCAATACCAGGAATTGATCAATTAATCCCTGGATTAGGTAAGAAGTCCAAAAATTCTCGACAACCGGCAGAAGACTCAGGAACTGAGGAAAGAAAACCATCAGCACAACCCGAGAAAATAGTAAAAGGATTGCTGAAAAACATTTTTAAATAAATCTCAATGTATGTATTAGGAAACCCTTGATTTTTAAAGAAAGTTTAATTTCATAAAAATTATACGCGCTTTTTTATAAAAAATAATTTACAATAACGAATGGTTAAAATTTTTTTAAGTATTGAGGGTATTAAAACATGTCAAAGAAATTAGTATTAGCATTAGGAATTATCGGTTTTGGATTTGTCGCATGCGAGAAAAAAGAAGAAGCAAAGCATGAAGATCATGGAAAAACTGCTGAACACCATGTAGAACATCACGCAGCTCCTGCGGAAACTCATGCAGCTCCAGCTGAAACTCATGCTGCTGCAGCTACTGAACAACATCCAGCTGCTGCCACTGATGCGCATAAAACTGAAGCTGCTCCAGCTTCACAAGTAACACCAGCTCCAGAAAAAACTGAGAAAAAATAAAAAATATATAAAAATGGCCTCTGCGAAGTATTTTATACTTCGGGCGGCCTTTTTATTTAAATAAAAATTGCTTTTATTTGAAATATTAATACTTAATTAACCACTTTCATCTTATTTTATTATTAGGCCTTATACATATGAGTTTTAATCATGCGTGGCTTAGTAATACTTGCAATGATTTTGACATCCGCTCAAAGCTTTTCAGCAAATGATTTTCCAGAACAACAAGCTTCGATTCCTGTTATGCGCACAGGGCATTCCGTATTAATAGATCACAATCATCTTATTCAAGCAGCATCTCGACGGCTCGTTTTATCGAGATTTTCTGCCACCTTAAATCGCGCAACTCCTCAAGAACAAGAAAGAATCTTAGGTCATTTTGAAAATGAGACAAATAACCCTGCATTAAGGGCAGAAATAGTGAATGCCAGTGTAGTTGACGAAGATGCTCTTGTTGAAGAAATTAATCATTCAGTTGCTCAAATAATCAGAAATAGATTTCCTTTAAGTCTTCGCGCAACTCCAGAAGATTTCATTTTAGCTTCTGGTTTTACAAAAACCTTTCAAGATCAACTCACAGAAGCGGGCTGTTACATTAGACTTGGGCAATACTTGAAAAGCAGAGAAAGTTCAAGATATCTTGCATCTAGCGCCTTCCTCAAAGCTGGATTATTGTTTGCAACCATTGCTCCAGATAAAAAAAGTGATGACTCACTATTATCAGCAGCTCAATGCTATTATTGGGCATTTCGCAACGAATCTGTACCTGAAAAAAAGCAATCCTTTAAAAAATTAAGTATTCTTCAATATGTTAACTATCTCCTTTTCCACTCTCAAACAGAGTAAGAAATTGAACAGATTGAAAAAATACAACAAGAAAATGAAAAATTAAGATAGATACTTACTCTAGATTTATCAATACTGACAAATAAACAGTTAGACATATTTTTCTTGTAATTTTTCTCAAAATTCTCCATATATATACCCTAAGAATAAGAGAATACTTAAGATAATGTCATCCTTTAAAATTGTACTAACCGCTGGCTTTGCAATGTTCTCTATGTTCTTCGGCTCTGGAAACTTAGTATTCCCTCTCGCAGCAGGTTTTAAAACACAAAATATGTTTTTGTACACCTTAGTTGGGTGGATTGTAACCGCTGTTATCGTTCCTTTTATAGGAGTCATGGGATTTGTGCGCAGCGAAGGCAGCCGAGACAAATACTATTCTAACCTTGGAAAATCAGGCGCTTTCGCCATTAATTTTCTCATCTTTATGTTAGTTGGACCTTTCGGCGTTGTGCCAAGGTGTATCCTTGTCTCTTTCGGTGGATTCAACTTGATGAATCCTGCATTACCTTTATGGATATTTTCAGGCTTATTCAGCTTAATTTTGTTAGGACTTTGCTGGGAAAGAAATCGTCTAGTCGAGATCATTGGCGTCTTTTTAACACCCCTAAAATTAGGCGGCATTGCTTTCTTGATAGCAGTAGGACTTTGGGTTGCTCCAACAATGCAACCTGTTCTAATGACTTCTAAAGAATGTCTAGGATATGGTTTAGAGATAGGCTACCAAACAATGGATCTCATGGGCGCACCCCTAATTGCTATCAGCGTCTATGAATTTCTAAAGAAAAAAGCAAAGGCGGGTTCAAACCCAAAAAAGCTCTTCAAACTGGGCGTTCTTGCTAGCCTTTTAGGTGGCTCCATACTTTGTGCTGTATATTATGGATTCATGGCCCTAGGAGCACACTATGCTTCTGATCTAGTAGGACTGGGCCAAGAACAGTATTTAGCTGCCATTGCCCAAAAAGCTCTTGGCTCCTATGCTCTGCCAATTGTCAGTATAACTCTTGCTGTTTCCTGCATGGCCACGGCCACCCTACTTACAACGATGTGGACTGACTTTCTCCACAGCGATATATTGAAAAAACAAGTAAATCGCCATACATGCTTAACCGCTAGTATATGCGTAGCATTTGCCATGTCATTACTTGGCTTTAGCAAAATCATGAATTTTCTAGCCAGTATTTTAGAGTGGCTTTACCCATTGATGATCATTTATGCCATATACAAACTTATCGACAAAAAACACGCATAAATTCATGCTTGATAATGTGAACCCAGGCGCGCGCATTGCCGTAGCCATGTCGGGAGGCGTTGATTCATCAGTAGCAGCAGCACTAATGGTTGAAGCTGGTTACGATGTAGTCGGCATTACCCTGCAGCTATACGATCATGGAGCAATGCTTAATAAAAAAGGAGCGTGTTGCGCTGGACAAGATATTTACGATGCAAAAACAGTTGCAGATAAGATGGGCTTTCCTCACTACGTTTTAGACTATGAAAGCGTTTTCAAAGAAAAAGTCATTGATGATTTTGCTGATTCTTATCTACAAGGAGAAACACCTCTTCCCTGCGTACGATGCAACCAGCAGGTAAAATTTAAAGATCTCTTACAAACAGCTCGTGATCTCGGCGCTGAAGCCTTAGTTACAGGACATTACGTTCAGAGATTTCCTAATGAAAAAGCAGAATTACACCGAGCCTTTGATCACAATAGAGATCAAAGCTATTTTCTATTCACAACCACCCAAGATCAGCTAGAGTACTTGCGCTTCCCCTTAGGAGGATTGCCTAAATCCGAAACAAGAATGCATGCTTCAAGATTTGGCTTAACTGTCGCTGAAAAGCCAGATAGCCAAGATATTTGCTTTGTTCCCAATGGCTCCTATGCAAATCTTGTTAGCAAATTACGACCTGGATCATTAGACGCAGGGGATATTATTCATATAAATGGTACTGTCCTTGGACGCCATGAAGGAATTATCAATTACACTATTGGACAACGTAAAGGTCTTGGTATTTCATCACCAGAACCACTATATGTAATAAGATTAAACCCTGAAAAACGTCAAGTTTGGGTTGGGGCACATGAAGCGCTATCAATATCAAGTGTTTACTTAAAAGAAGTGAACTGGCTTGCAGACATTAATAATTTTAAAAGCGGCTTGAAATGTTCGGTAAAAATACGCTCTACTCATTCACTCGTTGAAGCAACTGTCACGGCAACAAGCCCTATGTCAGCAAGAGTTGATTTTACTATCCCCGAATTCGGCGTAGCTTCAGGGCAAGCTTGTGTATTTTATAAAAAAGATCAAGTATTAGGTGGAGGATGGATTACCTCTCAGCACTTACAGGAATTGGAGAAATAATATGAAATTATTTGGCACAGATGGAGTACGCGGGGCTGTTAATAGCGAACCTATGACAGCTGATATTATTTTAAAAATCTCTATGGCAGCCGCTCAATACTTAAAAAATAATGTCCCTCTAACCACCTCTTCACAGCATAAACATATGGTTGTTATAGGAAAAGACACGCGCCTTTCAGGTTATATGATTGAATCAGCTTTAACAGCTGGTTTCGTTAGCATGGGCATAGATGTTATGTTACTAGGCCCTCTGCCAACCCCTGCTGTTGCCATGTTAACAAGAACCTTGCGTGCTCACTTAGGTGTCATGATCTCTGCAAGCCATAATCCCTTTCAAGATAACGGTATTAAGTTCTTCGATGCTCAAGGTTTCAAACTCAGTAATCAAAATGAGCAACAAATTGAAGAATTAACACTAAAAAACCATTTTCAACTAGCATCCGCCGAAGAATTTGGAAAAGCCAGACGCGTGGACGACGCTCTGGGCCGCTATAATGAATTTATTAAATCAAGTTTTCCAAAAGGAATGCGTCTTGATGGTTTAAAAATCGTTGTTGACTGTGCTAATGGAGCAGCATATAAAGTTGCTCCTCAAGTGTTATGGGAGCTAGGAGCTGATGTAATCGCTATTGGAAACACACCCGATGGTATCAACATCAATGAAAACTGCGGAGCAACAAATATTTCAACACTGCAAAGCGCTGTCTTAGAACACAAAGCTCATATTGGAATTGCCTTAGATGGTGACGCAGATCGGCTCATCGCAGTTGATGAGAATGGGCACGTGCTCGATGGCGATCAAATTATGGCCTTAATCGCTAAGCTCTGGTATGAACAAGGGCTTTTAAAAGGTAATGGGATTGTGGCAACACACATGTCTAATCTTGGACTTGAACGCTATCTAGAAAGCAAAGGGTTACAGCTCTATCGCTCCAATATCGGCGATAAGCATGTATTAGAAATGATGCAACTAAAAGGATGCAATGTAGGCGGCGAACAATCTGGTCATATTATTTTAAGTGACTACACCACAACCGGAGATGGCCTATTAGCAGCATTACAAATGCTGGCCTTAATGGTAGCAACGAACATGCCCGCTAGCGGAATTAGCCACACGTTTGAGCCGGTACCTCAAGTTCTTAAAAACGTTCGCACAAAACATTCCGTCAATCTCAATGATGACCGCATTCGATTAGTTATCGATAATGCAAATGATCGCTTGAATAAATCCGGAAAGCTTTTGGTGCGCCAATCCGGCACTGAGCCACTCATACGCATCATGGCTCAAGGCGATGACGCGAATTTGTTAAATGAAGTAATCAATACAATATGCGGCACTATTTCTGATATAGATGCTGCGTAAAATTTTGATCAAGCACTAACCACCCATTTTGCTGTTTATGTACCCAAAATTTAGAAGGGTGCTTATTAACGATATACCATTATTTACCAAAATTTCTGCTGCATAAAAACAATCATCAGTTCCCTGATATGCAAGAAGAGCATTGGGATGCTCAACATTAAAATATCTCTGTGTACTATTAACTCTTGCCCTTACTAATTCAGTTTGTTCACGAATACCATCTATATAACGAGTAAATAACATTATTTTTTCGATCTCAGCCTCATCCAATAAATTCGAGATTAAAATCAAGGTTTGTTCTTTATCTTGGTTATTATAAAAATAGATAGGATCACAATCACTACCAGGATACAGTGCTTGAATTTCTGCAACACGGGTTGCTCGTCGTACATTTTCCTCTTCAGTTATTCCTACCGCATAATAACCCACCGCGATCGTTAATCCAGATGGTGGGGTTGGAGCAACCTGCAGAGTACCAGGAGCAGGTGGACAAAAACACGCACTAACAATTAAAAATAAAAATGTTAAAAGTATAAAAAATCTCGTCATTTATTTCTCGAATAAAAAGTTATCGAACACCGATAGCAAAAAAATAAACAAAAAAGCTAGCTATAAAAAATTATAGGTATGGTAATCTTAAGGCTTCTCAACCGCTTTCCAACTTTGGGAATACGCCGTCCACTCAACCGAAGCGGCCTTATCACCTATCTCTAACGCATCGCGCGTATCAACCATAACAGCAACCTCATCGGTTTCTTTTCTTGAAAAATTCGTTGCCGTTGCAAAAGCCCCCGGATGCGGCCCATGCGTAAAACCACATGGATGCAGCGTTGTCATTCCCGGATGAATATTATCGCGACTGAAAAACTGCCCTCGATGATAGAAAATAAACTCATCAAAATCATCGTTGTTATGATAGAAAGGCACCTTCAATGCCCCTGGATCACTTTCTATAGGACGCGGCGCAAAAGTACAAATAACGAATCGATGTGCCACAAAAGTTGTGTGCGCTGAAGGCGGCAAATGATAACGATGACTCATCAATGGCCTTATATCATCCACATTAATGCGCACTGGCGCTAAATTGCCATGCCACCCCATAGCATCTAAAGGGTTAAAAGGATATGTCACCACACTATGCTGATTAAGCCTTTTTATATGAACAGTCCACTCATGATTCGCATCAACTTGTTGCGCTTTAAACTGCTCATTAATTTTCGGCGTATCAAGCATCGCCGGATCAAAAATTGCATGCGGCCCAACCATGCCTTTATCTGGCAACATATAGCTGCTATCGGTCGCCTCTATCAGCAATACCTGAAGCGGCTCAATCACATCCAAACGCCACATCGTAGAACGCGGCAGCACCACATAATCACCAGTCTTAATAGATAAATGCCCATAATCGCAAAATAGATCGGCTTTACCTTGATGAATAAATAAAAGCTGATCTCCATCCCCATTACGCGCCAAATGTGTCATTGATTTATTGAGTTGCCACCAACGCAATTGGGTGTGGCGATTATGCAAAAAAATATCTGTTTTAAAGGGACAGTCTTTTTCTTGATTCCATTTATTAAGATCAAACGCACGTGGTCGGAGCGGCCCTTCCCACTTTGTCCAAGCAGTCGGTGCGTGGCGATGAATCATATGCGTACAAGGCCCGAAGAACCCCTCTTTGCCTAGTTCTCGTTCGTATGTCTTAGAGCCATCTTCTTGGACTGGAAAATCCGCATGAGCCTGCCTACTACACACACCTTCAACAATAGAAAAATCGATCCACTTACGCATAGTTTTCACCTTATATATATTGGAAAGATCATAGGGCAAAAAGAAAACGGTGAACAGTAACCATTATTACACAGCCTTATTGTACTTATCCCGATCTAAAAGACCTTCTGAATGATCTACGCACAAAGCAACCGTTGCGTCACCAGTGATACTAATTGTCGAGCGCATCATATCAACAATTCGGTCAATTCCTGCAATAAGAGCAATACCTTCAATGGGAAGACCTATTGATCCTAGTACCATCGGTAACATCACTATAGTTCCGCCAGTTACTCCGGCAGCCCCGATTGATCCAAGAGTTCCTGTTAAGATAATACATCCATAATCAGCCATCCCTAGAACTTTTCCTGTAGCTTGAGCAAAAAATAGAGCACAAAGGCTTATATAAATAGCAGTTCCATCTACATTAATTGAGGCACCAAGAGGAAGTACAAATGAAGAACTAATTTTTGATACCCCAAGACGATTTTGGCAAACTTTAATTGTCGTTGGTAGCGCTGCTTTCGTGTTACTCGTCGAAAAAGCTATCGCCTGATATTCAAGACTTTTTTTGAAAAATGGTAATGGAGAGAGTTTCGTCCAGAAATAAATGATCAGCCCAAAAATCAGATACTGCACACCAAACGCCAAATATGCACAACCAACTAGCTTTAGAAGCTTTTCTAAAACCATCATTCCTTGAGTACCTATAATCCATGCAATGAGTGCGCCTGCTGCTATTGGCGAAAGCTGGACAATCAGATGTACCATTTTAAAAACCATTGAAGCCAATAAAGCAAAAATGTTTTTCAAACGCTTTGAAGCGTCATTTTCCATCGTATTAAGGGTAATCCCCGTAAACAACGCAAAGAAAACAACTTGTAAAATTGTTCCTTGCGCCATTGCCTCAATAGCATTTTCGGGCACAACATTTAGGAGGGTATCAAATATTTTTGCCATATTTGTGTCGGTAATTTGGGAACCCTCACCAGTGAAATTTACAATAACCCCGCTTCCTGGTTCAAATATTGTACCTACACTCAAGCCAATCATAATAGCAAACAATGTTGTTAATAAGTATGTAATCGAAGCCTTTATACCGATTCGGCCTAATGATTTAGAATCTTGAACACTTGTAATACCACTAACAATGGCAAAAAAGATTAAAGGAACAATGATCATTTTAATAAGGCGAATGAAAAGATCACCAAATGGCTTTAAATAAACCGCTTGCTCTTTTAGAACAACCCCTAAAATGATACCAAGTATCAAACCAATAAAAACTTTTTGCCATAATTTCATCGACGATAAAACCTCTTTAATCTTTGATCTTCATTTTTTGCATGCATCAAAGCTCTCAAACGCGTAATATAAAAAAGTTTTTAAAAAAGTGTTATTTCTAAAGTTGAACTCTTCTTGGTTTCCATCATCTGAAAGTATTGAAAATAGCTTACTCACCGAGTTTGCAAAAAATATTCCTTATTCAAGCTATCATAGTTTACACAAATGGTCGATTGATCATATACCAGAGTTTTGGAATAGTGTTTGGGATTTTTGCAATGTTATTGGTAATAAAGGCGCCACTGTTTTAGAAAACCCACAAGATGTTGAAAATGCTGTATTTTTTCCAAAAGCTCAATTAAATTTCGCCCAAAACTTACTACAACATCCCGATGATCACATCGCGATTACGTTTGTTGGTGAAAATGGCACAAAACGTCAAATCACCCGAAAAGAGCTCCACTGGATCACCGCAAAAATTGCTGATCATTTTAAGAATTGGGGAATTGCTAAGGGAGATCGCGTCGCTGGATATCTACCCAACATTCCAGAAACTGTCGCCGCCATGCTCGCTGCAACTTCGCAAGGGGCCATTTGGACTGCATGCTCCCCCGATTTTGGCGTACAAGGCGTTATTGATCGTTTTAGCCAAATAGAACCCAAAATTCTTATCACGGTTGATGGCTACTATTACAATGGTAAAACTTTTTCGTGCATCGAACGCTTGCCCGAAATTTTAAAACATTTACCAAGCGTAGAACGTGTAGTCGTCGTCTCCTATTTGGGGCTCGAGCACAATTATTCACGCTGGGATCAACTACTTACCACAAGCGATGCTACAGATATTACTTTTGTACCCGTCAATTTCAATGACCCTCTGTACATATTATATTCATCAGGCACCACCGGTATCCCCAAATGTATCGTACACGGAGTGGGTGGAACCTTATTAAAACACCTCGCCGAGCACCAGCTACAGTGCAATTTTAAACCAGCTGATCGAATATTTTACTTCACAACATGCAGCTGGATGATGTGGCACTGGCTAGTCTCTGCTTTAGCATCACGCGCGCATATCGTGCTTTTCGATGGCTCCCCAACCTATCTAAATCCAACATTTTTATGGGACATCGCGCAAGAATTACAAATTAATTTCTTTGGCACCTCAGCAAAATACTTAAGCACCCTACACAAACTAGAAGTAGATATTAGTAAAACTCATAATTTAAAAGAGCTAAAAGCAATCGGGTCTACAGGCTCACCTCTAGTACCAGAGGTATTTGACTACATTTGGAAATCCATAAAAGAAGATGTGCAAATAAATAGTTTATCAGGCGGCACCGACATCATATCATGCTTTGTCATGGGCAACCCTCTGAGTCCTGTACATCGCGGTGAGATTCAAGGTCCAGCATTAGGACTAGACATTGATGTATTTGACGAAAATGGCCAGCCACTTTCAAATGCAGCTGGTGAATTAGTGTGCAAGCAACCCTTTCCATGCCGTCCTGTAGGCTTTTGGCAAGATAAAGCAGGAGAAAAGTATCATAACGCCTATTACGCAAAGTTCTCTAACATTTGGCACCATGGAGATTTTTGTGAACGCACAAAAAACCACGGATTAATCATTCATGGGCGCTCAGATACAACTCTTAATCCTGGTGGCATACGCATTGGCACGGCTGAAATTTATCGCCAACTTGAAAATATCGATGAAATATCCGAATGCTTAGCTATCGGACAAAAATGGCTTGATGATGAACGTATCGTTTTATTTGTTATTATGAAACAAGAAAAAACGTTAGATGCTGAGCTCACCAACACTATTAAGAATCAAATCCGAAAAAACACTACCCCTCGGCATGTACCAGCGAAGATTATTGCCGTTCAAGATCTTCCACGCACAAAAAACAACAAACTAGCGGAAATAGCGGTGCGTGATGTTGTGCACGGAAGAGAAATTAAAAACAAAGAAGCCCTATTAAATCCCGAATGCTTAACCATTTTTGCAGAAATAACTGAACTCCAGGAAGCTTAATTTTTTAGACCTCTTGGCTGTCCTCTCGTCATTCTCAGCCTTCAAAAAAGGTATAAGAATCCAGTGAATAAGATCGATATTATAAAACTGGACCTCGTTTTCAACGAGACGACGTAAGTCTCACTCTCTTTTCTAGACGTACCGCGGCTTGACCGCGGTATTCACATTCACAGCAAACTCTATTCTTCGCCATGCGCCTTAGTATAAGCTACCTTCCCGTCAAAGGTATGTAATTTCTCAATATGCGTCCACATGGCTTTTTGACCCACCGATTGAACAAGCTTTTGAATACCTTCTTCACTTAAAGATCCATTACCAACAAATCGCGCGCATACATGATCCGTTAAATCCAGCTCCATGCCTTCAGTCACCGGATATATTTTCATGCCTCTACTTGTAATGATTTTTAATTTAACCCCTGCTTCGTTGGCTGCTTGCTCCATTAGCTCAGCAAACTCTTGAACAGACTTTGTGTTTTCAACGAAAATATCAACCCCTTCAATAGTGCGATTTTTAACCGCAATTGGCTCAACCGGAATCTTAGCCTTACTAATAGAAATCGGCTTATAGTCACGATCTTGAATGCCTTCATAGCGCTTTCCAAGATTTTTAATCACCGTTTCTGTAAAATGTGTCGTCTGCGCACCTTTTGCATCACCCACCACGTCTCGTGTTAAAACTTTAATCAACCGCACAGGTAACATATAAAGCATGCTCAATATCAAGTGCTGCTTTAAATTCACCTAAGTGACGCAACATCATCACCGCCGATAAAATCACCGCCATCGGGTTAATAACATTTTTCCCAGCATATTTAGGAGCGGAACCATGCACCGCCTCAAAAATACATACATTATCACCAATGTTAGCACCTGGAGCAAAACCAAGCCCACCAATCAGTGCTGACGATAAATCACTTAAAATATCGCCATTCATATTAGTGGTAACAATAACCTCAAATTGCTCAGGCTTTTTAACGAGTTGATGCGCGCAGTTATCCACAATAATATGATGTGCCTCTATCTCCGGGTATTCCGTTGCAATATCTTCAAACGTTCGCTTCAGCATACCTTCGCTAAACTTCATAATGTTGGCTTTGGTTGCACAATGAATAGTCTTACGACCTTGACTACGAGCGAACTCAAAACCTAAACGCACAATTTTCTCACAACCTTTTCGAGAAATCAGCTTTAAGCACTGAGCCACACCAGGTGTTTGCATATGCTCAATGCCAGCATAAAGATCCTCAACGTTTTCGCGAACAATCACTAAATCAATCCCACGCCCACTATAAGGCGTTTGCACACCAGGAAATTCTTTTACAGGACGAATATTCCCATAAGTCTCGAACATTTTACGAAGCGTAACATTTGCACTTTTCTCTCCATACCCCACAGGTGTTGAAAGCGGCCCCTTAAGCGCAATTTTATTTTGACTAATAGAATCCATCGTTTCCTGAGGAACACCGGTAGTAATTCCTTTTTTAAAAACTTCAGCACCTGCCTCACAAACTTCCCAATCAATTTTTACGCCCGAGGCACTAATAATTTGACGAGCAGATGTTGTCACTTCAGGGCCAATACCGTCACCAGGAATAAGAGTAATTTTATAAGTCATAAACTATTTAATTAACGTTAGCTAAAGCAGGGTAGCACAAGACACAAGACCAATGAAAAGTACATTTTTTAAAAAAATTAAATACCAAAATAACTAATATAATTTTATAAAATGGATTTATGTTGACTATAAATTATTTTTTTGTCATAAAAATATTATCAATTAACTTAAAAATTTAAATTTAAGAATTAAACTGTCATGAAAAAGTTATTTTTTGTTTTACTAATTTGTTACCCTATATTTTCAGTAGTGCTGGAAGATGGTCAGTACCCTTCTCCAGCAAGAAATGCCGCACTACAGCAGCTAGATCAAGAAAGAATTGATGCCCTTAACAGAAGAATTGGGATAGCAAAGCCTAAAATGGAGCAATTATTAGGCCTATGCATTGAAAGAATTAATATTTTACATAGAATTTTTGCGGGCCAGAGCAAGAGCTGGCTAATGACTGCTGATATTAAACGCATATTCCAAGAAGAGCTCGTCGATGGCATATTAGGTTTCCAACTGCTAGCTGATGTGTTTTGCCCTTTTTTTACTGAAAGAAAACATTTCACTCCCCTTAGCAAAGAAACAGCCATAAAAGTTATGAAGAGCATTCAAGATGATTCTCCACATACATTTTGTCGCAGAGGCCCTGCAGATCTTGATGTATCTCTAGACGACACCCTAGCAACATATTTAAAATTTCTAACGCACGATATTACAACCTTTTATATTCAACAAGAAATAGTAAACCCTCACAACGGTTATGCATTTTATAGAAAAAGCACATTTACCATTGAAGGTAATTGGAATCATGAGCCTTACAACATAGAATGCACACTCTTTGATGGTGAAAACCCTAAAAGTGGCAATGGTAAAAGTTGGAATTGGCATCATTGTTTTCAAAACATGTCTTCTGTTGTTCCCCTTTCAGAAAAAATTCATACAGGCTATAGCAAACAACTTCATAAGTCTAACGCTCTAGGCACCAAAATTGACAGAAATGCTTGCAAAAGTGCCTTTAGCTATATGAATAGGATGCTTGGTCTTATATGGCTAGCTCGTTCGTGCGCTGCAATTTTAGAACATCACCAAGCCACACAAGATCAACCATTGGAATACCCGATCACTCAAAGTATCAATTGGATAAAAGAATATCGAGGCAATCTTTTTACCATTTCTAATCCAGGCGCGACTGTTCCTCGTTCAACTGATGGCAGCGCTTCATATGAAAAAGCTGGGTTCACTATGCAGGGACCTACAGGCTTTGTTCAAGGAATTGCCGAAATTATAAATGATTCAGATCAGGAAGATGCGTTAGATGCTGGAATCGGGCGTTCTCGTTCTGCAAGCTTATCATCCGGACACACCACTAACGATGAAGGCTCTCTTCTTGAATCAGATGTTAGTCGCTTTTCTTTATTATCAAGCATAACAACTCATAGTGAAGCCTCACTTCTTGGATTAGAAGTCAGTCGCTCTTCTACATCATCAACTGATGATGAGGCTCCTATAACAAGAACCAAGAACAGGAAAGACTTTTCATCTTTATCAGCGCCAAAAAGCAAAAGAATGAATACTAGAAAAACTCCTCCAAGGATCGGCAAAGAAAACCGAGAAGCAAATCTTGATGGTGATGATCTTGCAGTTAGATTAGGGGCTCCTTCATCCTATGCAAGCGACGGCGAGGAAGACTAAGCAGCATCTCTCTCACCAAGAGCTGCCAATATACGAGCTAGGGTACGAATTTCTTCGCAGATTTCACGGCCCATTTGCTGCTGTCCTAAAGTCATCTCATCAAGAAGCTTTGATAATTTAGTATCAAAACTTCGCCCATACTTTGTTGTTTCAGCAGACAAATCTGTTTGGCGACTTAAAAGTTGATGCATGTTAAACTGAGTCTGCACAACGTTTTGCAAAGCCGTCAATTGCTGATTCTGCTGATCAACAAGCATGTTAAGCTTTTCTGTAAGTTCATTAAGGCCTCGCATATACTGCTGACGACTTTCTTCTCCTCGTTGTAATTTTTGAGAAAGTAATTGCATACTTTCTGCAGCTTGCTCAAACACGCTTTGTGAATATGTCTGCGCCCCACCCTTTTCTTCAGACCCACTACTCAGCTTTCCAAGATGAATTCTTTCTTCAATAAAATAAAAAAATCCTTGAATTGCTTTGTTATATTGAACATCAATAAATCCAATGATAAGCGACCCCAAAAGCCCAAACAAAGATGAGCTAAAAGCCGTCCCCATTCCCACTAACGGCGCACGCAACCCTTCTTTTAAGGTCTTAAAAGCCGTTTGAATATCGCCAGCCTGCAAATCAATATTCGATACAACCACAGAAATAGAAGTGACAGTGTGAGATAAACCCCAAAAAGTTCCTAAAAGTCCTAAAAAGACTAATAACCCCGTTATATAGCGATTAATATCTCGGCTTGACTCAAAGCGATTATGAATACTGCCAAAAGCAGCTTGCAACATGAAAGTCGTCGGACGCATCTGTTGAAAAAGTTGCTGTAATGGCTTTAGAATGTGAGGCTGAACAGTGCTATTCAGCTCTCGTGAGGATTTTTCAGAAGATTTCTCAAACGACGAAAACCAGATACTCTCGCGCCATAATGAGAAAAATAGATATACATTATAAGCAACGCCGAATAAAAATAGTGCGCCAATTGACCCATTTAAAAACACATTTGCTGAAAAGGCAGCCTTTGCTTGAGAAAACAAAGCGACAAGCAAACCCAGCATAATACAAAGAAAACCAGCTGAGATAAAAACACTACGACGAATAGCAAACATAACATAACTCTCTGTACAACCTTATTCTTTAGGTTAAAGGATAAATTTTTGATAATAAAGAGCTCATATGCAATTAAGAAATAACCATCCAATTTGGTTGATGAACTTCTATAGCTGTATCTTTTACTAAAATTTGTGATTGCAAAAACTCAAGTTTCAACATCGCAAGACCCAGATTATTACGTATAGCTCTTAACTCACCAATTTCTTGACCATCAGCAAAAAGCTTATCTCCAACTTCATATTTTCCTGGAGCTTTAAAAAGCACTGGGAAAACACGTTTACGAATTTGTCCAACGTAACGAGAGCGCGCCGTTAGCTCTTGCCCCATATAGCAACCTTTATTCCACGAAATAGCCTGCAATTCATCCATCCACCATTCTAAGGGAATTGATTTATCAACAACCATATCATGGACCCCATCAGGCACACCAAGGCTTAAACGTAAATGTTCGTAATCATCATTTGGCGTTTGTTCCAAAATGTTTTTACCATAAACCCTATACCCAAGCGCCTCTAATCGCGGGTCAGAAAAACAAGTAGGTAATTTTAATTTCTCAGAACTAACCCCAACCTGCCACTCTGTACTCAATGTGATCATCACATCAGACCGCAACTTGAATAGCTGCAACCGCTGCATAAAACGCTGAGCACAAGATGCATCAATATCAATAAGCCACACACCATCAATCTGCACAAGAAAGAAATCAAATTGAAATTTCCCTTGAGGAGACAACATTAAACTATAGAGAATAGAATCTTCTTTTAAACGCTTAACATCTTGCGTGATAATTCCTTGTAGAAAAGCTTCACGCTCACTACCCTGTATTTCAATAATCGCACGATTTTTTAAAGAACAGAAAAAATCAGTTTTTTCCTTCATAAATAAACACTTTTCCACAATAAGGGCATTCTATCTTATTCTCGTGTTGGATACATAAAAAAACCCGCGGGTGGTTAGGAACTTTATCAACGGTTTCTCCACCGCACATTACTTCTTTTTCTTGAACAATGACCGAATCATCCATTTTTTTGATTTAATACGTTAAAAAGATCTTCCTCTTTTATTGTACATTCCTTCTGCGGATGGTCCAGAGGCAAATTCAAATCCTTAATTTTAACAGTATTTGTTTTCATTTCTTCTTCACCAACAACAACAACAAAACGCGCATTTAACTTATCTGCTTCTTTAAATGCCTTTCCTGGATTCGCTTTGTAGATAATCTCACAAGTTATACCTTGCTCCCTAAGCGTTGTTGCAAGCTTAATAACCTTGGATTGATAATCTCCAATAGTAACAAACGCTACAGGCGTCGGTTTCGCAAATACCTTGTTCTCTAAAAGAAGAGCCATTCTATCCACGCCCATTCCCCAGCCAACAGCAGGAATGAAAGGACCTCCCATATGCTGTACTAACCCATCATATCGACCACCACCTAAAATCGCATCTTGCGCACCTAAGTCACTACTTTTAAATTCAAAGGCTGTATGCGTGTAATAATCAAGCCCACGCACCAAAGTCGAATCTAACGTATATTTAATACCAATTTCTTCTAGGCCTTCACGAATTTTTCCAAAAAATTGAGCTGCTGAAGCCGTTAAATACTCGGCAATTTTTGGCGCCGTTTCTGCAATACGCTTATCATTTGCATCTTTAGAATCTAGAATACGCATCGGATTCTTTGTTAAGCGTTGCTGACTATCTTCAGATAATTCATTTTTATATTTGGAAAAATACTCAACCAATGCTGCGCGATAAGCATCTCTGCTCTCAACGTCACCTATTGTATTAAGGTATAACTCCGCATTAATTCCGAGCTCTTTAATAATTTGTCGCGCCAAATCAATCACTTCTACATCGGCGTACGGATTATCGATTCCAAAGAACTCAACTCCAAACTGATGTAATTGTCTGTATCTTCCCCGTTGAGGACGCTCATACCTAAACATCGGACCATAATAACAATATTTTAATGGTAATTGCTGAGTAAGACTATTTGATAGTATAGCTCTTACAACAGGAGCTGTACCTTCTGGTCGCAGCGTAATCTCTTCACCGCCACGATCCAAGAAAGTATACATCTCTTTCCCTACGATATCACTCGTTTCTCCTACAGCCCTTTTGAAAACACCCGTATATTCAAAAATCGGAGTATCAATGCGTTCAAAACCAAAACACTGAGCTTTTGAAAAAGCTGTTTCTTGAATATGTTGAACACACCTTGCTAAATCCCCCAAGAAATCTCGAGTTCCTCTTACAGGCTGTAGTTTTGTCATGCTAAGCCATCGTATCTAGAGCTTTTTGAAAGCGCCCTGCATGAGATTTTTCTGCTTTGGCTAATGTTTCAAACCAATCAGCAATCTCATCAAAGCCTTCTTCACGAGCTGATTTAGCCATTCCAGGATACATGTCCGTATATTCGTGCGTTTCTCCTGCAATTGCAGCTTTGAGGTTATTCGTTGTCGTACCAATAGCTAAACCCGTCGCTGGATCTCCAACTTCTTCTAAAAATTCCAAATGACCATGCGCGTGACCAGTCTCACCTTCAGCGGTAGAACGAAATACAGCTGCAACGTCATTATAACCCTCTATGTCTGCTTTTTGTGCGAAATATAAGTAACGACGATTTGCCTGCGATTCCCCAGCAAATGCATCCTTAAGATTTTGCTCAGTTTTTGATCCTTTTAGCTGTCCCATAGCACCATACTCTAAATAAATTAAACTATTTGAATATGAGTCTGAAGAACTAAAAGGTCAAGACCAAGTTAATTTTTTAAGAGGTTTATTGTGTTTTGCAGCATTGATAAAATGCGCTCATAAGCTTTAAGACAACCTTCATGGCTGCGCGCTGCCTCTCTCATATCTGCCATTTCAAGAACCGCTCGCACATTTGACTCGTACACAAAACCATCCTTATCAGCCGCAGGATCATCAGGAGCAAAAATTTTAGGAAAAGGCGACTTATCTTTTTCAATTTTTGCAAGAGCAACAAGCTGAGATTTTGACCTCTTATCAAAAAAGGTTTTGAATGATGGAATTCGCCTCTTATAGGGCAATTCACCAGCAACGGTATTTCTCACACCTGCGTTCGCCAAGTTTTCTGCAATTATCAGCATTCGTTTATTCTGTACGATCATTCCCGATATGGTCGTATGCAAAGCACGCGAAAGAGTAGATTGCGCTTTATCTATAGCCATAGATATCAACCTCCACCTTGCGACATATTCAAAATCGTCTTAACTAATTGATGAAAGTTTTTAAGTGTACTCAAAAGAGCATCATGCTCCAAAACTGTTCGAGACATCTCTAATGTTTCCATTTCTCTAGAGATCTCACTTTTTGTTTTAAACGTATCTTTTGAGTCAATTTTTATTAACTTTACAGGCTTATCATTCGCACCAGGTAAAGCACCATGTCTTTTTAATACTTGTCGGAAAGTCGGCATTTCACGGCGCGTGGCGCCCTTAACATCTGCTAAGGCTATATTTTCCGCCATCAAATTTGATCTAGCGCCCAACCAAGTAAGACGATGATTGAGTATTAATGAGATTTTATCATTAAATAAATTCATAGAAAAAAATCTTACGTTCCCACTAGGTAGAATATAAAAAATTGTTTAACATTTAATTAAATTTGTAACATTAGGTAGGTATGCTAAGTCTTAGTCGCAAAATTGGCGAATCCATTATTATCAATGATGATATAGTCTGTACAGTTTTAGATATAAACGGTCGCATCGTTAAATTAGGTTTTGAATACCCAAGGACAGCTTCTGTTTTGCGTAAAGAATTGTATGAACGTATTAAGCAAGAAAATAAAACAGCAATCGCCGATGTAGAAAAAGTTGAAGTAGCAATAACAATTCCTAAAAAAATCCGCGCTGGAGAGAAAGTTTAGTAAAAGCAGATGCTAAACTTTTTGCAGTATTTTCTGCTGTAATAACATAATCCCATAAATTAATGCTTCTGCCGTCGGCGGGCATCCAGGAACATATACATCAACCGGTATAATACGATCACATCCCCGCGTAACAGAATAAGAATAGTGGTAATATCCTCCACCATTTGCACAACTCCCCATTGAAATCACCCAACGAGGCTCTGGCATTTGGTCATAGACTCTACGGATTGCTGGTGCCATTTTGTTTGTTAAGGTCCCAGCGACTATCAATACATCTGCCTGTCTTGGACTCGGTCGAAAAACAAGACCAAATCTATCAAGATCATACCGACTTGCCGCACTATGCATCATTTCAATGGCACAACACGCAAGACCAAAAGTCATTGGCCACAAAGATCCACTTTGTGCCCAAGCAGTAATTTGATCAAGCTTGGCCGAAATATATCCTTTATTAGCAATCTCATGATGAATTGCTTGAAATAACTCCCTATCATTCTTCAACGACTCAGGAAGGTACTCTTTTAAATCTTCAAGCTTTGTGATCATATTACTACCAGTCAAAGGCCCCCTTTTTCCATTCATATACAAATCCAATAGTCAAAACAGCTAAAAATATTACCATCGACCAAAACCCTGACCAACCAATATATTCAAGAGCAATTGCCCATGGAAATAAAAACACTATCTCCAAATCGAAAATAATGAAGAGAATCGCTGTCAAATAAAACTGCACGTCAAACTGTCGACGTGCATTTTGTGAGAATGTTTCAAACGAATCAAAACCACATTCATACGGCGCATTTTTTTGATAATAAGGCCTGCGCTTGCCTCTTAACCAGGCCACACTTAAGAATAATGCCGTCATAAAAAAAACAACACAAAAGAAAACTATAATAGAAAAATATTCTTCTCTTATCATTTGTCATTCTTGATAATTATCTGTACTCATTTTATAGCAAATGTAACAATTAACCAAATCCCGTGACTCTGTTATTTTCTTTGGTATAAGTTGAGCAGCTCTACGTATTAGCAATTTTTATGAAATTTTTTCGAGAAGTCTTAGAACAAAAAAATTCTATTAGCATTAAAAATATGCAAGATGTACTGCAGCGCCCCTTTGAAATTATCCCTAGTTACCCACACATTCCACTGTCCAATATCAATCCTTGGGACGAAGAAAGAACATTTTTTGATTCGCCTTATATGATTCATGTAAGAACAAGGGATTTCAATTCCATAGAAAAATTTCAAGAATTTTTGACCCAACATATGGGTAAAATCAAGAAAAACACCTACGGTCTTCTCGTTTTTGGCGATCGAAGCAAACTAATCAATTGTCCCGAAATTCAGCCCAAAGAAACTATCACCATCGCAAAGAAATACTTTTCTAAAGTGGGCGTCGTCGTCAATCCAACACCTATTATACGCAGTATCAAAGAAGAACTTGATAGCTTCTTTCAAAAACTCCAAGAAAATCCAGATTTCATTATTACCCAGTGCGTTTACGATACCCAAGCAATACGAGCTTTTTTTAAAGATGCTAAAGTCAACTTCGATAAAATTTATATAAATCTAGGATACTGGAATCAACAAACACAACATCTAAAATTAGGCATTTCCAATCCTCGTAAGCTAACTAGTCCACCTCAAGAAATCGTAAATTTAGCCATGCATGAATGCCAAGGCATATATGTTTGCGGGAATGCTCCCGAACTTGAAACAACACTACAAAAACAAATAGAAAATTCTCAACCATTTAAATTTGCCGGTTCTTAAATCGCCAACTATACTGTCAGCAAAGAAAGAACATAAAACTAATGACGAAAATCATTTTTATGGGCACACCTGAATTTGCCCTTATTCCTTTACAAACTTTAGTGGATGCTAAATACAATGTAGTTGCTGTTTATACCCAACCACCACGACCAAAAGGAAGAGGACATGCGGAGACAAAATCACCTGTACACCAATTTGCTTTAGAAAAAAATATTCCGGTACACACTCCAACAACACTAAAATCCACGGAAGAACAAGAAAAATTCAGTAAGTTGGACGCAGATTTAGCGATCGTCGCTGCTTATGGATTACTGCTTCCCAAGCAAATCTTAGAAGCACCTAAACTCGGCTGTATAAATATTCATGCATCCCTATTACCACGTTGGAGAGGAGCAGCCCCTATTCATCGTGCAATTGAAGCAGGCGATAATCAGACAGGCATCACAATGATGCAAATGGATGAGGGGCTAGACACCGGGCCAATGCTGTACTCACAAACCATTCCTATCAACAGTAATGATACAGGCCAAACTCTGCACGATAAAATGTTAAGCTTAAGCGCTCAGGTATTGCTTGAATGTCTACCAAGTATCTTAGCTAATCAACTTAGGCCAACTCCACAACCTACAGAAGGTGTGACCTATGCACATAAGCTCAAAAAAGCAGAAAGCAATCTAGATTTCAGCGATGAAGCTATAGCAATTATTAATAAAATTCGTGCTTTTACTCCTTGGCCGGGAACAACGGCGCCACTTGATAATCAACCAATAAAAATACTCGATGCAGATCCTATAACAAATTCATCAGACTATCCTCCAGGTACTTGGATTGTTACAAACGACCATCGATTGTTAATTTCTTGCAAAACAGGTGCAATACAGCTTAAAATGCTTCAAAGACCCGGTTCAAAACCTATATCATCTAACGATTTTTTAAATGGCTACCGGGGCGAAAATATCATTTTTGAAAAATAGATTAAGGAATTTTTGTGTTAAAGACTCCCAAAGGGAATAATTTTTGGTTTCTGCCACTAGGTGGAGCTGGCGAAATTGGTATGAATCTCAACCTTTTTGGCCACAATAAAGAATGGATTATTGTTGACTGCGGCATCACTTTTGGTGATCGGCTTGGTATTGACATCATGATGCCAGACCCCTCAGCCATATTAGAGCAGGCAGAAAACGTAAAAGCCTTGGTGCTCACCCATGCCCATGAAGATCACATTGGAGCCGTCCCATATCTTTGGCCATATTTGAAATGTCCTGTATACGCAACTCCGTTTACAGCGCAAGTATTGCGGCAAAAACTTGAAGAAAAATCGTGGGGCAAACAAGTTAAAATTATCGAAGTTCCTCTCTCTGGAAGGGTACAAATTGGATCTTTTGATGTGGAGTATATAACTCTTACGCACTCCATCCCTGAACCAAATGCTTTAGCCATTCGCACAGAGCTTGGCTGTGTTCTACATACTGGAGATTGGAAAGTTGATCCCCAGCCACTTATAGGAGAGTCTACGGATAAAAATCGTTTAAAAGAAATTGGCAAAGAAGGAGTATCAGCTCTTATTTGTGATTCTACAAATGTATTTGATAAGGGCTCTACTGGATCTGAAGGCGAAGTAAGAAATGAGTTAGAAAAAATTATTGCGCAAATTCCACAAGGTCGTATTGTCGCGTGCTGTTTCTCATCAAATGTAGCTCGCGTTGAATCTATTGCTCACGCGGCGCAAAAAAACGGTAGAAAAGTTGCTCTGCTTGGCCGATCTTTAGAAAAAATGATTCGTGCAGCAACTCTTTCAGGATATTTGAAAAAGCTGCCAGGGTTTGTGCCAGCTGATCAAGCAATGGATATGCCACGCGACAAGGTATTGTTCATCAGTACTGGCTCTCAAGGTGAAGGACGCGCCGCATTATCGCGAATTGCCAACCGCTCTCATCCAATTGTTGAGCTTGATGATGGTGATACCGTTATTTTTTCATCCCGCGTTATACCAGGGAATGAACGCTCTATTGCAAACATACAAAATCAGCTTGTGCATCAAGGTGTACGTACTATCACCTCTCATGAAGAAGCTGTACATGTTTCTGGACATCCGGCTCAAGAAGATTTAAAAGCTATGTATAATTGGACTAAACCAAAATCCCTAATTCCTGTGCACGGCGAAGCGCGCCACATGCAATCTCAAGCAGAACTAGGTTTGGCGAATGGTATAGAGCATACTCTCGTACCTGGTAATGGAACCCTTATTGAACTAGCAGGTAAAACTCCTGAAATAATTGATCGTGTTAATACAGGAAGATGGGGTGTTGATGGGAAATGCCTTGTGTCGATGCAAAGCCCTATCCTTAAAGATCGTAACAAAATCTCGATTCAAGGAATCGTTTTACTAAGCATACCAGTGGACGATATTTATCAATTGCAAGGAATACCCGTTATCAGTTCCTTCGGTCTCGTTGAACTAGGAGAAGAAACCGAAGATTTTCAAGATGGCATGCAAAAAATTATCCGTCGCACGATGCATCAAGATCTAGGTAAAGAAAAAAATTACATAGAAGCCCTGCAACGGTCTGTTAAACAAGAATGTAATCAACGCTTTGGAAAAAAACCAGTTGTCGATATACATTTTGTATCTGTTTCGTAAATACACAAATTAAATTTTTTGTCAAAAATCGAAAAGCCCAACTCCGCACGCCAACGCCAAAGGGGCGTTGAGGTATGGGCTATAATAATTTTTGCCAGGAGGAAAGTTTTGTGAGACGATGGTATTAGATTTTAAGATCGCAACCATCTGAGCTCAAATTGTGATAATAGAATCGCT
>JAJTEE010000026.1 GCA_021298215.1 Alphaproteobacteria bacterium
TGGCTTTACTTTAGGTAATGCATTAAGACGTGTTTTATTGTCCTCAATTCCCGGCTATGCAATTACTGAAGTGAAAATTGATGGCGTAGTTCATGAATATTCAACTTTAGACGGCGTGCAAGAAGACGTAGTTGATATTCTCTTGAATTTAAAAGGTGTTGCATTAAAGCTTCATAATAAATCTGAGACAATCCTTACACTAAACAAAACTACTGAAGGCCCTGTAACGGCTGCTGATTTTGAAACAAATCATGATGCTGAAATTATTAATCCAAATCATTTAATTGCGCATCTTACAAAAGGCGGAAAATTAAATCTAGAAGTTAAGGTTGAAATGGGTAGAGGTTATCAACCTGTTCCAGCAAGAAGAAAATCAAATCAGGAAGATAAAACTTTAGGCTTTATCATGGTAGATGCTTCTTTCAGCCCAATCAATAAAGTAAGTTATTTTGTTGAAAGCGCTCGCGTAGAACAAAGAACAGACCTAGACAAATTAATCATGGACGTTGAAACAAATGGTGTTATTGATGCTGAACAAGCGATTAGAGACGCTGCTAGAATTTTAATGGGACAACTTTCTGTATTTGCAAACTTAGAAAGTGCTTTAACTGAAGTTGAAGTAAAGCAAGCGCCTCAAGTTGATCCCGTCTTATTAAGACCCGTTGACGATCTAGAGCTCACTGTAAGATCTGCAAACTGTTTAAAAGCAGAAAATATTTATTACATTGGTGATCTAATTCAACGAAGTGAAAATGAGCTTTTAAAAGCTCCAAATCTTGGAAGAAAATCACTTAATGAGATTAAGGATGTTCTTGCTTCTAAAGGTTTAACTTTGGGTATGAAGCTAGAAAATTGGCCTCCAGCAGGTTTAGAAAAAGCGTAATTATTAAATAAGAAAAATTTGAGGGTAAGAGTATGCGTCACGCAAATGGTCATAGAAAATTAAATAGAACGAGCAGTCATCGACAAGCAATGTTGAGAAATATGGCTACCTCTTTGTTAAAAAACGAGATTATTAAAACTACATTACCAAAAGCTAAAGAGCTTAGAAAAGTAGCTGAACCTCTTATTACATTAGCAAAAAATGCAACCTTATCTAATAGACGTCTAGCCTTTAGCCGTTTAAGAGATAGAGACATTGTGACTAAGTTATTTGCTGAGCTAGGCCCACGTTATAACTCAAGAAAAGGTGGCTATTTAAGAATATTGAAGTGTGGCTTCCGAGATGGGGATAATGCGCCTATGGCTTTTGTTGAGCTTGTAGATAGGCCCATTGTTGAGGTTGCAACACCTGCTCCCAAAGAAGAGGCAGTAGCAGAATAAAGTATTAAAAGATAAATAAAAAAAGCCAGCTACTGCTGGCTTTTTTTATTGTCTTTGTTAAAGCTTAAAATTATTTAATTTTTGCCTCTTTGTAAACTACATGCTTCCTAACAACGGGATCAAATTTTTTGATTTCCATTTTGTCAGGCATAGTTCTTTTGTTTTTTGTTGTGGTATAAAAATGCCCAGTACCAGCACTAGACTCTAATTTGATTTTTTCACGCATATTTATTCCTTAAATTTTCTGGCCAGCTGCACGCATTTTTTTAACAATAACATCAATGCCTAGCTTGTCGATTGTTCTGAGCGCTGCATTAGTAATTCTCATTGAAACCCAACGATTCTCGGTCTCAACCCAAAATTTACGGTTTTGTAAATTAGGTAAAAAGCGTCTTTTGGTCTTGTTATTGGCGTGAGATACGTTGTTTCCAGACATTGGTTTTTTGCCGGTTAATTGACATACGCGAGCCATAATTTAAATCCTTTATTTGTTACAATAATTTCGAAAAAGAGTGCTATTAAACCACATAACCCACTGTCTTTTCGTGCTATTAAACCACATAACCCACTGTCTTTTCAAGTGAATTCGTTAGTTTTTACCTGTACTTCCAAAGCCACCCTCACCCCGTTCTGTCTCAGGAAATTCGGCTACAAGGTTAAATTTAGCCTGGATAACCGGCACGATGACTAGTTGTGCGATACGCTCCATAGGGTTGAGTAGAAAGGCGTTCTCGCCACGATTCCAGCAAGAAACTAACAATTGACCTTGGTAGTCTGAGTCTATTAAGCCTACCAAATTACCTAAAACGATACCATGTTTATGCCCTAAGCCCGACCTAGGAAGGATAAGCGCTGCATAAGCAGGATCCTTAATAAATATTGAAATACCAGTGGGTATAAGAAATGTTTCACCTGGATTAATCGTTTGTATATGCTCGGTACATGCTCTTAAATCAAGACCTGCTGAACCCGGCGATGCATAATTAGGCAGCATTTCTTCGATTCGCTTATCCAAAATTTTAAAATCAATTATTAGGCTCATTTTATTTGTCCGAATTTATGCGATGGGCTATTTCTTTTAAGATAACTTTTGCTGCAACTATTTTATTTGATTTTGGCACATCAATAACATCGTTTTTGCTAATTATGGAAACTTTAGTATCTTGTAAGCCCATAGATTCATGAATTAAATTTGCCACAATTAAATCCAAATTTTTCGTCTTTAGTTTCTTTTGTGCATTTTCAATAAGATTTTCACTTTCCGCAGCAAAGCCTACTTTAAAGATTTTATTTTTAGATAACCCTACTTCTTTCAGAATGTCTATTGTAGGCTTGAGTTGAAGTGTCATATCTAAATTATTTTTTTTCAATTTCCCATTAAATATTTCTTTAGGCGTGTAATCAGAAACGGCTGCAACACTTATAAAAATATCTTGGTCATTGATATGCTGAAGGACAGCTTTATGCATCGAATGCGCATCTCTCGCATCAATCACATTTATATTTTCTGAAAAATCTTGATTGCCTGACGCGATTACAGTGACTAATGCGCCCATAGATTCTGCAGTATTGGCAATTGCAGAGCCCATATTGCCAGAGCTAAGATTTGTAATAGCTCTTACGTCATCTATCATTTCAATTGTGCCACCAGACGTTATTAATATTTTTTTGTTTTTGAGGATTTTAGGCGTGAGATGATTTTGAATTGATCTGAACAATTCTTCAGTATCTATCATTCTTCCAAGCCCTATATCACCGCAAGCCTGAGCCCCTGAATCGGGACCAAAAAATAACACACCATCTTTTTTTAATTGTGAAACATTACGTTGGGTAGCTTCATTGGCCCACATACGAATATTCATGGCAGGAGCAACGGCAATCGGACAAGCTCTTGCTAAGCACAAAGACGATAAAAGGTCATCAGCAAAACCATGCGTTAATTTGGCTAAGAAATTAGCGCTGGCAGGTGCAATAAGAATGAGATCGTAATCTCTTGATAGCTCTATATGAGACATCCCATTATTAGCATTACTTTTCCATAAACTTGTTAAAACTTCTTTGCCTGAAAGAGCCTGAAATGTAAGAGGTGTTATGAAATGACTCGCAGATTCAGTCATCACAATTTGAACATCGAAATCATTTTTAACAAGAAGACGAGTTAATTCAGCTGCTTTATATGCAGCTATACCCCCTGTAACGCCGATGATTATTTTATTAGATGCCAAGATAAGATTTACGCAGTCGAGATGAATTTAGTTATTTTAATTTTTATTAATTGCATATAATTAATAGATTGAATGGGAAGTCAGTATATCAAAGATATATAAGGCAATAAATTAATTTAGATATCAGATTGGATACATTGTGATTAAAAAATATTTTAAAAATATAGTTTGGGTTCTTCTTGCTTTATTGGGGGCTTTAGCATTTTCAACAATTGCACTGAGCCGCAATGAGAGTATCAACGCCGTTTGGTTTATTACGGCTGCTGTATGTATATACATGATTGCTTATAGATTCTATGCAAGCTGGATTGCAGCAAAAGTTCTAGTCATTGACGAGCATAGAAAAACACCAGCTCTAAGACTGCAAAATGACAAAGACTTTATTCCTACAGACAAGTGGATTGTATTCGGCCACCATTTTGCTGCGATTGCTGGACCAGGTCCTTTGGTTGGTCCTACGTTAGCAGCCCAGTTTGGTTATCTTCCTGGCATGTTATGGATTTTAATAGGTGCTGTATTAGGAGGCGCTGTTCAAGATATGACCACATTATTTTTTTCTACGAGACGCAACGGAAAAAGTTTAGGACAAATGGCAAGGGATGAGATTGGTGTAATTGGTGGAACTGCTTCATTGATTGGCACATTTTTAATCATGGTTATTTTGATTGCTGTTTTAGGGTTGGTAGTTGTAAATGCCATGAAGCATAGCCCTTGGGCAACGTCGACAGTTGCCGCAACAATACCTATCGCAATTTTTATTGGGATTTATTTAAGGTCTATCAGGACAGGTAGAGTCCTTGAGGCCTCATTAATTGGATTCGGATTATTACTTTTGGCCGTTTTTGCAGGAGGATTAATTGACCATTCCCAGACGCTACGAACTTATTTTGATCATGATAGTTTGACGTTGGCATGGGCTATTATTTTTTACGGCTTTGCAGCAGCAGTGCTTCCAGTTTGGCTTTTGCTAGCGCCAAGAGACTATCTATCGACATTTGTAAAATTAGGTACAGTGATTGTTTTAGCGGTTGCGATTATAACCCTGCAACCAGAAATAAAAATGCCAGCCCTGACCCAGTTTACAGACGGTACAGGCCCTATTTTTGGTGGCAGTCTATTTCCTTTTGTTTTTATTACCATCGCGTGTGGATCAATTTCTGGATTCCACTCTTTAATAGCTTCAGGCACAACACCTAAACTATTGGACAATGAAAAATATATTCCAATGATTGGATATGGCGCGATGCTTTTAGAATCTTTCGTAGCTATTATGGCCTTAATAGCCGCAACAGTATTGGAACCAGGCATCTTTTTTGCAATTAATAGCCCTGTGGGAGTTGTTGGATCAGAAGCTGTCGATGCCATTCAAAAAATAAACTCATGGGGATTTAAAGTGACAGTTGAGGAAATGGAATTGCTTGCAAAAAATATGGGTGAAACATCACTTTTTGCTAGAACAGGCGGAGCCCCTTCATTAGCCGTGGGTATGGCAAATATATTTGGCAAGGCATTTGGTACAAACTTATTAGCGATGTGGTATCACTTTGCCATCATGTTTGAGGCAATATTTATTCTTACTACATTAGATGCAGGCACTCGTGTTGGAAGATTTATGTTACAAGATATGATTGGCAACATTTACCCGAAGTTTGGTCAAACTTCATGGATGCCATCAATTATTTTAAGTAGTGCAATCGTTGTAAGCTGTTGGGGATATTTTTTATACATTGGCGTGATAGATCCTAATGGCGGTGTAAATATTCTGTGGCCTTTATTTGGTATTGCGAATCAAATGTTGGCAGCGATTGCATTATCTGTAGGCACTGGCATTCTTATTAAATCGAACAAATTAAAATACGCTTGGGTCACTGGACTACCTTTAATTTGGTTAATTATTGTGACCACTACTGCTGCTTATCAGAAAATATTTAGTCAAGATATTAGAGTTGGATTTCTAGCAGCAGCTAGAGATCTGACAGATAAAATAAATACAGGGCTCATCGAGGACAATAAAATTTCCATTACTCATCAGCTAATTTTTAATCAAAAACTAGATGCTTTTATTACTCTCTTCTTGCTTATTATTTTGTGGACAGTAGTGATTGATATGTTAAGAATCTCATTTTTCAAAAAGAATTAATAAGCCATGCTAAGAGCAATTAAATTAATGTATGCATTTTTACGCAGATTATCAGGAGATGATCTCTATGATCTTTATTTATTGAATCATAAGCGGTGTTTAAAAAAACATAAGCTCATGAGTAAAAAGAATTTTTATCAAGCAACGCTTGATAAAAAATGGAGCGGTATAAAACGTTGTTGTTAGCTTTTTTTAAACAAATAAATGCCAACAATGAGCATTGGAATAGACAGCCACTGACCCATTGAAAGATTCAGGAATAGCAGCCCTAGGAAATGATCAGGCTCTCTTGTAAATTCAATTAAAAATCTAAAAGTTCCGTACAGTATCAAAAAAACAGCAGATATCTGACCCGTTTCCCTTTTTTGTTTTGAATATAACCAAAGCGCTATCAATAGAATAAAACCTTCAAAAAAGCTTTCGTATAGTTGAGAGGGGTGCCTTGGTAAGCTGTCCACGTTAGGAAAGATCATGCCTAAGAAAAACTGTGTGGGTCTTCCCCATAATTCTGCATTAATAAAATTTCCAATTCGACCAAATGCAAGCCCAAGAGGAACTAAAGGTGCAATGAAATCTAAAACTGATAGCAAAGATACTTTATATTTTTTAGCGAAAAGTATCATGGCAATAACTACACCTAAAAATCCTCCATGGAATGACATGCCACCTTTCCATAATGCAATGATCTCAGTCGGATCTTGAACATAGTATTGCAGTTGATAAAATAAGATATAACCTAATCGACCGCCTGCAATAACGCCAATAGCACCATAAAAAAAAGCATCATCCAACATTTTTTCATTCCAGGATAACCATGGACGCGTTCTGATTTGAACTTTACCTAATTGAAGAAATCCCACAAAAGCCAAAAGATACATAATTCCGTACCAATGAATTTGAAACGGTCCAAGATTAACTGCTACAGGGTCTATTTGGGGATGAATAAGCATAAGTTTATTGTCATTATAAGTTAAAATAATTGTTTAAATTGATTGTAATTTTAAGAGGTCATTATGCCCGTATATCGCTCTAAAACGACTACTCATGGCAGGAATCAAGCTGGTGCCCGCGCACTTTGGCGTGCCACAGGCATGAAGGATGGTGATTTTACAAAGCCAATTATTGCAGTTTGTAATTCATTTACACAATTTGTTCCAGGGCATGTTCATTTAAAAGATATAGGACAGCTTGTAGCAAGAGAAATTGAAAAACATGGTGGTGTTGCAAAAGAGTTTAATACCATCGCAGTAGATGATGGGATAGCTATGGGGCATGACGGAATGCTTTACAGCCTTCCAAGCCGAGATCTAATTGCGGATAGCGTCGAGTATATGGTTAATGCTCACTGTGCAGATGCCATTGTTTGTATATCTAATTGCGATAGATAACGCCCGGTATGCTTATGGCAGCCCTAAGAATTAATATTCCCGTAGTCTTTGGTTCAGGTGGCCCTATGGAAGCGGGTAAGGTCAATTGGAATAATGAAATCAAGAAATTAGATTTAGTGGACGCAATTGTTGCTGGCGCCGACCCGAAAGTATCTGATAAAAATTCTGATGAAATCGAACGGTCAGCATGTCCAACATGCGGTTCTTGTTCAGGCATGTTGACAGCAAATTCAATGAACTGTTTAACCGAAGCCTTAGGATTAAGTCTGCCCGGTAATGGAAGTACTTTAGCTACGCATGCAGCTAGAAAAAAATTATTTCAAGAGGCTGGAAGAGTTATTGTTGATTTAGCGAAGCGATATTACGAAGGTGAAGATGAAAGTGCATTACCTAGAAATATTGCAAGTTTTAAAGCTTTTGAAAATGCAATGACTTTAGATGTGTCTATGGGAGGCTCAACAAATACGGTTCTTCATTTGCTTGCGGCAGCTCACGAGGCTAAAGTAAATTTCACGATGAAAGATATAGATCGCATTTCAAGAAAAGTGCCTTGCTTAGCAAAAGTAGCGCCTGCCACAGATAAGTTTCATATGGAAGATGTTCATAGAGCAGGGGGTGTGATGGGTATTTTAGGAGAGCTTGACCGTGCAACTCTAATTCATAGAGATGTTCCAACTGTCCATTCAAAAAGTTTAGGCGAAGCAATAGACCATTGGGATATTGTGACGACCAAAAATGAAGAAGTTAAAAACTTTTATCGTGCAGCTCCAGGAGGCATACCTACTACAATCGCATTTAGTCAAAGTATGCT
>JAJTEE010000027.1 GCA_021298215.1 Alphaproteobacteria bacterium
GAATATTAACTCGCCCCGTTTTATACGCGGCTCTAGGGTTTTGGGAATGGGTATGCCGTAATACAGAGACACGCACAACGCGCCCTCATACAGGGGCTTTCCTGCCATTGCTTCCCGTGCGTGCCAAGCAACCATGCTTTCAAAATCCACAGTCTTCTTTGGTGTGTAATGTAGTCCCGAACGGGTGGAGCGTGCGCGAGCCTTTGCAACGGGTGCGGTGGGAACGGTAAACTCAATCATACAGCCACCCATAAATGCCCAATTAAAGAGCATATCAAGGCGAAATACAGATCATACACTTTTTCTTCTAATTCTTTTGTCTTTTCCAAGTTTTCACGATATTCAGCCATAAGCCGTTTATAACTTTCGCGTGTTTTTTCACTTATAATAAAACCACGTTGCCCACTCAAATAATTGTGCACCTCTTCTTGGTCAAACTCATATTCTATTCTGCTCATACCCGAAAATCCTTCTCCACAAATCCCACAAAATCTTTATTGCCGTATTCGGTGCTTATCACTGTGTTTATTGTTTCCACCAATTCAGGATTGTATAGTTTAAACGTGCCTGTTGATAACCGCCATATTGTTGGCTGGCTACTGCCTACCTTTTGGGCAAAAGATGTTGTTGTGTAACCTTTTTCTTCTAAATATCGCCCGAAGATCGTTCTTTGTTTCATATATCCTCTAAAAGAGCCGTCTTTCCGAGCTGTCACCATATATAACAGCATGGTTGCCGTGGCGTTTTGAAATACGGATGACTAGAACACATCCCTGCGGTGTAGAGCTATAGCCCTCTTCTTCATTTCTCCGAGCCAACCATAGCGAGGATTACCTCGACATGGTAAGAGCGGTTGCCGTCTTTCCGAGCTGTCAGTGCTTTGCTATCCATAGTGCCAAAAAATGAAATTCCCCTCTACAAAGCACCACGCTGGATAGCCTTACTTTTCCGCAACACTCACGGAACTGAAAGGAGTTGTGTAGAAGGGTAGAAGTTGGTACAATTACAAGCATCGGGCTATCTCACCGACTATGGCTATCTTCCTGTAACCGCACCATTACAACACCATGCTTGCAAGGCTTGCCCCGTGTGAAGCACAGGGATGGTGCTGTAAAAGAACGGTTTTATTAGACCATATTTCCGACGTCAGAAAAATGGTCGGTGCGGGCGGGCTGTGCTTAGACTCGCAAGCCTAACCCGTCTACCTCCCGCTACGCATCGCCGCACCAGTTGAACACCATCTCCAGTATAGTTTCTCTGGTTAACTCAGTTCTTTGCCTGAAAATGATGCTCAACGAGAACGGCATCCCCAAAAAAGACCCACACTGCAATGTTACTTGCCAGTGTGGGCAAGTTGGAGAGTACGATTGAAATTATCGTCTCACGTTGGCTTAACGGTGTCAAGTAAAAATAATTCACTAAATGAATAAAATAGCTGTTGACATTATTCAAGAAATGAATTATTGCTTTTTACATCAGGAACACAAACACGGAGTAAAAAAATGGTAGAAAGAGTGGAAACAGAAATAGCCCCGCTTATTGCGCGGATAAATGGCATTAAAGCAACATTATCTGTGTACGCAGATGCTATCGCCGCTGATATGGCAATGAACAATTATATCGCGGAATTGAATGCGTTGCTGGAATATAGCAAGGACGGCACGCTTGAATTGGTGGAGGATACCTTAACGCTGATTGCAGAGCATGAGCGCGATGCGTCACAAATTGAAATGGCAAAAAATGTCGGTCAATTTCAATGGTGCAGCTTAACATTACAAGGGATTTACGGTGGGTTTGTTGATATGAAGGCAGACCTACCAACACTAGACAGCTTGCCAGCGTATCAAGAAATGCTGGACGAGCAAGACGCTATCACGCGTTCAGACGAAAGTTTTGAACGCGATAGACACGCTGGAATATTTTAGGAGTAATGGCAATGAGTAACGTAGTCAATTTCCCAAAGAGAGAGCATAACCGCCGCGAAGAATTGCTTTTAGAGGTTAAGGAATTGAAGGCAGATATTGAACGCTTACAAGCTCATAAAACGTGGTCTTTAGTAATTGCTATTGCCATTGTTGCGGGATGGGTTGTGGGCACTCTTTTAGCGCAGATATAGGGGGATTAAGTATTTAATAATGCTTCTTTGCCGGCATTATTGAGGACTTCTCCTCACCGTAGAAATACGGAAAACAATAAAAAGGATATTATATGACTAACACTAACAATCTTGAGTTGAACCAAGGCGATGATTTTATTATCGCGCTAGACGTTTCCGCGTCTATGCAAGCAACTGACACACCTACTGGCGCAACACGTTATGATTTTTCCTTAGAAAAAACAAAACTGTTTATTGGGGAAGCTGGTAAATACGATACTGACGGAGTTTCTGTGTATTTGTTCGGTCAAAAGCTGACAACATTCAAAGACGTTACTGCTGGTGCTGCTGATAAAGTGCCTACTGCTCCCGTTTTCGAAATGGCAACACAAACTCACTTGGTTATCAATGAGGCTTGGAATGAACATAAAGCGGCTGCTAACGAACAGACAACGCTTATGATTGTCACAGACGGAGTACCGTCAGACAAGCAAGCTGTAAAAGATGCCATCGTACGCATTGCCAACGAAATGAAAGATGAGCGCGAGTTCAACATCATTTTCCTAACAGTTGGTGGTGATGTTGGAGCGGCTGAGTATATTCAAAACTTAGACGATAATCTCAAGGAAGCAAAACACGACATTGTTGGTTCTGCCCGACTTGAAGATATTGATTTTGTTTCTGCATTTGCAGAAGCAGTGGAGGGCTAATGTTTAGTAATTACATTATATCGCAGCTTACGAAAGTAACTGCGTGGCTAGGGGCGTTTACTATTATTGCCGCCTTTTTCCTGCCACGTTCTTTTATAGTGGTTTTGGGGCTATTGATGATTGTTGTACCAGATGAGAAATTTCAAAAACTTTTCTCTGAATGGTCTCCAACAATTAAAAAAGCGTTAGACAAAAAATAAAGGGGTTTTAATGGCAGCCCTCCCTATACCTCTATGGAGGGTTGCCAAAGCCCATATAAGGAGGATTTATGAAAACACAAAACTGGATGCCCACCTTAATTGCGTATTCCACATGGACGCTGTTAATTCTTGGGTTATTAACCTTAAATACTACAGCGTTCTCTTTGCCCACCATGTTTATGGAGAACCGTATATGAAAAGAGCAATCAAACCACTGAAATACATTTTACTGTTCAAAGGCTGTTTTATTGCGTGTGTCATCGCCTTAGCGGTGTTCGCATACTCTGTATGCTGGGGCGTGTCTTTACTAGGGCAACAGGCAGAACACGGGAAGCAATACATCTATGCAAAAGCGCAAGCCGTTGTAGTAGCCGCAGGAAGCCGCCTAGGTGTTATCCACACAGAGGAGGAGCAGCAATTAGCTATTGAACAACAAGTGCTTTCTATCCTCAAAGAAGACGAACAAAACACCATCACGAAAGACGCTTTCGAGGAGATGCAAGAAAGCGTCGCGCCAGTTAAAAAGAAATATTCTGGGTACACCAAACAACAGCAAGCGCAACTCAACAATCTTATCGAGTCAACAACAGGAGGGGAATAATATGCGTTTTACAATCACTGTAGAGAGCATTCAGAACGGCTTTATTGTCAATCACGGCGGAGTTGCTGGAGGCTACCAAAACAACTGGTACTGTCAAACTCTAAAAGAAGCTGAGGTTTATATCGCAACAGTGCTGTTGCCAATTTTAACGAAAGAAGGAAAGTAACATGCAAACAGTTCAAGATTTACAAATAGCGTTGCGGGAGTTAGCCTAATGCCCGACATAACTATGTGCCAGCCGACGCGCTGCGACATACGAAAAACGTGCTACCGTTATACGGCGACACCGAGCGAGCGTCAGGCGTTTAATGACTTTTCTGCCATAAAAAAAGCAGCAGAATGTGAATTCTACAAATGCGATATGCACTTCCTGCCTCCAACGGCAGAGATACGTAAGAATATGAAAGGATAAACCATGACAGGCGAACAAAAACTAGCCGCGCTTGAGGCTGAGGCAGCAGACTTGAAACACCTGATTAACATAAAAAACCTTATTAAGAGCTTGGAAAACAGAGAAAAGTTTACACTTCATTTTTATGAAAACGCTGACATAAATTTAAATTTGGCGATTGCGCAAGTGTACAAAGACTTTTACGGAATTGAGGCACAAGATGACAAATAAAAAAGTACAGAAAAACCAAGAAATATGCGGTATTTTTGACACATTAAACGAGCCTGAAATTTCGACTATTGCCTTGATACAGATGACGGCTGATGCCGCAAAAGTTAGTTACGATAGAGTTGTTCAAGCTCTTTCTTGGAGAAACAAAATTTGTATAGGCACGGCGCGGCTCAATGGAAAAGGAAATAGCATGTACAAACTAGGACAAACCCTTATCTTCACCAGCCTAACGCAAGCAAGCGCGGCGGCTGATTTGTGGGGGAAGGATGCATTAGACAGCGCGGTTAAGGACGAAGATTATCCGTTACACGAGAAAGATTGGCATAAGGGCTTTTCTACATCTTATGTCTTTGATGGCTGGGAAAAGGTACTTATAGAATTTAATACATGGCGCATCGTACTCGACACCGAGGAGAAACTGGCTTGGTTTACGCCGAAAGCCTACGATGTTTGCTTCATTTATGGAAAAAAAGAACATCCAAAGACAGCAACAATGATTTTTGAAGATAACGGGCGTTTTTATTTTTATGCTACAGAATCAGAAGTGGCATCTTTAATGGTTAACTTGGAACTTAAAGATATCAAAGCAATAATTTCCAGAAAAACAGAACGGAGCTGGAAAGGTAAAAATTTATGGCTACCTTTCCCCACGCCGCAAGAGGTTATAGAGCCATGCATATAGAAGGTTATTTATTTTTTACAGAAGATGGGAAGGTAAGTTTACCGCCTATATCTGACAAGATTACTCTTAGTTGTGGAGAAAACATACAAAGCCATGCTATCCGCCGCGCAGAAGGAGAAGAACGATGCAACGACAAAAGACGGAATCCTTTACACAGATAAAAACGGCAACGCCATTCACGATTTAGTGCATAGAACACCACCAAAGACAGGAGATAGCGATG
>JAJTEE010000005.1 GCA_021298215.1 Alphaproteobacteria bacterium
GGTTCTCACAAAGCTCTTGACTCTATCTAATAAAAAATAAGAGACCTTTACTCAGTGAAACCTATACTTCGTCCCACTGACCCTCTTACCTTCCACATCTTCTTCACTTGTCAATCATCATACGCGACCTTTGCCGCGTCTGCATAACTTAGTCACTTCCCCCTCTTTTGTCAACGCATTTTAACAAAAAATTAACAATATTTTTTGTTGGGCCCCACACAATGCTGCAGCACTGTTTAAAGCAATGCGATATATAACAAAGCAGAATTGTTCACTGGATCCTGTCCTTCGACGGAAGGACTGAGAAGAGAAATCTCTACAAAGCTGCTCATGCTACGAGAACAGAGCGTTGGGATCTCATCAACTTTTTCTTAAAAGTTATCGTTTAGGCTAACGCTAAGGGTTTAATTTGGGTGGTTTTTCATGAAAAAGTTGTTGGTGTGTTTGATCATGTTGATGGGTATAGGGCAGGTTTTTGGGCCAATTATGCCATCAGAAAGCTTGCAAGAGGCCGTTCTTTCTTTAGTACGTTCACAAAATATTACTGCGCTAATAAGAGCTGAAGCTCAATTACGCGAAGGAAGACTGGACATAAGCTCTGTTACAGGTTCATCAAGAATTGCAGGAACGTTACTATCTCATTTTAGAGATAGTGAAGGTAGAGATCAAAACCCCCGCAGCGCAACAACCATTGCCGAAGTACTAAAAGCAAGGCCTGATATTGAGGCAGGATACTTAACCCTCGACGAAAGTGGAAACTACATAGATCGTGATGAATGTTTACGCTCCGTATGCAGAAATATTGCAAGCACCATATCTGAGGAAAGAAATCGCGCTTTAGTTGCACTAATACGTGACACAGTTGCCGATAGTGCATATAAGCTATATGTTTTTCATGATTTGCTGCTGCTTGCAAATTATTATCCATCTGTTGAAGAAGCAACTACAGCTTTTTCAACGGCCTCAAAATCTTTTTCACAAACTGGTCTAGATCCCACATTAGATACCGAAGCCTTGATGGAATCGTTAGGGCTGGTTGTAATTCCTCATGGGCGCTCTCTGTTTGTTAAAGGAGAAATGCCTATTGTGAAAAAGAGTGATGCAAGAACGCGCGATATACTAAAAAAGCAAGAAGAGGAATTTGAACAAACTATCATAAAACAGGCAAGGGAAGAAGTTCGCAAATGGGAAGAAACAAAAGGCGCAGGAAAAATTCCTTTGTGCACAGAAAGCTTAACTAGCCCTGATCTTGCATTATCTAAGCGAATGGCAGAACCCATAGGTAAGCTAAATGAAAATTACACCCCGGCTCGCGGAATACTTGTTACTGAAGGAGAATACCGATCACCCCTCGAAAAAGACAAACGCAAACGGATAGTAGATATAGATACCCTCTATCAATTAGAAAGAGAAATATATGGAGATATAATAGACTTTGATTCTCTTATAAAATTACGTTCATTGGCAAAACTTGCTTTGCAACGTGAAACTGAACAACAAAAAAGCGCTGAAGAACAGGTCGCTGAACGACAAAAAGCTAAAGCTCTTGCCACAGATCTTTTAAAGCAGATAGAAAGCATTCCACAGATAACGTTTAATGGATTAAATCTAGTAGATGGCAGCTTTAGCGCATCAACGAGAGACAGCTCGTCTGATGCTCTCGGCTCAGGTAAAGGTGAGGAATATCTTGCTGGTAAGTAGATTTAATATCGATAACGCATTGGGTCCCGTTCTTCAACGGGAAGACTAAGGAAGAAAACTCTACAAAGCCTCAAGGTAATGGCGCAGCATTATTCACTGGATCCCGTCCTTCGCCGGGAAGACTAAGGAAAAAATGCTACTGCACGGCTCAAGATGGCGTGAATAATAAAAGCGGAATTATTCACTGGATCCCATCCTTCGATGGGAAGACTAAGGATGAGACTACAAAACTCAGGATGAAGAAGAGGCCTGTGCAGCTTTTTGGCTTTTTAAGAATTGTAGATACTTGCTGTAAACCAAAGGCAAAGAAGCCACGTAGACAAGAATCGCGGCGCTTAAAGTTGGCCAAGGCTCGCTATAGAGGCAACCAAGCAAAATAACAACCATTAACATCACCGGAATGGTGTGGTGCTGTTTGAAAGGAAGCTTTTTCAAGGAAAGAGTTGGAATGCGACTTACCATCAGCCATCCCACCGCGATCATAACAAAAGCAACCCCCACCTCATTGAAATGCACCGAAAAGGATTTTTCAAAAATGAGCGGGCTAAGGCACAAAAGTGCTGCTGCGGGAGCCGGTGCCCCTACGGAAAAGTGCTTTCCCCAGATTGGCATTTTCGTTTCATCATGCGCCATAACGTTGAACCGAGCTAAACGCAAGACCATGCAGACGCTGAAGAATAAAACAATAGCCCAACCAGGGTTACCTAAGCTGTGCAACGAAAAGAAATACATGACAAAAGCCGGTGCGATGCCAAAATTAATGACATCTGCAAAAGAATCAAGCTCAGCCCCAAAATGGCTTGACGTTCCAAGTAAACGCGCAAGCCTGCCGTCCACCCCGTCAAGAAAAGCGGCGAGCAAAATAGCGAAAATAGCTGCCTCCCAGTTTTCTTGCAGAGCAAAACGAATGCCGGTTATGCCCGAGCAAAGCGCTGTAACCGTAATAATATGCGGCAAAAGCGCGGCAAAAGGCTCAGCTTTTATGCGGCGTTCTTTTAATCTTTTGCGCAAGCGTCCCTTCAAGAGCCCTTTGCGCTTTTGGCCTAATTCTTTTTTGCGAAGAACCATTAACTCTTCACCCCACGACGCGCTGGCTCAGGGTTGTTGAGATCAAGCAAAATTGTTTCGCCTGCGATCATGCGCTGTCCCTCAACTACAAGAGGCTCCATACCTTCTGGCAAAAAGACATCCATGCGGCTTCCAAAACGTATCAGACCGAATACTTGACCTGTTTCCACCGCTTCATGCGCTGAAACATCACAACGAATACGCCTTGCTATAAGACCCGCAATCTGGGTAAAAGCTACACGTTCACCGGAAGCTGTATCCACAACTATTGTATTACGTTCGTTTTTATCACTCGCTTTATCGAATGAAGCGTTCAAAAATTGCCCTTCATGATAAATAACTTTCCGCACTGTTCCACCAATTGGAACACGGTTTACATGTACATCAAACACGTTAAGAAAAATGCTAACGCGCGTACGCTCCTTTTTACCAAGCTCATATTCAGCAGGCGGCACAACAGAAGCAATTTGACAGACAATTCCATCAGCTGGACTAACGATTAGCCCTTCGCTTATAGGCACAACCCTTGGAGGATTTCTAAAGAAATACATACACCATACGGTCAATACAGCACCAACCCATCCAAGGTTGGGGTTAATCATCGCCATGACAAAAGCAACGGCTGCAAAAATGGCAATAAATCTCCAGCCATCGATATGAATCATTTGCAAAATATTCGGCATTTTTAAACTTGTTTTAATTTCCTGCCCACTACAGTGCCGTGATTGCGCTAAATGTTCAAGAGGGAGAAATTAAAATTGAAAGAAAAAATAAAAATTTGCATTATTTAAATAAATAAAATTCAGATTAAGTATTATTTAATAAATAAATACTATATTTATATTTGAATCTACAATAAATATATTGAAAATTTTTATGAGCAGAAGTTCCTTCCTAAAAATCTTTACCATAGGCGCACTGGCTATTTATAGCAGTTGCGCCTATGCGAAGATTGGGATTGTTTTTTTGCATGGTCTTGGTGGCAATGCCCAAAGTTGCAAAGAATGGATTAACTTTGCTTTAAAAAGTGGCATTCGTACTAACGCTGAGCAATGCGCTGTATATATTCCAGAAGCAAAAAATAATTCTTGGTTTGATGTAAACCCTTTACTGCCAGATCTTATTCGTATTTCTGACCCTTCTAACCAAACGCCGGAAAATATTGGTTCGCTTTTAAACAAAATCAAAGATATGGCTCCTCAGTTCAGGCATCTAAAAAGTGAAATCCAGCATTTTATGAAACGTGAAGGAATAAGCATAGAAAACTTGCATTTTGTTGGCTACTCACAAGGTGGAATTTTGGCACAATTGTTAGCGTACTCACTCCCTGAATCATGCGGAAGCTTGTGTTTTGCTGGCTGTCCATGGATTTGGATGCCTGGTGAAAAAATTCAAAAACCTTTGTCTATTGTAATGGCCATCAATAAAGATGATCCGTACTTCGGCAATGTATACTCCTACTCACGCAATATGTTTATGCAAAAAGTAGGCGCGATATGGTTTAGGAATGCAGTGCATGAAGTTATTAGCCAAGAAGGCGGCCATGAAATTTCTCATGCTGCTATGGTCGCGGGCACTCAGCATTTCAAAGAGATTCTCAAACTTGATTCTTAAATATGCATTTCAAAAATTGAACCTTAATGATAAATAACTTAGCCGCATACAGCCAAGTTTCATGAAAATAATAAATTTAATAATGCTTACATAATTAATACTATCCAACAGTGCAGCGATGCAAATCAATGCGTAGCTGATGCATCAACCTTTTGTTGAGCTTTAGGTGCTAGCCAAATGGCGGAAGCTGCAAAAATGAACGTAAGGGCCACAATCATAAATAGGTGGTTGGTCGCCAGCATCACGGCTTGATCTTGCAAGGCACGATCAAGCATCTGTAAAGGTACTGCCGCATCCAACACAGGAGACTGCAGTGCGGCAATATCGGGCACATTTAGTTTATCGACAAAGTCATGCCGTAACACGTTTGTATGATCTTCCCATGCGGTTGTAATCACCGATGTTGCTAGCGCTCCTGCCAGCGTGCGCACGAAGCTCATAAGACCAGCAGCTGACGCCATTTCTTCGGGCTTAACACTTGCAAGGGCCAGCGCTGTTAGAGGTACAAAGAAGAACGGCATTCCAGCACCTTGAAATAACATGGGCAAAGTGACTTGAAGTTGCGTCATATCGGTTGATCCAAATGACCTGTAAAGGGTAAGAAGGCCTAGCCACCCTACCCCGCAAAAGACAAGGATACGGTGATCGTATTTTGTGGTTAGGTTGGCAGCAATAGGGGCTGCGCAAACAGCAAAAATTCCTAGCGCTGCGGTGGTAAACCCTGACCAACCTGCGGTATAACCCATAAAATTTTGCAGCCATAAGGGCGTAAGGACGATGGAACAGTTAAAAGCACCAAACGCGAGACACAAGGTAAGCACACTTATGGAATAGCCTCGATGCCGAAAAACACGAAGATCAACAATAGGATGGGAATGGGTGAGTTCCCAAATTAAAAAGCAGGCAAAGCCAATTAAGAAAACAATGAAGAGGCCCCAAATAAAATGGGAGCCAAACCAATCATAGTTTTTGCCTTCATCGAGCATGATCTGCAGTGCTGCTACCCACACGATAAGTAATCCAAGACCGATGAAATCTACTTTGTGTTTAAAAATGGTTGATTCATAAGGTTTAAGAATATTCATTAAGACAAGGCTGCACACGATGGCTAAAGGAATATTGATAAAGAAAATAAAGCCCCAGCCCCAATTATCGCAAATATACCCACCCACGACAGGGCCTAAAACAGGCGCTACGAGTGTTGTCATCGCCCAAATACCCAAAGCAGCGCTTTTTTTCTCCTTAGGAAAGATTTGCATAAGCAAAGTTTGGGATAGAGGCATAAGCGGACCGCCAGCTAGGCCTTGGAGCACGCGCCCACTTACGAGCATACTGAGGCTATCCGCAAAACCGCAAAGAGCTGAAAATACGCCGAATAACAACATACATAAGGTAAAGACACGCACCGTACCAAAACGCATAGCTAACCAGCCAGTTAAAGGTACACTGACAGCTTCGGCTACTGCGTAAGACGTAATCACGTAGGTGCCTTCGGATAGAGAAACAGCGAGACCGCCAGCAATGTCGGATACCGACACGTTGGCAACGGTCATGTCTAATACGACAATAAAATTAGCAAAAGCCAGCAATAAAGCAGCAATGAGAAGAAGTGGGCCTTCTAGGGGTTTGGGGATGAGAGCGTCTTTCATACGCATGCTCCTCCTGTGAATATGGACCTCGCGATCAAGTCGCGGGGCGTCGGTGGAGGTGTCGTATCGTGGCTTGGCAGAAGAAATGACGTGCCGCGGCTTGACCGCGGTATCCAGGAATCATTCACCACATGGATTGGTGTACGTTGATGGATCCCCGGACTGCCGCGTGCACCCCCCGCCTTGCCAGGGATGACATACTCATTCTTTGCTTTTTTTGCTTTTTTCAAGAGCATCTCCTGAATACCATTATTCTTTTAATCCGACACATCGATATCAACAAGCATAGATAGGCCTACTTGGAGTGGATGTTTTTTTAATTCTTCAGGGTCGAGTTCAATTCTTACCGGCAGACGCTGCACGACTTTTATCCAGTTGCCTGTGGCGTTTTGTGCTGGAATCACGGCAAAGGCAGCACCTGTACCACCGGCAATGCCAGCAACCTTTCCATGATATTTAACGGACGAGCCGTAAAAATCCGCCATGAGCTTGACAGGTTGCCCCACTTTGACTTTGCGAAGCTGTACTTCTTTAAAGTTGGCGTTAACATACAATTCAAGACTTGGAACCACAGAAAGCAGCATAAAACCTGGTTGAACACGCTGCCCTAGCTGCACTTGGCGTTTTGCCACAACCCCATCAACGGGAGAACGTACGATGGTGCGGGCTAAGTCAACTTGCGCTTGCTTAAAAACAGCTTCTGCAGCCTGAAATACGGCTTTCGTTGCGCTGAAAGCATTTTTTGCATTGGTAATTTCTTCTGCTGAAACTGACCCAGTTTTTACAAGCGCTAGGCGGCGTTCATAGTCAATTTTTGCGCGCTCACAATCGGTTTGCGCTTTATCAAGTTCAGCTTGAGCTCGAATAAAAGCAAGCTTGGCGTCGGTATCATCGATGGTTACAAGGACATCGCCGGCTTTGACCACATCAGTATCTTTGCAGTGGACTTCTTTTATAGTGCCAGCAACAGCTGCTGAAATTTGGGCGATATCACCTGCCACGTAGGCGTTGTCGGTTGTAATGTGTTTTGAGCCAATTAAAACATAGTAGAGCAATACAAGAACAGTTATACCAGCAATGGAAGCACCCAATAGCTGAAAAAGAAGTTTACGTTTTTCTTCAGGTACTGCTTTTTGAAACTGCTGTTTTTTTTGGTGCAGCCCTTTTAGCAATTTGCCTTTCATTACGTTCATTTCTTTAAGTGTACGATTTTGCATTATAGAACCTCTGCCTTTGTTTTAGAGCCTTCCACTGGAATAGCTGCAATTTTGAATCCGCCCCCAAGCGCTTTAATGAGAGCTACATCTAGGATAAAGGCGCGAGCTTTGATTTGAGCCATGGCACGCCGCGCTGTAATTAAGCCGTCTTCAGCGCGAAGTACTTCTAAATAAGTTGAAAGCCCACCGTGGTAGCGACTTTTGGCAATTTTATGGGCTTTTTCTGCAGCTATAAGTGCTGCTTTTGTTTTTGATGTGCGTGTAGCTAAGGCTTTATGGCTGGTAATAGCGTCAGCTACCTCACGTAAAGCTTGAAGAATTGCTGATTCATAAGTAGAAAGCGTTGCATGGTAATCAGCATAAGATGCCATGTAAGCACTTTCAACACGCTTTTTATCGAAAATAGGTAAATGAATGGCTGGTCCAAACGACCCGATGGTTGAATCACTGCTTAAGAATGTTCCAAGACCAAGTGATTGATGCCCTATATAACCAGTGAGGTTGATATTAGGATAATAGCCGGCTTCGGCGATATTGATTTGGCTTGCTGCAGCTTTGACCATATATTCAGCAGCAATAAGATCTGGTCGCCTGCTTATTAAATCAGCGGGAATTACTGTTGGCACGCCCTGAGGCACAAGGCTTGATAAATTGGGCGAAGTAATTGTTACTGCACGATCAGGAGTTGCCCCCACTAACACAACGAGTGCATTTTTGGTGAGATGAACGCGTTCATCTAATGAGGCATGCTCAGCTTCTGCCATTGCTAAATTGGATCGCGCTTGCTGAACTGTGCTTTCATTTTCCAGACCGTTTTTATGCCTTTTTTCAAATAAATCGAGCGTTTGTGCGCGCACCGACATAGTTTCTTGGGCGACTTCAAGTTCTTCAGAGTACTGCGCCAGATTTGCATAGGCCTCAGCAATGGCCGTGCTTAGGATAATTTTTGCTTGTTCAAACATGAGCTTTGCCGCTTCCACATTTGAAACAGCAGCGTTCAGCGTATCGGTGTTTTTACCCCAAAAATCGAGCTCATAAGAGAAATTCGCGTTTAGCATACCTAAATCACGAAAGCCCTTTGGCACAAAGTTTTTTGGCACGCCCATGTTGTAGCTTTGGCGAAATTTTGTAAGCGAGCCATCAATGGATGCTGAAGGAAGATACGAAGCGCCAGCTTTGATAGCTATTGCGTTGGCATTTTGTACGCGCGCCATGGCTTCCGTAATGCTTGGAGAATTTTCTAGTCCCTCCTCGATGAGCGTTGTTAGTTGCGTATCTTGGTAATCCTTCCACCAGTTATGGTTGGGATAGCTAACATTGTTACTTCCCTGCTTATAGGTGATAAGATCTTTGCGCAGTTCTGCCTTGGGCCCTAAATCGGGAGTAACCATACAGCCACTCAAAAAAAGCACTAGAATTAGGCTTAGAAAAAAAGAATGGCTCACTGTTCCCCTATTTTTTGATGCATACTCACACTTAGCCTACACTATTAAATGTTTACAAGATATTAATCGTGGCATTTTTCACGTGAGAGATTTTTGAGGCTAATTCTTGAAATATGATAACGAAATATATACATTATAAAGCAAATATTAGGTGGCATATTTCGGCCATATGAGCCTCGCAGTGATGACAAGAGAAAGCTTGCGAGAATAATTTTTTGGATCCCGCGGTCAAGCCGCGGGACGTCAGTTTTCTAGGTCGCAGGACGTCGATCTCTATTAATACCCCACCCGCACACCTAAGTCTCGAGTGCCTTCAGTGGCAACGCCAGTTAGCACATCGAGTAATTTTGCTGCATTAAAGTACTGCAAATTATCACTTAAGCTAGAGGAGCCATTAACCATCGCGATGGGCACTTCAGAGTTCCAGGCAAGTCTTATCGGCAAACTTAAGGAGCCTGCTAAATCAAGCTTACTGAGAATCAAATGACGCACACCATATCGCCTAATAAACTGCGTGTATTGATTTGCGAGACTTACACACCCATCACAAGGAACGACTAAGAGGGGATCGAATACAAGTTTTTCCACATAGGGGGTAATCCAGTCAATGTCTTTTGAGGAGCTTAGGTTTATTCCTTGGGTATCGATAAGTTTAATGATATCTGTTTGCGTACGAATGTTATCTTGTAAGGTTTTCCAACCTTCTTTACCAAAGTAATATGGCACATCTAGCTTAGCGGCATACGCTTGCAATAGACCCTGTCCTGAAGTTTTCAGGGTGTCCATATTGTAGATTTCAACAGGTCGTCCAGCTGCCTTTAAAAGAGCTGCGACTTTGGCTAAAATTTGGGTTTTTCCTACGCCATATGAGCCTAAAAAGACAACGGGTTTTATGGATAAAATTTTTCGCATCCATTGCGGCTCAAAATTTACGCATTCTGATAAAGATTCAGCGATGTTAATACCTGTGAGCGTTAAATAGGGGGAAAGTCTCTTTAGCCAGAAATCTTGAAAGTCTTGCCCTAAATAGTGATCAGTACAAATCTCTTCGACAATTTTAACGGCAGACAAAGGGTTATCGATAAGATTCTGGTCTTCTTTATTTTTTAGAGAAGGAATAATAATGGGTTTATCCCCATCAAATAGAGCAATGGTTACACGAACCTGATCCTTCATTTCTTCTGTGCGCTCAATGGCAACATCATCACCATAGCGTTTTTTGACTTCTGAGAGAGCCTCCTTTAAGGTAGGAGCCGTAATTGTAATTTTTTGCATATGTAAACCAAAATTTTACCGGTTGTGCGTTATCATGCTAATAATACTAAGTGTAAGAGTTATTTGATGAGTTTTACAATACGTTTGCTAATTTGGTTTAAAAGTCGGCTTGTAGGGCAAGATAGCTTTGGCAATCGTTATTATGAGGAAAGAGCCGATAAGGTTCCTGCTGGTAATAGACAAGGGTTGTCTATAAAGGGCATCATGAAGCAAGTAAAGTTCCTCCTGAGTGGCATGCATGGCTGCATTATAGAGCGGAGCAGCCACTACATGGTGAAGTGTATGCTTGGCAAAAACCGCATCAGCCTAACTTTACAGGCACACCTTTAGCGCACACCCAAGAAAAACGAGAAGCAAAAATACTGAAATTAACCCCCAAAGCAAAACGTTCGTACGAACCTTGGAATCCCAATGGATGAAGAACATTACGACGTAACCGCAGAGGAACATCATCAAGGGATTCGTCTTGATAAATTTTTAAGCCTTACCACACCTTTGAGTAGAACTCGTATTCAAGATTTATTAGAAAAAAATGCTATTACTGTTAATCCATTAAAGCCTTTCGATGCTAGTTCAAAGGTTAAAAGGGGGGAATGTTATACAATTAAAGTACCTACAGCTATTGAAGCTGAACCTAGTGCGCAAAATATTCCTTTAAATATTGTTTTTGAAGATGAACATCTTTTAGTGATTAATAAGCCGGCAGATTTTGTGGTACATCCAGCGCCAGGACATGCAGATGGAACGCTGGTGAATGCGTTGCTTCATCATTGTGGAGCTAGTTTATCAGGGATTGGTGGCGTGAAGCGCCCTGGGATTGTGCACCGACTTGATAAAGATACAAGTGGCCTTTTAGTTATTGCTAAGAATGATAAAGCGCATCACAAGCTATCGCAACAGTTTCATGATCGAGAAGATCACCTAGAAAAGCTATATTGGGCGATTGTGTGGGGAGCGCCCTACCCGGCATCGGGCACTATTGATGCCCCTATCGGGCGCCATCCCAAAGATCGCCAAAAGATGGGGATTGTTAAAAATGGTAAGAACGCTCAAACGAGCTATAAAGTTTTAAAAACTTTTTGTTCATTAAAAGATGCTCAGTATAAAATTAGTCTTATAGAATGTAAGCTGCATACAGGGCGCACCCATCAGATTCGTGTGCATCTGCACCATCTAGGCACACCTATCATTGGAGATAATGTGTATGGCAAGAAGCCAAAGTCTGGGGTGTGGCCAGAGGATGCATATGATTTCCCTCGACAAGCTCTGCACGCCTATTCACTGACTTTCCTGCACCCCATATCGCAAACAAAACTTTCATTTCAGGCGCCATTAGCTGAAGATATGGAAAATTTATTAAATGCTTTAACTTAATTATTAAAATTAACTTTTTATTTATACTATTAGTTTAAGCTAAGTCCATAAAAATATATTTTAGATTTATTTTATGAAAATACTTAGCTTAATCTTTTTGTGTCTTTGTTATATTAATTCCCTGGATGTATATAGCGCAACGTCGGGAAGCCGAAACAAATCTTCAAGACAGGCTAAAGGCAAACAAAATAAAAATAAACAAGCTTACAAAAGCAATCATCAAAATCTAAAAAACAAATCAAATGCAGGGAAGACAGCTCTTCCTCGAGAATGTCAAGGCGGCACAAAAGCAAAAAATAGCGCAAAATGTAAAAAAGCTCTAGCGCGCCAACAACAAACGGCTATGACGAATAAACGTTCAGGCAACAATAAAAAAGCTACTCAACAAGCAGCAAGTCAATCGAAAAGTAAAAGCATGTTCGGTGGATTATTGGGCGGAAGCAAATCAAAAACCACGAAAGCACCTGCAAACGCTCAGAAAAAACAAAGCAGCAGCTTTATGAGCAAACTTGGTTTTGGCGGAAGCAAATCGAAAACCGCGAAAACACCTGCAAATGCTCAGAAAAAACAAAGCAGCAGCTTTATGAGCAAACTTGGTTTTGGCGGAAGCAAATCGAAAACCACGAAAGCACCTGCAAACGCTCAGAAAAAACAAAGCAGCAGCTTTATGAGCAAATTTGGTTTTGGCGGAAGCAAAGCCCAACAACAACAAGACGATGGCGACATGGATGATGGCCAAACTGATGGCGATGATCAAAGCGACATGGGCGATGACCAAGGTGGCATGGACGATGACCAAGGCGGCATGGATGATGATCAAGGCGGCATGGACGATGACCAAGGCGGCATGGATGATGATCAAGGTGGCATGGACGATGACCAAGGTGGCATGGATGATGACCAAGGCGGCATGGATGATGACCAAGGTGGCATGGACGATGATCAAGGCGGCATGGATGATGATCAAGGCGGCATGGATGATGACCAAGGTGGCATGGACGATGACCAAGGCGGCATGGATGATGACCAAGGTGGCATGGATGATGATCAAGGCGGCATGGATGATGATCAAGGCGGCATGGATGATGACCAAGGTGGCATGGGTGAAGAGGATGACGGCGGTTATTAATAGTTTTCCGTTTAAGGCCTCAATAGTTAATGCCCCTCTCGCAAGATTGGGGCAAATTTTTAGGTAAGCGTTAAGAGATTGCCACGTCCGCTACGTGGCTCGCAATGACAAGAACCTGCAAATGGCGTAGAAAAATAGTAACAATGTTTGATAAGCCCTTAACAACAAGTTCATACGTACAAGGCCTACACGCAGAAGCGCGTGCTCTTAAGCTTTTAGAAAATCAAGGCATGGCATGTTTAGCAAAGCGCCTGAAAACCCCGTATGGTGAGATTGATTTGTTAATGCGCGAAGGGCAAACAATTGTTGCCGTTGAAGTTAAATACCGAAAACTGATGGAAAGTGCCGCACAAAGTATAAGGTCACCGCAGCAAAGGCGCATTCAAGAGGCGCTTGAGTGGTGGATAAGCAAGCAGCCTAATTATATGCATCATCCCCCTTTCCAACGCTTTGATGTTGTTTTAGTATGTCCAGGACATGACATAAAACATTATAAAAATGCTTGGATCTCAGAAACTTTCAACTAAAATCGCTATTGTATCAACTTTTTTATGCTTAAGCGGATGCATTGCCCCACTTATCATGGGTGGCGCCGCAGCTACGGCCATGGTCGCCACTAAAGAAAAAGGCATCGGCGGCACTATGAGTGATTCTAATATTTGTACAAAAGTTAAAATGAACCTGTACAATTTTAGCCCTGACTTACATGCAAAAGTTTCGGTGAGTGTACAAAACAAGGAAGTACTGCTTACTGGTACGGTGCAAGATCCTTCATGGCCACAAGAGGCAGAACGCCTGGCAAAGAGTGTTGAAGGCGTGAAAGAAGTTATCAATCATATTGAAACAGAGGGTGAAGAAACCCTTGGTTCTATGAGCAGCGATAGCTGGATTACGACGCGTATTAAATCAAAACTTTTGTTTGAAACTGATTTATATTCCTTAAACTACACGATTGAGACCTCTAATGGCACAGTATACCTAACAGGCATTGGGCAAAGCGAAGAAGAGATTAATCGCGTTGTAGAGATTGCGCGTAATGTTGGTGGTGTTAAAAAAGTTGTAAATCATGTGAAGGTTAAAGGCCAAGAAGGAGCCGAAGAAAGCTCTGCGGCAAGCGCGTCACCAGAAGAAAATACTCCAGCTGCAACTGAAAGCATGCATGTTGGTGATGCTCCTATTGATCAATCAAGTACTATTCCAGAAGAAGAGCCTACGGATTAGGGCCTTATAAATGGATATATACATTAGATCCCAGCTTTCGCTGGGAAAACTAGATGAGATTTTCAGCTTCGAAAACTCTCAGAGACTTCCTGGCGTAGACCAGGGTCTAACTTGAGACCTGAAAGTCTGTGGTGATCTCGCATTAGATTGCCCCGTCGCTTATGCTCCTCGCAAAGACGACTTTCTTTCTCCCGATCGTCATCGGGACTTTGCTTTGTTCGCTACGGTTTTTTGCAAGCACCAGAGCGCTGGGAGCAAAGACATCGATGCGGTTAAGAACAGAATAACCCAGCCAAATTGTGCGGCGATATATCCCCCAACAATAGAAGCAAGCACACGCGATAAGGAGCCTAGGGAATACAATAAAGTAAAGTGACTTGCGACATAAGGACTTTTACAAAAGGTTGATAAGTAGCTAATAAAACCTGTAGCAAGAAGCCCGGATGAAAAACTTTCAATGCTAAGGGTTACAATTAATAAATCAACATGATGCTGACCAAGAAATGCTAGGAGTGCAAAAAGTGTGCTGCCAAGCATTTGCATAGTAATCGCTAATCGTAGACAAAAAATAATGCCTCTGCGATGCACTATAAGGCCTGCAATAAAGCCACTCAAGAGCATAAGACCTACTCCATAGACTTTGGTAATGGAGGCGTACTCAAATTTTGAAAAACCAAGCGAAAATAGAAACGGAGCGCCTAGCGCATTGATAACCGTACCGGTAATTTTAATCATCAAGATAAAGCCAATTAATGGCACCAAAACAGGAAGATTAAGAAGGTCTTTGAGCGGATTTAAAAAGATAGACTGCCAAGATTTTTGCGCAAGAGTTTTTTCCTTTTTTGTCGAAGGATCAGGCATGTTCAATAGACCAATGATACCGCTGATGCAGCAAGCAGCCATTACTAAATAGGCTCCATGCCACCCGATGATGATCGATAGATACACAGCACCAGCGCCTGACGTAATCATGCCGATACGAAAACCAACAGTTTCCGAGGCAGCGCCTCCGCCAATTTGCTTGAGATCAGAGGCATAAATACGGAGAGTATCCAGTACAATATCATGGGTTGCCGCAAAAAAACTGACCGCCGTTGCTACGAAAACGATATGAAAAATATTCTTTGATGGATCAAGATGCGCAAGAACGATTAGACTTGCAATCAGGCAGATCAAGGCACAAAGACCAAATCGTTTAATTGGATGGAGGCCTTTAAAAAAGGGCAAGTGCACTCTATCAACAAGAGGCGCCCACAAAAACTTAAAGGCATACGGAAGGCTAACAGCTGTAAACATACCGATTACTTCCGTATTAAAGCCGCATTCTGTAAGCCAAATACTAAGAGTGGAAAGAGTTAACAGAAAAGGAATACCGCTAGTAAAACCCATAGCCATAAGGCATAAAAATGTGGGATTCCGATAAAATTGGAGAGCGTACATTAGTTTAAACAACTGCCATCTACACGCATTACGCTTTTCAAAGATGCCTTACGTGGCGGATGGGGTGAGATTCGAACTCACGGAGAGCTCACACCCTCGCCGGTTTTCAAGACCGGTGCCTTAAACCGCTCGGCCACCCATCCATATTATGTATATAGGAGAATATTGCAGGCTTTTTGGAAACTCGCAAGCCCTTTTATGCTTCTTTCACAAAAGAAATTATACAAATATGTTTTATTTTGTGTGCATATGATAAACACCATCCCAATTAGCAGGAGGAGGTGTCTTTTTGAAAGCCTTACACCTAGCGATGTACATGTCACAAGGCGCATCCTTACCGTATGTTTCTTGTAATTCAGTAAAGATTGCGATTGCTTCATCCCAACGTTGCTCTAGGTAATACCTGAAGGCTTTAGTAAATTCGTCACAGAATCTAAGCTGGTCATCAGTTGGTAACACAATAGGATCTGAATTTTTTAAAGCCACCAGCTCATAAATTGTAACTCCTTCATTTTTCCCTTTTACCGCTACGATATCTAGAGGGCGCACAACGGCATGCTCATGCAGTTGGCGAACTGTTGCTTCACTTACGATAATTTTTGTTCCATAAACTTTATTTGTACCTTCAAGGCGTGCTGCTAAATTTACCGAATCTCCAAGTAGAGTGTAGTTCATTCTTTCTCCTGACCCCATGTTACCAACAATCACATCACCGGTATGAATTCCTATTCTGGTATAAAGTTCAGGCTTTTTTTCATATGACCATTTTCTATTAAGGTCAAGAAGACGACGTTGGCAAAGGAGCGCACTAAGGCAACAATTCAAATAATGCTGATTATCTTGTTGCGGCGAGCCCCAGAAAGCCATAATAGAATCGCCAATATATTTATCAACTGTACCGTTATTATCCAGGACAATTTTGGTCAATTCATCAAAATATTCAGATAAATGCAAGATCAATTTTTCAGCTGGATAGCTTTCACTGATGGTTGTGAAATTTGCGATATCGGAAAAGAACATAGAAAGCTGCTTTTTCTTGCCTCCTATTTTAACATCTACGCCTTTATCGACAAGTTTTTTTACCAAATTTTTAGGAACAAACTTCCCGAACGAAATTAAACTTTTTCTCATTCGTGAAATAGAATTTTGTAATTTCTGTATCTCTTGAATACCTGACTTTATTTCTATTCCTTCGTCTAATTCAAAGTTAGTAATACGGTCCGCTTGTTCGGATAAGCTGTTAATAGGTTCAGCAATGCGCTTCGCCACAAAAGCTATCAAGGCCGTGGAAAGACTTAAGATAATCAAACAAATAAGGAAATTATTGCGCTGCGTTGTTTTAACGTCACCTATGAATTCATCGAGAGGGGTGACCATGAGAAACTCCCAATCTTTAAATCCTTCAAGAGCAAATTCTTTGAATAATGCTATATACTGGGTGTTATCTAGCGTAAGAATAAATCGTGGTTTTTTTTCGGCTACTTTCTTTTGATAAGCCAATGCTACTGATTGATCATTCAAATCATCAACCGTAATAAGCTTTGTATCGTTTCCGACAATCTTGGAATAATTTTTCTGCGTAGGATGAGCAACGATTTCACCCTTTTGATTAATAACCAAGCACGCGCCTTTTAATGTGTTTTTCTTTAAGGTGTCTGCTAGATTTTTTAAACTAACCGTCGAAGAAATTACCCCAACAAAATCTCCCGTACTCGATAATAAAGGCACACCGCATGCAAGACTAGATTCCATTGTAGCGTCTGAAACAAAGATATCTGTCCAAATTTTTGAACGAGCTTGTTCTGTCTTTTTGTACCAAGGCCTGTTTTTATGAATCATAGTAATTTGTGATTCAGGTACACTTTCTTCATCAAGCTTTCTCCCATCACTATCCAAGTAAACCCAAGTTTCAGTAGGCTTTTGGGCGCTTCTATCCACAATCCTAAGGGCAAAAACTGCTTTTTTTGGTAGTACTCTTGCTGAATTTACGCGGTATGTGGCACCTGGTTGTAGTGGTTTTATTTGAATAAAATAGCCAGACTCTGTACCAACATAAACACTATCGACAAGCTTATATTGGCTAACATGCCCCATCATAAACTGAATAAGTTCTTTGTTAAGCACTCCAGCTTTGGATGTATCCTTAACCAAATACGAACCAATTTCCGTTGATATTAGAACATCTTTAAAATCACCGGTTATGTTCGCGATTTCAGAATCACTAATATTTTCCATTAATCGGTTTGAGAAATCAAAAAGAGTGCGGGTATTGCTGATATATGTATAAGAAATGATAGAAACGGCTGTAATAATTTGCAAAACAAAGAAACTACTTAAGATATCGAATCTAAGATTTCGATGGCGCAGAAGTCTATCAAGAACATAAGCAAAAAATTTCTTTAATAGCAGGTTCATTACTATTCTAATTAATGATGATTTTACCGTTCATTATCACCCGCATTTAGTTAATTTGTTACTAACAAAGACGTAAATGTATCTTATTTAGGGGAAATCACCACTTTACTTGCTCCATAAAGTAGGTAGCTTGGCTTCTGAGGGGGGTATCTTTATTACGTTGAGTGATGAGCAGCGTATCAATATTGTGGCGAGCAGCTCCTTGGATATCGGTATATTCGGTATCGCCTGTCATGAGAACTCTTTTCGGATAACCTAGAATTTTTAGACCCTGCTCAAATATAGCTGGGAAAGGCTTGCCAAAACTCAGCACTTCACCGCCTAATTGCTGATAACGCAATGATAAAAGGCCTGGCCTCAGGCGCATTTTTTGAGAGCAAAAAGCAAACAGATCAGGATTAGCACAAATTAACTTAAGACCTCGGTTAATCGCCTGGGTGAAAACATGATCAAAATATGGCGCTACTTCTTCAGGAAGAGCCACTTCCGATGGAACGGCCAAGCATAAAATGGCATCAGCCTCTTCGATATTCTCTGTTTGTGTATGCAAGGGATTAAAAGTTTGCCAAGCAGGCCAGTAATTTTTATCGATAACATAGAACTTTTGCGGCTCTATCAGGTGAGCCTGAAGGTATTGCATACAAAGATCACCTGCGGTTAAGACCTCTTTATAAAGTTCTTCACTAAGACCACACTCCACCAAATTAGCTCTGCAATCCTTACTAAGAAAGGGAGAGTTTGAGATTAAAATTACGGATTTTTTTAGCGAGTGAAGCTGTTTTAAAGTGTTTAAGGCCTCTGGAAATATAGGACCACCCTCGTATAGAACGCCCCATAGATCGAAAATGAAGGCATCATATTCTTGGTAAATTTCGTGAAAACCTTTGACAATTTTGTTCATCGTTATCTGCTACTTGCATAATGGAATAAAACTTTGCTTTGTTTGCACCAGCAAAACGATTAAAATATTGCGCAAAGCAAGGTCCAATATATCGTACAGAAATTAATTTTTTATTAAGTGATTAGGATTTTTTCAGAAATTATACCAAGCACCAAAAGATGAATCCCGCGAGCAAGTCGCGGGACATCGGGAGGAGCACCTCAAATTACATGCAAAAATATGTAGCCATGATTAATCGAAATATTATTACTCTCTTAGAGTGTACCTGTTGATCGCTTTAGCAAAGGCTTTATAGGCACTTGGTAATTTCATCTTTGCTTTGGCCAGACGAGATTCATTCATCACAATGATGTATTGGCTGGTTTGGGTGGTTTTTATTTCTTGGATATTTCGCTTTCCAGAAACTAAATCAACAGCCATTTGCATTGAAACCTCTCCTTGTTCAAAGGGAGAAGTTGCAATCGAAATTGCTGCTCCATCTTCACAGACGAATCCATTAATACCGATAATAGGAACGGGCGAATGTTCAAAAGCCCATTGCATCGCCTCTTTATAAGGAACAAATTCATTTTTGTTATCCTTTGATCGAAGAATTTTTCTGTAATTACTGACCAACATGAAATCCATATGCTTATCTGCTTCGAGAATGGCTTTTTTCCAATCATCAAAAGTTTCCACAAGGAAAGAAGGACCAAGTACAAGAGGATCCCAATCTTTTGAAGAGTGCATATTAAAATCATCGAATTTTACAACTGCCGAGCTATCCGATACATGAGATATACGAGGAGAACCTTTTATTCCTAACTGATCAGCCAATATAAAAATTGCATCTTTGATACCGTTTATTGGCAAACGCTCTAATATACCAACAACGTTCTTTGCTTCGTGATATCCATAACGTTCTGGAAGAGCATTAACACCTGCATAAACTACGTATATGTCTGGTTTGTTCTTATAAAACTGTGCTGCAAACTCTTGCGCATCATCATCAATGGCGAGAACCACTTCAGGTTCTACGAAATCAATAACTTTTTGCGCTGTGATTCCTGCTTTCTTTTTATATGCTGGTTGAGGGTGGTTCTTTGTGTCCATGTAATGCCACTGCACATTGATAAAGCTTTTATTTTGCAGCACACGCTTAATACCTTCATTAACATCACGCACCCATGAATAATCGGGTGCATAGCTATGAAGTATTAAAATTGTTTTACGCTGTACTTGCAAAAACATGATCATTGCAAAAATTACAGTTGTTGCAATAAAGGGTACTAGCTTATAAATTTTTAACTTTTGCATATTTTGTTCCTTACAAACTAATCCAACGCCAATAATAAAAAGAAGCCACAATGCCTATTATTCGCACAATATTTGCCATGATATTGAAGGCTTGAAAATTCTTTTCTTCGTAAGAGATTCCAGCCTCATCAAGCACATCGGTCATGGGTGTATAAAAAATGCATTGATATTTAAAAAACCACATATCCGTAACCATAAGGCAAGTAAAACAAGCCGCCCAAGCTGTTACGCCATATAATCCAGATAACGTAATAAATACAGGAATTAAAAGCGTGATTGTCGCTCCAATAGGTAAAAAGAAGCGCACCAGGATTGTCACCAAAACGAAAAATGTAAATAAGAAACCGGGTGAATCATCAAATATATAGCCTCGCAGACCACTGGATATAAGTTCGGAAATATTAAAATAATTAATAACGGCAGATATCCCGATAATGGAAGCCATAAATAATAAAAAGGGCCAGTCTATTTTTGATAGAAGCTCTTCACGAGTAATAATATTGAATGCTAAAAGCATGTAAACAAGACTAAAAGCAATCCAAGCCGGCGAAATTTTATGATAGGGGAAAGTAATCATCCCGATAAAGAATGCCGCTAATGTTGCCATGGATAGCCATTCGTCTTTTGAAATGGGGCCTAGGCTTTTCAGTTGCTTATCAATTAATTGGTTTTGCTCTTGCGTTATTGATTGTTTTGATTGGTTGCCCTTACTCACTAACTGACGATCTTTAAACAAAATGCGCTGTAAGATAAGGTAACCTATACTATAAGCCACAAGCATCACAATAAGAGCGACAATCGATGCTTTAGCCCACCCCATAAGTTGAAACTGTAGCTGTTCTTGTAAAGGCAATAAAGCAAGAATAATGAAATTCATTAGAGATGCACTTAGAAAGGTGTTACTAAATAAGGAAGCACCAAAGAAGCAACTCGTCACCGTACCAACGACACATGCTTCATGCTTTCGCACTCCAAACATATCCAATACATTCGCCGCAAATTTACCCACCAAATGCGTTCTGCTGATGACGGAAGGGATTAAAGGTGTTAAAAAAGCAAAACTCATAAAAAAGACCGCGTCGTACCATATGGTTTCCTTCGGCACCTTTTTCAGCAGGTTGAGCATAAAACGCGAAATAAGATTGGATCGCGCAATCAAAACCGTTATCACGAGGACACTAAAAACCATAATGAATGTTTCTGAGGAAAATCCTGCTAAAACAACATTTGTGGGCACGAGCCCTAACGAAGCGCAGGTAATGACAACAAGAATACCTGGCAAGTACTCTCGCACTAATTTAAAAATCCACATGATGATGGCAGCAGATAAAATGGCCGAGAAAATAGCGATCTCTTGAGTTGTACCCGTGGATACGATAAAAAAATAAACAATAGTTGGTACAACAATAGATAACAACCACCCTATTACACTTAAGTATTCTTCGTAGTTGTTTTTAGTAATAGAGCTTTCCATGAATAAACCTTTCACTCCATATTTACAAACGTATTAATTCATCTTGAGAAAAAACTCGACGAGCCGAAATTTTCATGGCTTTTTTGAGTTTATCAAAGGCAGAAACTTCAAGTTGCCTTACTCGTTCACGAGAAATATCCATAGCTTGGCTAAGTTCTTCCAAAGTCTTAGGAGGCTCTTCTAAGCGCCTTCCTGCGAGAATTTTTTGTTCTCGTTCGTTAAGAGCTTTCATGGCCTCATATAAATTTTTGCGGCGCTTGTCTAATTCGTCTTTCTGTACCAACTGAATTTCTTGATTGTCACGATCATCGGCCAGCCAGTCCATCCATTCGGTTGTGCTTTCAGTATCTTTTACAGGAACATTTAGGGAAGAATCATGACTTGCAGTGCGCTGATCCATTGCCCAGACTTCTTCTATGGGCACGTTCAGTTTGTGGGCAATTTTTTGGGCTAGTTCGTCTGTTAGAACATCGTTTTGGTGTTTACCTTCGCGTTCTTCAGCTTCTTTAAGCAAAGCCCTTTTTGTCTTTTTTAACGAAAAAAATAATTTTTTTTGCGCAGCTGTAGTGCCAATCTTAACCAACGACCAAGTGTGCAAAATGTAATCTTGCATACTGGCTTTTATCCACCACATCGCATAGGTTGAGAAACGAAACCCTCGATCAGGTTCATAATTTTTTATGGCTTGCATCATGCCGATGTTACCTTCCGCGATTAAATCACTTATCGGTAGGCCATAGCCTTTGTAACCAGCTGCTATTTTAGCGACCAGTTTCAGATGGGCGGTGGTGAGTTTTTCCATTGCTTTATGATCTTGTTTATCTTTCCAGTCTTTGGCGAGTTTGTATTCTTCTTCGAGGCTTAAGATGCTAAGACCGCGAATTTTTTGTACATAGTGGAGATGATCGTGATGCTGCAAAAAATTACATATTTATAAAAGCTTTAATTAAATTTTAGCTAAATTTTTTCTAAATACTCAAGGGGCATGTTTTTTTGATAATACCCTTCATCAAAAATAGATAGTCCCACCTTTGCCTGGCCTCGCGATGACGAGAGAAGTGGCCTGAGTGTCACGATGACAATAGATCCCTGTATTCAAGCGTTCGGCTTTTCGCAGAGATGACGGCGCAAAGCTGGTTTTGTTAGGCTTTGCCTTGAATCAGCCCTTCTTTTATTTGTTGATTCCATAATTTTGCATAAACTCTTTTTTGTTGAAGAAGCTCGAAATGAGTTCCAGATTCGACAATTCTCCCTTCCTCTAAGACAAAAATTTTATTTGCCCCAATGATGGTGCTAAGTCGGTGCGCAATGATAATAGTGGTTTGATTTTTAGAAATTTTTTCAAGGCTCTTTTGGATACGTTTTTCTGTAACAGTATCCAATGCTGAGGTTGCTTCGTCGAACACAAAGATTTTGGGCTTTTTCAACAGCATCCGCGCAATCGCGACGCGTTGCTTTTCACCACCTGATAACTTTAAACCGCGCTCGCCAACTCTTGTATTAAGGCCTTCGGAAAGCTTTGCGATAAAATCACTTAACTCAGCATGTTGGATAGCCTCTTGAATTTCATTCCTTGAAGCAGTGGGATTTCCATAGGTAATATTGTAGCCAAGAGTGTCGTTAAATAGGACGGCATCTTGAGGAACTATTCCTAAAGCTTCTCGAAGACTTTTTTGCGTAACGAGTTTCAGATCTTGATCATCAATTAAAATTCTTCCTTGATTAGGATCATAAAAGCGAAATAAAAGGCGTGATATTGTTGATTTTCCAGCACCTGTTGCGCCGACAAAGGCAACTGTTGTACCTGGTTGGATTTCAAAATTTATATTTTTAAGGATTTGACGATCTGGTCCGTACCCAAAACTTACGTTTTCAAAGGCAATTTTCCCACTTTTATAAACAAATCGCTTAGCGTTTGGTACATCTTTAATATCCGATTCCTGATCAAGCAAACTGAACATTTCTTCAAGATTTACTAATCCTTGCTTAATTTCTCGATACGCAAAACCTAAATTAAACAAAGGCATTACAAGTTGTAGGGAAAAAGCAAATAAAGCGGCAATATCTCCAGACGTAATTTCATTTAAAGAGGCTTTTTTGATGGCAAAAGCAAGCATTCCACCAAGTCCTAAGGAAAAAATAAGCGCTTGCCCAGCATTTAAAATATTTAAAGATCCCCTAACCTTTCGAGAGATTTTTTCATAAATACTTTGAATTTCATCGTATCTATCAACTTCAAAACTTTCATTACAAAAATATTTTACTGTTTCAAAATTCAGCAAGCCGTCTAGTGCACGAGTTTGAGCCATATTATCTTGTACGTTCATTTCTTTAACGATTTTTAGGCGTTTTGTTGAGACGTTAATGGTAAAAATCACGTACATTAGCATCGTTAAAATCATGATGACACTGCACCATGGGCTATACCAAACCCACAGCAAAATCGATAAAAGCAGCGTTTCCAGTATGCTTGGGAGGATGGTCATCATTAAAAATTGCCCAATCATTTCTAATGATTTCGTAGCACGCTCAATAATGCGGCTTAGAGAACCTGTTTGGCGGCTGAGATGAAAATTTAAGCTTAGAGAGTGTAAGTGCCTAAATGCTGTTACGGAAATTTCTCGAAAAACTCGTTGCGTGACAATATTAAACGTGTAGTCGCGCAGCTCATTAAAAACCTGCGCAGAAATACGCACCACAACGAAACCAATTAAAATACCTACAGGAAATAGGCCTGGAGTTTTTTCTATAGCGTCAATCAAGTATTTAAAAGCAACTGGACCGCACAAAACACATACACGCCCGATAAGTAGAAAGGAAAGAGCACTAATAAGGTACATTTTGGCCTTGGGCATGTTTTTAGGCCACAAATATACCTTAAGCTTTTTCAAAGTAAGCAGTTTTGGATTCATTCTTTGTTATCCATCTCCAGCCACAAGGCGTATCACCCTTGAAATTACTTAACACTACTGATTAAAGCATTCCAATAATTCAGTAGCTGCTCTTTAATTTCCGCGTTTATTGGACAATCCTCATTTTGTATTCTTGTTAATAGTGATGGACCTTTAAATCCTGGAACAACAGGTTGTGTTTCAAATAAGGACTTTTGTTGGTCAACGGTAAAAAGTGGTAGCAATCTTAGTATTTTTGTAACCATTTCAGCATCGTTTCTAGAAGTGGCATCATAAAGAATAGATTCACCAACCCCATTTATTGCTATTACGGAGGAAGAGGAGTCTTCCTCTAAGTATTGCATCACTCGCGCTCTATCGTTACGAGAGTGTGCCGCAAACACGGGATGACCCTTGGCACGAACATAATCCATAAAGTCCATACCAGCACACTCTTTAGAGAAAAAACCACAAAGAATAAATGCGGATAAGCTTAAGGATTTAAGGGATATTTTCATAAAGTACTCTTACAAAAAAGTTGAGCAAATAAGGACTGATAATATCACTCTTTACCGTCAATCTCTAGCCACATCGCGTTTAAAATGCTGAAGGTGCATGCAAGGCCTAAGCCTAAGATCCAGCTGAAATACCACATAATACTCCTAATACATTTGCGGATCGGAAAGATCCTGTAGGGTTAATTTTTTTCTAAAGACGCGGTAGGTCCAGATAATGTAAGCGAGGACCAGAGGCAAAAATACGCCCACGGCAATGAGCATGATGAATAGTGTTAACCTTGAGGAAGAGGCGTCCCAAACGGTTAAGCTGTGATTTGGCGAAAGGGTTGATGGTAAAATGAAAGGAAATGTAGCAAGGCCAGCGGTAGCGATAGTGCCAATAATGCTGAGCGAGGTGCCTAAAAAACCGACAATGGTTTTTCGGCTTTCTGATACCATGGAAATCATACATCCGAAAAAGACCATCATTGCCGCGATAATGGTGTGACTTTTGAAAAAGCGCTGAGTTAATTCGCCGCTTTCATCGATAAGTTGTACCCCTACTGTTTTTGCTAAAATATTTGGAGTGCCTGGCATAGATTCAATAGTAAAGCCAAAGCACGTGTTGTTTAGAATAAGGCCTGCCGCAACGAAAGAAACAAGGGATAAAAAGGAGAAAAGTTTTTGGGCAACATGTGCTTTTTGCGCGATGGGATGATCAATTTTTAAGCGAATATACGCGGCACCATGAGCAATAAGCATGGTTAGGGAAACAAGGCCAGTGACGAGGGTAAAGGGGTTTAGAAGGCTAAAAAATACGCTTTGAGTGCTGAGCATTAAATGGTCATCAAAAGTGAAGGGCAATCCCAAAATGGCGTTACCAACAGCAACACCAAAAAGAAGAGATGGGATAACGCTTGTGATGCATAATGTCCAGTCCCAACGGGTGCGCCAGATTTGGCTTGGCATTTTGCTGCGAAATTTAAGACCAACAGGTCGCACAATTAGACAGGCGAGCAGTAAAAACATCGCTCCATACATGGTTGAAAAGGCAACCGCATAGACCGTAGGCCATGCTGCAAAAATGGCCCCTGCTCCCAAAATAAGCCAGACTTGGTTGCTTTCCCAAATGGGTGCAATGGTGTTAATAAGCAGACGGCGTTCATCATCAGTTTTACCAAGAATTGTGAGCAAACTTGCGACACCAAGGTCAAAACCATCGGTTAGAGCAAACGCAGTGAGGAGAACTCCGAGGAGAACCCACCAGATAAGTTGTAGAATTTCAAGAGATGGCATCACTTAATCCTTTGTCTCAAAAATATCAGGACCGGTTTTGATGTATTTTTTTAACAACATGACATCAAAGATGAATAACACGGTGTAGAAAAGAACAAACAGCGATAGAGAAAAAAGCAGCGATGATTTATCGTGATTGGATGAGGCTAGAAAAGTAGGAAGCACACCTTCAATAGCCCACGGTTGGCGGCCGTGTTCAGCAACCATCCAGCCACTCATGATGGCAATCCAAGGTAGAGGAAGCATAGCGATGCTGCTTTTTAAGAACCACGATTTTTCGGTGAAGCGACGTTTTATGGAATACCAAAAACCGATAACAAAGTACGCAAGCATGAGAAATCCAGCAGCTACCATGACACGAAAAAGGATGAACAAAGGAATAACATTGGGAATGGTATCGGCGGCGGCTTTTTTGATGGTGGCCTCGTCTGCTTGGTAAACGTTGAGTGTGTATTTTTTCAACAGCAGGCCATAGCCTAGATCGCTTTTGTGTTTTTCAAATTGTTCAACAGCTGTTTGATTGGTACGATTTTTACGGAGTTCTTGAAGGGCTTGATAGGCCTTTTGACCGCTTTTAATACGAGTAATAGCCTGCGCTTCAAGTTCATTCATACCTGGAATTTCAGTAGAAAACGAGCGCGTGGCGATTATTCCGAGCAGGTAAGGAATTTTAAGTTCAAAGGAATTTTGACGTTTTTGTTGATCGGGAATAGCAAAAACCAAGAGATCAGCTGGTGCTTTTTCGGTATTCCAAACAGCCTCCATGGCGGCAATTTTCATTTTTTGATTTTGGGTGGCCGTGTATCCACTCTCGTCTCCTAGAACAATCACACTTAAAGCGGAAGCAAGACCAAAGCTTACGGCGACGGTCATTGAGCGTTTGGCAAATTCCACGTAACGCTTTTGAAGAAGATACCAAGCACTAACCGCCATGACAAACACCGCACCGGTTACATAGCCAGCGCTTACGGTGTGGACAAATTTTGATTGAGCAACGGGATTGAAAAAAACATCGTAAAAATTGGTAAGTTCCATGCGCAGCGTATCGACATTAAAGGTAGAACCGACAGGATTTTGCATCCATGCATTGGCGATAAGAATCCAAAGGGCAGAAAAATTCGTAGCCAACGCGAGGCCCCAAGTGACGCAAAGGTGCGCTTGTTTGGAAAGTTTTTTCCAACCAAAGAAGAAGAGACCAATCAGCGTTGCCTCCAAGAAAAAGGCCATGAGTCCTTCGATGGCAAGGAGTGAGCCGAAAATATCGCCGACGTAATGACTGTAGTAGGCCCAATTGGTGCCGAATTGGAATTCGAGGGTAATGCCGGTGGCAACACCCATAGCGAAATTGATGCCGAACAATAAACCCCAGAATTGCGTCATTTGTTTCCAGATAGGTTTTTGCGTCATCACGTAAACGCTTTCCATGATGGCGAGGAGGAGACTGAGGCCTAGGGTGAGAGGCACGAAGAGAAAATGATAGGAAGCCGTGATGGCAAATTGAAGACGCGCGAGCTGGAGTGCCGTTAATGATTCAAACATTAGTTGGTGATGTGCTGAATGACTTGGTTAAAGCTTAGGTCAAAATGAGATTTACGTACATAGATAATTATCAACGTGAGGATGATGAGTTTAATAATAATAGCGATTTTGAGATCTTTGAATTTAGGCATGTTTTTAAAGCTTGTTAAGACATTTTAAGTCACTATATTACTTAATATGAATGTATTTTTTGGTATTCTACAAATGGTTTTTAGATTCTTGTGTTTATTGGGGATAGTAAGCTTTAAAATCTTTTCTGTATCATCACCAGAAACAATAGAGCTTTGGAATAAAGCCGCGGAAGCTGTTGAATATAACCATTGCTACTGGTATATGGAAACCATTAAGGAGCTTAATAGCACGTTGTCAGGAAAAGTTGCTCCTGCAGATTTTTTAAGCGTGCATCAATTACCTAAAAGAGAATGGGAATCTGATTCAAGTTTTCAAGAAAGGTTAAAAATTCCTCAATTTTTTTGTGAAATTGGATGGGAAGGCACCTTATTTTTAATGATCGTACACCAATCTTTTAACGAAATATTTGCTTCAAATAAAGTACCTCCACTTTTGCATCGTCATCTTAAAGGAAACAAAGATTTTTTGACTAAGCATTTTGTTGATATTCAGCATACAGCTCAAAACGGTCAATTAGGACCAACTCTTTGCTTTATAGCAGCTGGTGTAGAAAATTCTGTTCATTCTTGGCAGCTTGATTTTATAAATGGTTTTTTCAAATATTGCCAAAAGGAAGGGTTTACTTCATTTGCCAAGTATGTGTTTGATCACTCTAAAACTTTTTTCACCAATATTACTGATCAATTTCTTTACAGCTTGAGGACAAAATGCATCATCGCTGCTTTAAGAAATCCTAGTTATGGAATTAATCCCACAGAGGAAATACGAAATTATCAAAAACTTCACTTAAGACCCGAATATCAAGATGAAATTTTCCAACAATTAGTAGACGCTTTATACTGCAAATTAGCTGAACAGGAGAACTATGAATTAATGGATGAAGTGCTGGATGGTTATTCATGGCCACAGCCCTCGACTGATGCAAAAGAATATGCAATGCACAGCTTGAATCAATCTCTACTTAAGAAAATAGAGCGCAAAAACTATCTGCAAGCTAGAGAAATGTTCGGAAATAGAAACGCATATAGACCATCAGAAAATACCTTGCATGCTTTTGTTGTAGGTGCAGCACAACATAATAAATGGGATGATGTAGATGACGTATTAGAAAATATGTATAGCGAATCGATCAGAGTGCCTCAACACGTAACAGATTTCGTGTTTATTCAATCGATAATATCCGAAAATCCTAAGCATTTTCAGTTGATAACGGGCACCTATCATCTTGGGTATTTAACCGGGGAGCAATGGATTTATGGACCTCCGTCCCCTGCAGCGTTTGATACGGGATTATTAGAAGCCGTTAAATATAGGCACCAAGGTACATTTGATGTACTTTTAGATGAGCATGGCGAGCATTTATCAGAAAGTGGATCAAGGGCAGCTTTGGAGCAAGCGGGAAGGCCGACAGAAGTTGTTCGAAGAGCAGATATATTTGATTTATATTCACCATTTGATTTATATCTAGCAATCAACCGCATCTTTGAATTTGATGAGAATCATTACCAACAGCGTCTTAAAAGGAAACTTGGAATACCTACAAACAGAGAAGAATTAATAAGTATAACAACCTCTGACTCAACAGCGTTCCAGTCAGCTCTCACGCAGAATTTAAGCTCTCTTTATGTTCCTGTTGACGCACAACTTACTGCAGAGGCTTTACCTCAGCAGCTCGATTATAATGATGCCAAGTCCAGCAGAGAAAATTAAGGCAAGTGCGACATTGCCCCCTACCACTGTGTACGGAGCGGTGCCGCCTACTTGACGCATTTTATAGGCCACCGCCGCTGGCATAATCACCGCTAAAATACTGAGGGCGATTGCGGCGTATCCTAAGGCGATGATGAAACCATTTGGATAGAACAACGCAAAAAATAGCGGCGGCAAGAAGGTAAGAAGTGACGTTTGAAAGCGCTGACCTTTTGTGTCGCCTTTTTTAAGACTTTCAGCCAAGTAATCGAATAGGCCGATAGCCACGCCTAAGAAGGACGTTGATACACCAAAGAACGCAAAGATATTTGAGAAGTATTCAATGGTGCTGCCTTGCGTTGCCTGATTTAAATGGCTAATAAAGGAAGCAACGTTTTGTTCTTCTGCGGTTGTTGTAATGGTTGGCAATACACCAAGGGTAACGACTTGCCAGACCAAGTAGATAAATAATGGCGTAACGCTACCAACGATAATCACTTTTCGTAAATAATTAACGTTAGGCCCGACATAGTTAATGAGTGTTGGAATACTTCCATGAAAACCAAAAGACGTAAAAAATAGGGGAATCGCCAGCCATGTAGCGCTTGGCTCACTGCCCGGGTGCATTAAGCACTCGGATTTCACAAATGGGATCAGGGCAAATACCAAGCAAAAGAAAATGCTGACTTTGACAAATAACAAAAAGCGGTTTGCGTAATCGACATGTTTCGTGGAGGAATACACAACAACGCCAAGACCTGCAGCAAATGCGGCAGCCATTGTTTGGAATGGAACTGAAATGCCTGCAATACTTTCAATGCCTGCTTTTAAAAACGAGGCTCCTCCAGTTGTGTAAGCAGCAAGCAGCGCATAGAACAAAAGACCAATACTTGCGGAAGCGATCCATTTGCCAACTTTTCCAAAAATTTTTTCGGCTAAATAAGAAATGCTATAGCCACCACCCATGCGCAGGTTGATTTCAAGGCTAACAAGCGCTGCAAAGCAGGTGAACATCCACATACCAATAAGCAGTAATGAGCTATACAAGAAACCTGCTTTTCCAGAGGTCATAGGCAGCGCTAGCATACCTGCTCCAAATGTCGTGCCGGCAACAATTAAGGTTGCTCCGATGAATCGGCTTTTTGAGGAGTCGTGCGCACTTCCTTTTTTATTACGATTTTGGGCAACGGGTTTGGTGGATTTTGCGGCGCTTTTCATTACTCATTACTCAGATGTTTTTTTGTATGTTAGGATGTTTCCATAAAGAAAATCTAGATAAAATTTTTAGAGCATGAAGCTTGTCGATTTTTGGGCGTGTTTACCTGGAGAGTGGTTATTTGAACGAAATATCTCAAATGGTCTACATCAAACTGGTGTTTTAAAAGTAGAAGAGATCGACTCTACTCTTTGTCAGGCTCATGAAACTGGCAGATATACTGATAGCCATCAAGTGTTTTTTCGAAATTATCGCTTTGAATGGGCGAATGATTCTCTCAACATTTTTGGTGAGAACCCTAAGGAGGGGTTTGTGCTGCTGCATGAGTTAAGCGATGCAAAAAAATGGCACGTGCATAAGTGCAATAAGGATTTTTATGAATTTGAATTACATGAGGTTGGCGAGCAACGTTGGCACACGGTTATTACTATTACCGGACCAAAAAAGGCCTTGCAGTTGGTGACAGAATATAAGAGATAGTTTCACTGGGTACAGCGATCAAGCCGCGGGACGTCAGAAAAACGGGTGCGTTAAAAATATATAAAATTAAACGTTGATCATAATGATTTTTTGTATTGGCATATTCGTTCTAACATTTTTTTAAAGAAAGTTTATGTACACTCGAATACCCACAATACTAATCATCCTATTTTTTAAGCTCTTTAGCCTTGTTGCAGCAGTTCATTGGAATAACCACCCTGAAATAATAGACACAGAAGACAAGATATAAACTTAGTTTGAATTACGATGGAAGTGTCTATAGTCAGCAACCTGGTAATTATTATCTGATGAAGGATCTTCCTCAACGAAGCGCAATGGCTTTTGATCAAAACATTACCGTTGATCAATATAATTCCAAAGAGTATCAATTGCATTTGCTGGGAGAAATTTTACGCCGTAAAGCCGTTGACCCTTATAGAAATAATTTAGTTGATGAATTTAGCCGCATTCCAGTGGCGACAGGAATCGTGATGGCGACACAGTTAATTCGAGGTGGACAAGACCCAGATATTTTAAATCGATTTTGGAAAAAAGACGAGGCATACCATTTATTCTCTAGCACTTATGCCGTAAGAAGAGATAATTTTAATGCACTAACGCTTAGATACCTAAATCGCTATGGCATTCCGGTTGATAATGCAGAGCTTATCAAAAAGACTATAAATATGCATGCAGCGGAAGTATTTGGGTATGAAGACTATGAAAGTGCCCTTGATTCACTTTTTGTATAAGTTTAAATATTGAAATCACTCATTGGGCCCCGTTTTTCAACGGGGCGTCTATTTAGGTGCTAATAAAGATAACTACCCAAGCAACTTCTTTGCTGTTTCAATAACGCCCTCAAGAGTGCTTTCGATATGCAAGAATTGTTCGTGTTCTTTGCGTGCAAAATCTTCGTTGATAATGTGATGAAATAGGGAAACTAGGGGATCCCAGTAGCCATCGATATTAGCAAGAATGATAGGTTTTTGGTGGATATTCAGTTGGCGCCATGTAAAGATTTCAAAAAACTCGTCTAAGGTGCCAAAACCGCCTGGCATGATGACAAAAGCATCAGCCTGTTGAGCCATTTGATGCTTGCGCGTGTGCATTGTATCAACGACAAATACCTGATCTAGACCGTCCTGCACGCCTTCACGATTATCTAATTGGTGTGTGGTAATGCCAATAACGTGACCACCGTTTGCTATAACTGCGTTTGAAACGCGACCCATCAAACCAAAACGCCCTCCCCCATACACCATATTAAAGCCATTCGTTGCAATGAGTTTTCCAAAATCTTCCGCCGCCTTGTAATACTGAGGGTTAACACGTTCAGAGGCGCCACAATAGACGCAGAGATATTTGCCTTTAATCATTCTTTATCCTTAATCTTTTCTAGTTCTTCCCACTAGACAAAGGTTTTTGTTCTGTCCCAGAATGACAAAGAGTACTTAAAAATTTATTAAAAAGCTAATTTTCAAGGAACGCGCGTGTCAGCTGGTGAAATACTCTCAATCAAAATAAACACTTCGTTTGGAGATGGAGCTTTTGTTATTCAGCAGGCTGTTATTGAGGAAGCGCTATCAGAGCCATATCTTATTGATGTGTATGCATCCACGATGCTTTCTAGTTTTGATGGGGATGACCTGATTTATACTAAAGCTGGTATTATTTTCGAAGTCTATGGCGGGAATGATCCCTCAGCTAAAAAGGAAGAGCGCTCTTACCAGGGTATAATCACCCATATGGAACACGTGCGAACGATTTTTGATGAAAAAAAACAAGTAACACATTTTTTTCATTTTCAAATACGGCCACTTTTTTGGATGTTAAAGCACAGCCGAGATCATCGAATTTTTCAAGAACAATCAGCGATTGATATTATTCAAACAATTTTTAGAGAAAATGGTTTGTCGGATTTTAAAATACAAGCATCTGGAGGCACGCAAGCACGAGAATATTGCGTGCAGTATGGGGAAAGTCATTATGATTTCGTCTCACGATTACTAGAAGAAGAAGGCATTGGGTATTATTTTGTGCATGGTGATTCAGCGCACACGATGGTTCTGTTTGATAGTAATTCAAGTTTTGTGGGTATTGCGCAGGGAAGTTTGCCGTTTTTAAATATCGATACAGAGGGAGCTTTTGTGGATCATGTGGTTGCGTTTGGGAAAAAATCGCAAGTAGCTGCCAAGGCTTATAAAACTATTGATTACAACTACACGACACCTAATACGCAATTGTTAGGTAACAGCACAGGAGCTGGATTTGGCGAGGAAATTTATGAATATCCCGGACTTTTTCAACAATCATCCGTTGGTGCCAAGCTTGCCGACCAGCGCATGGAAGAAATTGAATGGTTTACAAAACGTGTGTATGGAAAATCATCCTGTGCAAGTTTAGCACCTGGAACAACGTTTACTCTGGCAGAACATCCTATTACACAGTACAACGCAGCTTATGCGGTTTCTTATGTAAAGCATGAACTTATTGCGCAGCCTACTGATGAGCACGATACCGATTCGTTTGCTTTAACATACACGAATTCGTTTGAAGGTTTTTTAAAAACAATTCCTTACAGGCCTTACCGAAAAACGCTGAAACCCCGAATTTATGGTTCACAAACAGCTTTTGTAACGGGAGCCGGCACAGAAGTTTATGGAGACGCGATGGCGCGCATCAAAGTTAAGTTTCATTGGGATTTGAAAAATCCAAACGATGAAACAAGTTCCCTGTGGGTGCGCGTAAGTCAATCATTGAGTGGTGCAAGTTGGGGAGCACTTTACATGCCACGAATTGGTATGGAAGTTGTAGTATCTTTTATCGATGGTGATCCTGATAGACCATTGGTAACAGGATGCGTGTACAATCAAGCCTTTATGCCACCCTACTCTCCTAAAGATTCACCTCATTATATGACCTTAAAAAGCAAGACTTTTGACGATGATACGGGAAGTAATGAATTGCGCTTTAGCGATGAAAAAGGCAAAGAAGAAATCTATTTGCACGGCCAATATGATATGAATACGGTTATTGAGCATAGCCGCACGGAAGATATTAAAACGGGTGATGATTCTTTAACTCTTGATGCAGGTGACAAACTTATTCATCAAAAGGGTGATGGCACTATGTTTTTGACGCTTATCGATAGTGGAAATCTCACCACTACTCTTAAAAAAGGAAATGTAGTCATTGACGTGAATGGTACTGTTCTTATTAAGGCCACCAAGGCAATTACGGTTACGACACCTGATAGCATTACGATCAATGCCGGAAAAAATATCACGATGAAGGCTGGTGAGAATATTGTGATGAATGCTGGAAAAAGTATCCAAAAAAAGGCGGGACAAAATATTCAATCAACCGCTGGGAAAAGCATTCAAGAAAAAGCCAAAAAAATTCAAGAAAATGCGAGTGCCCAAATTCAACTGAAAACTGCCTCCATGCAGGCAAAAGCAGGAACATTGATTCAGCTAAAATCTGGAACAGCTTTTAAAGCAAATGCAGGTGCCATAATGGAGATTAAAAGTGGTGGCATGATTAAAGCGGAAGGCGCTGCTGTTGGTATGTTTAAGGGTGCTATTACGAAGCTTGGAGGCTAATAATGAGTATTGAAGCACAACAGCAAATAGAAGCAACAGAGGAGCCACACGCATCAAATTCAAATACCGAAGCTCCACCAGCTGAAAGTGCAGTTCCTAAAGAACAAGCTACGGATAAATCGCCTGTAAAAAAAAGTCCCATTAAAGAATTAGCAGAACAGGCAGCGAATCATAATGCCGGGGTGGCTCATGATGGTAAGCTAACCTATACACCCGGATATGAAAAAGATTTTCAAGAAAATGCAGAGATTCATGAAGAAGATGATGAGAGCGAAGAAGAAGAGGATGACGACGATGACCCCAAGGAAGATCCTCATGCCCCGGAACATGAAGTAAAAACACAAAAAATTGGATCAAAAACACTGCAAACGGAATTATCGAGAGGACTCAAGCAAGGCCTTACAAGCATCAAGACAAAAGATGGACATTACGAAATGCAGGCGCACTATGTAAAAGACAAGCTTGATGGATTAACGACGTATTACTTTGCTAATGGAAAAGTTGAGCGCGAAATTCATTTCAAGCATGGAAAAATGCATGGGTCGATGAAGGCTTTTCATGAGAATGGCCTACCCTCGATGGATGTGGAGTATGAAGATGGACTGATGCATGGCACCACCATCGTTTATGATGATTTTGGGCAAAAACAGGTAGAGTCGCATTACCAAAAAGGCAAATTGCATGGCGATACGATTGTATTTTCAAATGGAAAACCGTATCTGAAGAAGACATACCACGAAGGTAAAGAAACGCACCAGGAATACGACGCCAGTGCAGCACATAGTTGTTAAGGCGTGATTTGTTACTTATAATAAAACAAAAATAGTTGAGAAACCCCAATGGCACTAAATTCCCTTATGGACTTATTAAAAATTAAGCAAGAAAAACGTGAAAAATTTAGGCATGAAGCAAAAAGCTTAACAAAATTTATCGTTGGTTTTTTGATTTTTAGCACCTTGTTTTTTAAGCCGTTTAATATTCCCACCGGTTCAATGATCCCGAATTTATTGATTGGGGATTTTTTGGTAGTGAATAAATTTGCTTATGGATACACGCGCTACAGCTTGCCATTTGGAGCAGATGTAAACTGGTTCGAGGGACGAGTAATGCCTGAAAATCCGAAGATGGGTGACATTGGTGTTTTTCATAATCCTAAAGATGCAGAACCCTTTTCCATTCTTGGAATCAAACTTTGGGATTCAGCAAAAGATTACGTGAAGCGTATTATTGGATTACCGGGCGATCGAATCCAGATGAAAAAAGGACGCTTATGGATTAATGGTAAAGAATGCCCCATTCAGCGTATTGAAGATTTTCCTTTGGAGCATAATGGAAAAACTATTATGGTGCCTCGCTACTTAGAAACGCTGCCAAATGGAGTACAGCATACGTTTATAAAATATGTCCCGTTTGGTGAAGCGAGAGCATTTTCGCATGACCCTGAGCATAGCACGGATGATACGCCGGAGTATGTGGTACCGGAAGGACATTTCATGATTATTGGTGATAATCGTGATGGATCTCTTGATAGCCGTTATATGAATGATAAGGTAGCATTTATTTCTTATGACCATTTAATGGGTAAAGTTGCTTTTGTGTTCTTTTCAACATCCGCTAAATGGTATGAAGTTTGGAAGTGGTTTACAAATGTCCGATTAGAGCGGATTATGACGATCCCTAAGTAAAAACATCAATAATATGAGTAATAAAAAACACCTGCGCTGTTATATCGCAGGTGTTTTTTCGTTTTAAGCTTTTAAACTATTTTTTCTTTTTACCGTCAAGCATTTTTAAAGAGCCAGCATGGCCTTTGTGCATATCCCAGTCTTTGCCGGTAAAGTGTTCACGAATTGGCGCCGTTGTTTTCTTACCGATGCTATCATAATTTTGTTTAATCCAAGCATCAGCGGCATCACGTCCCTTTTGGAAAAGGTGATCAAAGAAGTCCATTTCTGTGTTTAATTTACTTCCCCAACCAAGTTCTTGGAAACATGCTTCGTCTTCAATTAAATGCATGTATACGCGCTTCATGCGACCTTCAGGAATAACACCTTCATCTTGCAATTGACCAATCATATGAATTGCACGCATTTCACGAACAACAGACGCGTTGTTTGTGATTTCATTTAAGCGATCACCAATCTCGCGTGCACTTGTCGGTAATTTGTTTCGAATAGTTGGGTTTAACTGAATTAAAATAATATCAGATGTCTCACAATCATAAATCAGAGGGAACATCACAGGGTTTCCAATGAAACCACCATCCCAATAATATTCGCCATTTACCAGTACAGCGCCATGAATAGTGGGCAAACAAGCTGTTGCAAGTAGACACTCTATTTTCAATTCTTCTGTTTTAAACACCGTTAATTTTCCAGTGAATACGTGTGTAGCACAAAGGAAAACTTTACATTCCTTTTGTTTGCGTAACAATTCAAAGTCAAAAGTTTTTGCAATCACGTCACGTAATGGATCTGTTTTCATAGGATTAAGCTCATATGGAGAATACATACGGCTTAGGTATTCAAACATCAAGAAACCTGGAGAGTTATACATTGTCCAGTTATTCATGTATTTATCAATTGGACCACGATTGTTAAGAGAGCTATTTTTGCCACTTTCACAAATACGTTCCCAAAATAATCTTAGCGTAGCACGCGCTTCTTTATTGCCACCCTTAGCCAAACCTTGTGCTGCAGCTACTGCGTTCATACCGCCCGCTGAAGTTCCTGTAAGGCCTTCAATTTCAAAACGACCATCTTCTAATAACTTATCAAGCACACCCCAGGTAAAAGCACCATGAGAACCACCGCCTTGACATGCAATAGCCACCTTTTTTTTCTCTTTAGCTTTAGTTGTCATAGATTACCTTCCACAAATGTAAAAAATTCTTTATTAATTAAGTAATTCTAAACAAAAATACTTAAAAAAGAGTTAAAAACACTCAGCATATGATCATCTTAGCCATCGAAACAAGTTGTGATGAAACCTCAATATCTATCCTTCAAGATTCTGATATTGATAAGCGCATTCTAAGTTTAGTAACGCGCTCACAAGTAAGCGTACACCAAGATTATGGAGGAGTTGTACCTGAACTCGCCGCACGAGCTCATCTAAGCAATATTGAACCCATCATGGAGCAAGCTCTTGCTCAAGCAAAAATAGAACTTAAAGATATTGATGCTATTGCAGTCACAGGCGGCCCTGGATTAATTGGGGGGGTACTAGTAGGTGTGACCTTAGCAAAGGCTCTGCATGTTTCCCTGAATAAACCTTTGTACTGCATCAATCACCTTGAGGGGCATGCATTAACAGCCCGATTGAGTCATGATGTCGCCTACCCTTACCTGTTATTGTTAACATCGGGTGGGCATTGCATGTTTATGGAAGTGCTAGGTTTTCGTCAGTATGTTCTTTTGGGGCAAACTCTGGATGATGCAGCTGGCGAGTGTTTTGATAAGATTGCCAAGCTTTTAGACTTTGATTTTCCGGGAGGTCCAACCTTAGAAAAAAAGGCTAAATTGGGTGATCCGACACGATTTATCTTTCCAAAACCTTTGCAGCATGAACCTGTACCTAATTTTTCTTTTTCAGGTCTGAAAACTGCTGTTAAGCAGACCATTGAAAAAAGCACGCTTGATGAACAGACTGTTTGTGACATTGCCGCGAGCTTTCAATATACGGTTGGAGAAATATTTAAAGAGCGTTTATCAAAAGCCTTGAAGTGCAGCCAACATAAGGTAGAGCGTTTAGTCATGGCTGGTGGTGTGGCTGCAAATCGATATTTACGAGAACAACTTCAGCATGTATGTGCGAATCATGGCATTGAAGCGATTTTTCCACCGATGAATTTGTGTGTTGATAATGCAGCGATGATTGGATGGGTTGGTATTGAGGCAATACAGCATGGCGTGCTACCATCAGAGAGTGATTTTCAACCAAGACCGAGATGGCCACTAGAACAGCTTCATTTATAGATTTTCGTCTTCTGAGCCTCTGCTTAATGAATATTCTAGCTGGAATGGAGATGGATATCTTCACGCCCAGTTTCCCTGAAATCATGGACGCGTTTTCTGTAAATATTGAACAAGTGCAGCTAACGCTTAGTGTGAATTTCACGGCCTATGCATTAGCAACTCTGTGGGTGGGGCCGCTAGCTGAACGATTTAGCAGTAAGAACATTGCGATTTTATCGTTGGTTCTTTTTTCAATTGGCAGTATTTTTTGCTGCGTTGCTACTTCTTTCTCTGTTTTACTAGTGGGCCGCTTATTACAAGGCTTGGGCATGAGCGGTCCCAATGCTTTAAGTTATGCGATTGTTTATGAGTTTTATCCAAAGCACCGCACCAAATACATTAGCATTTTAAGTGGATTGAATGCCCTGATGATGGGTGCAGCTCCGGTTTTTGGTAGTTATCTTAATCTTTGGCTTGGGTGGAGATCGAATTTTTTGAGCTTGCTTATTTTATCGCTTGTGGCTTTAGCTCTTGCTTTTAAATGTTTACCAAAACAAAAAAGTCATCAACACACCGTTCCTGAACTTGGGTTAAAGACATATCTGCCCCTTTTTAAATCAAGGCGATTCAACTATCCGGCAGCGTTGGTTGTAAGTTCTGCTGTTTGTTATTTTGTGTTTGTTGGTATTGCCCCTATTTTTTATCGCGAAGATCTGCATGTTTCATTAGAAGCATTTGGTTTATATCAGGGAGCCTTAGCCTCTTCTTATGGACTTATGTGCTTATTTGGTGGAGCACTTTGTAAGCGATTTGGAGAAGATACATGTTTTAAAACAAGCCTAGGCCTATATTGTCTTTTTGGCATATTAGCGGGAATTTATGGTTTCTTTTTGCCAACCAATCCTTTAGTCTTGACCGCCATTTTAATAGGCTGGAGTTTTTCATGCGCTTTGCCGGTAAATATCAGTTACACTCGCGCCTTGGGAGCTGTCAAAGGCGCTTCGGCTAGAGCTTCAGGAATATTAATAACATTTCGATTAGTGTTTAGCGCAATTGGGTTACAAATTATTGCTCACTTTTATAATCACACCTATTTCCCACTAGCCGTGATGATTGGGATTGAAGGTTGCCTTGCCCTGTTTCTTGGCAGGCGCATCATAAAAAGACGCTATTAAATTTACTAATAACCAAGACTTAACGATATATTAATCCCTCGATAATATTCTTTTATTATTCTTAAGAGTAATAAAAATATGATCAAGAGCTGTTTAAAGACCTCCTTATGGATATGTCTTAATTTATTCAGTATGCTTCATTCCAGTCAGAGCTTCTCATCGTCTGAAGAAGAACTATCTTGGGTGCGAACCAAAACTAGTGAGCTTTCAGCATTAGGATACACGCAGGCAGCAGATACTTTAGCGCGACAGATTACCCAACAGCTTATTAACCCGGGCGTTGATAAAGTATTATGCGTTGATGAAATCGATCAGCATTTAAAATTAGAACTGTATTACGCGTTCAATACGAAATGGGGGTCAGGAAGAACCAAAGATCATCGCATTGTTTATGATTTTTTGAGTAGGCTTGATAAGGCAGCGCCAAAAAATCGAGCACAAAGAGAATTTTTAAGCGTACTAACGATTCTTTCACTCGCATCTCAGGAGTATTTTTGGAATGAAAAATCAACCGTAATTGATTTGAGAAATAGAGCAAAAAGAGAGCTACGTTACGGACTTTTTAAAAAAGCAGGACATAAACTTAACGTAGCAAATTTAATATACTTAGAAGAACCTGACATCGAACGCCTTACGACCGCATGGATTAGTGAGGAATTACTTGGAAAATTGCAGGCTTTAATGGGGAATTTTAGAGACAAAAATTTAGGTGTAACCTTTTCAGCCATTTTGGAAGATTTAACAACAAAACTAAGTAAGATAGGAATAGCAAAACTTCCCGTTAAGCTGGATGCTAACACCCGCGAAAAATTTAGCCTGGGTGAACAAATGGATTTCAGACCAGCATCTTCAGCTGGTGATGGGATGTGTGGGGAAAACAGTCTTTTCATTTCAACCGATGGTGCTTGTGGTGGCATTTCTGAAGGCAATGCGCGCTATAAAATAGAACGAGCTATTTTAGATCAAGCAGTGGATCCTATTGCGCATCGTCTATATCTACTAATAAGTCCATACATTAATAATTCCGAGAAATTTTTAGAGATCATTCAATCTCACCTTGCATCTACAGTTGACCCGAATGAAGTTGCTATTAGAGAAGCTATTGTTGGCTACATGCAACAAGAGATGGATTTAAACACCAGAAGGCAAGAAGGTGCAAGTCAGCAATTACGAGACCTTATCGCACGTGTCACTAAGCCCTTATCAATAATTTTGAATAGGTTTAAAGATGAGCTTGCCGAGTCAGAAAAATTAAGTGCCTGGACAGGCAATGGAGCAGATGCTTTTAAAGATGCGTCCTGTCGCGATTTTAATAGTCTGATTGAAGAAGTGTTAAATAGTGAAAGCATAAACCCGGGATTAGTCTCAGTCATAGATCCAATTCGTGCAGAGATTACAAGAATTATGAGCCAACCTGGCATTCAACGTCCTAAAAAAATGGCTGAGCGAAATAAGCTGGTGGGAGCTGCGCTTCGCTCATACCTTGATGCTGATATTTTGCCAGGCACGATGAGCGATAAATCTTTTGATATTGATAAACTTTGTGAGCCAAGAAATGAACGGTATTCTTTCTTAACAAGTTTATGCGTTGCTGCGTGTCGATTGGTTAGGCCTGTTTTAGCCACTGCTGCTTCTACGGAAACTTTAATTGAGAGTGAAATTGCTGCAATCAGGGATGAAAAGGATGAGGTGATTCGAGAAATTGAACATACCCTTTCGATGGAAAGATTAAAGATTTTAGGGCTTTTTAGCACCCTGCCTGCGCAATTTTCCCCTGACATATTAAAAGAAGATATGCATAAAAAAGCCTTAAGTCCTGGAGAACTAGCTGGGTGGTTACCTTGCGATGCTATTTATACGCAGCTTTGGGCAATGGTAAACAACTTAAATATTTTTGTTTTTTCAAGTGGGGAAAGCCATGGAAGATCAGGTCTTGATTTAATGATCCGCCTTAAAGATGATCCTTACACTCAAATAGCAACGCACTATTCACATGGCGTCAGCGGTAAACATTTAGCAACGGTGATTTTAACCTCACCAACGGCTAAAAATGTTTATTTAAGTAAGTCACCCGCGCATTATGACAAGCTTCTTTCGCCAAATGACTTGGCTGCCATGGCGCGTGAAGCGCGTCATCTTGAGTGGATGAAAGATCCACAACGATATGCGTTATATCCGTAAAACGGCGTCATATTTTAACTCTTTGTTAATACTTCCTCTTTGATACTTAGGTAAAGATTTTACCAGAGGGGATTTATGGTATTTTGGGGATTTTTCTTACTTATCTATACATTTTTTTCATCTTTTGCATTTCCTGTAGAAACTGAGGATCAACCTGGCGTAGAGCATATCATTTTTCGGCCAGAAATTCAGCATTTAATAAAAGAGCATATGCGATTTTGCACCCTTGGATATACAGAAGAAGCAGATACTTTAGCGCGAAAAAATACTCAAGACATTGGAACTTTATTTGCAGATATGGAACTTACAAAAGATGAGTTTAATGAATTGGTGGGAATTCATTTACGAACAGAGTTTTATTATGCGCTTAATTCAGTGTGGAATTGTGGAGCAACAAGGAATCCACGTCATATCTATGATTTTCTAAGTCAATTTGATAAAGGATTTGCTAACACTCCAAAACGTAAAGAACATCTCACCACATTTACCATTCTTTCCCTAGCGGCTCATGAGTATTTTTGGAATGAACGATCCTCAACAGAAGATTTAAAAAAACATGTAGCACGTGAATTGCGTTATGGACTGTTTAGGGAATCTAGTCATGTATTAGACATGACATCATTGCTTTATTTGGATGAAGGAAATATATCTCGTATTTCAAATGCTTTAATTGATGAATTATTTTTGCAGGCTCTATTTTTCTTCACGGAGAGTTATAGAGAGCAAACACTTGGGAGAACTTATGCTCAGATATACAGACATTTGAACCAAGTAGTAGAAGAACAACTTAAATCTCCTCATCGACTTTCATTAGATATACTTCCAGAAAATTTACGCGACCAGGCTGGTTTATACCTTAAGTTACCCCTTTGCCTTGCTGATTCTTTTCCTGATGGTATGTGTGGACAGCACAGCCTTTTCATTCCAACAGATGGTCCTTTAGCCGCTTCGGAGAGTACTGGAATCGCTGAAGGAAACGGCAGATACAAAATGCTTCGTGCAATTTTAGACAATACTGCGGATGTTGATGCACGACGAATTTATCTCATGATTAGTCGTCATATGGATGGTGTGGGTTTTTCTTCTTTAATAGAGAAAATGGTTGCGGAACTGGGAGAAAGAGATGTGGAGCAAGCGAGTGCTTTAAGAGAAAGAATGATACAGTACAGTCAATTTAAAAGTAATAAACAAGCAGAAAATGAAGAACATATTAATCAATCAAAACGAGAGATGCTAACTGCTGTGATAGCATTACCTGCTTTAGAAGACGCCTTGAAGGATTTTCATGCAAAAATTAGTGACCCAGAGCAGTTAAAAGTATTGATCCTAGATAAAAACTTTCGCGATATTATTGATGCAATCTTAAGCTTGAGAAAAGCAAGACCAACAATAGATGAGCGTTTGGCAGGGATAGACGTCGAGATTGAAAGGCTAAGCACTGAAATAGCTGCCGAAAAAACAGCCGCTGTTGAGAAAGTAAGAGCAGAGCGAACGCGATTACAAGAAGAAATTAAAAAATTAAGAACCGAATCTCAAGAGTATCAACAACAGCATCAAGCCGAAGTAAATGAGCTTGCTGTATTGGTATCTCGGCGTCAGCAGCTTCTTAATTTGATACAAAGAAAGCAAGTTCAAGGAAACTCTGAACAACTAAAGCAAAATGTTGAAAAGCAATTTAAGGATTTTGAGGAAAAATACCCAGAATTTGCCCAATTTATGAATGAAAAACAAATAGCCATTGCTAAAGTACAACAAGAATATAAAGAACTTAGGGAAGATACTTCCCTTTATGAGCAAAAGTTAGCTGAGAAATATACGTTGATTTGCGAAACGATAAAAGAGTTTTTAAACCCAAGCATGTTACCTGGGAAAAGCACTGATGCATTTTTATTTGATGAACTTTGCGAGAGTGGATACTCAATATTTATTACCGAGGTTTGCCAGCCCGTTGCAGAACTTTTACAGCAACCAGAAACGGCAAGATCATGCGGAAAACTTTGGGATGATTTTCAAGATCGTAAGGATATTTTTAATCATCAGGTAGAGCAGGATTTAATAGCCCAAAGATTGGAAATTGTTAGTTCTTTAACTGAATTTCCTGAAGAATTATCGCCTGCATCATTGGGGGCAGAAATGCAAGAATTGGCTTTACGTGGAGGAGAATTGGGAGGATGGTTGCCTTGTGATTCAGCGTATGTGCAATTATGGGCAGTTTTACACAATTTAAATGTTTTTGTTATATCTGATCAGGAACATTTCGGTAATCAGTTGATTAGACCAAAGCTTAATTTAATGTCGCGTTTTGCCGATCAGCCATATGCACAACAGACAATTTTGTATCCTCCAGAAAAAACAGGCTTTCATCTTGCAATGGTTATTTTAACGTCAGAACGAGCAAAAAGTGTTGTTTTGCGTAGGCAAAATAATCATTATGAAAAGCTATATGATCCAACTGATCATATCGCCACTTCTATGCAGCAGCGGCATCTTAAGTGGGTCGACCTGGGAGAAAAAATGTATGAGTCTTATCCGAAGAAAGCTGTAGCTATAACGAACACACAAAGCAACCCAGCGGAAGAGGCTTAATTTAGGATTCCTCAGCCATCAGTTCATGCAGTTGTTGTTCGGTGATGCCTAAAATGTCACAAATATCTTCGGTTTTCATTTCTTTATTTTGCATGCGTGTAATTGCTGCGCGTTTTGTTCTTTTTTCACCAACTTTTTCGCCTTCTTCACGTTCCACCGCCAGAGTTGCCGCATAAAGATCTCGATTCGCTAAATTCTCTCTGTATTCACCCGTCACTCTCGGACTCCATTGCTGTAAATCTAAACGGTTTAAGGCGTTGTATATGGCAACAGGCATTATTCCTGTACCTTCGTTATACCATTCTGCTACTTTTGCTGATGTGTACTCCTGCGCATGATGTAAGACACTCACCCACCAATCCGCCATCGTAAAATCTGCCTGTGGCGGAAACAACGATTTTGTTCTTTCCGCACGTGGTAACTCCACTTGGATCATCTGCAAATAATCAATTTGCTGTCCCGATTTATCCGTTAAAACATAGTGCTTAATAAATTGCTCTGTTGGTAATGGGTGTTCTTTTACTCTATCCACTAAAGTATCTGGCACCTCTGCCTTAAGACCACGAATGCGATTCGTGTCATAATCTAAAATTTGTAAGGCAATTACTGGTTTTAGGTTAATATACCAATTCTCAGCACTGAGTTGCCTTTCTGATAATTGGCGCGCATAAATTCCACACGCATAAAATAAAGCTCGCTCATCAAACATCACATGACGCTGCGCCTGCATTTCGATAATGTAATGAACCCCGCTTTGCGATGTCACGTGCAAATCCATGAAGGTCTGTTTCTCTCCCGGGTGCCTAAGCGCTGGGATAGCAACAGGGGCTTCCTCAACTTCCACCACTGGGTCGCCCCTGAAGGGAGGAATAAAGCAATTTAAGAAAGAAATCACAATTGAAGGGTCACTTCCCATCGATAAAGATAACATATGCTTAAAAGCGGTATCGGTGGTAGCAATCGCGTAGTGATAGTCGCCAAGCTGATGCAACAATGCTTCTTTGACAACTTCATCGGAAGATTGTTCGATGGTGCGTTTGCGTGATAGTCCTTCTGGATCTTTTGATTCCATCGCAAAGGAAGAACCAAGAGCAACACAAATGCCAAAAATAAAAAACTTCTGTAAAAATTGTTGGTTTTTTTTAACCATCGCGTTGTTCTCCTCGCCAGCTCTCCCCTGTCTTCCCATTACTACATTTCTCTTGTTCTTTCAAGAAAAAATGAGAAAAGCTAGGCATCTACATACTTTAGCTATTGTGCAGAAAAGCTATTCGACTTACCATTAAATGAGGTATTAAAAATCCAAATGCATGGCAAAAGTCGACGACTCATTAGTTCGCTATTACCAAGAAGAGCTTGATTACTTACGTTCAAGCGGAAAAGAGTTTGCCAAACAATATCCAAAAATTGCGCGACGCCTCGAATTAACGGATGGAGAGTCCCCAGATCCACAGGTGGAAAGGCTGCTTGAATCATTTGCTTTTCTAACGGGACGTTTGAGTAGAGCGATTGATGATCGATTTCCGCAAACAGCGCAGGCTTTATTGAGTGTTTTGTATCCTCATCTGGTTAATCCTATTCCAGCGATGGCAATTGCAAAACTACATGTTGATCATAGTCAAATTCCAGCAGATAAAGGGTATTATCTTGAGAAAGGCACGAAGCTTTTAGCGCATTCAGTTGAGGATGTGCAGTGCCAATTTCAAACAGTTTATAACACCCATCTTTGGCCTTTAAATATTCAAAAAGTTGAGCTGGTAGCAAGAGATGCTTTCACTTTTGAACACTCACCTCAACATCATTGGCTTTTAAAAATGACGATTCATTCAAAAAATTCGCCAATAAAAGCGATGAATGTGGATAATTTATTAGTGCATATTTCGTGTAATTGGATAAAAGCAAATTTGTTTTATGAAGCGTTATTTAGTGAATGCGCTGGCAAACTGTATGTTGCAACGGATGAAAAAATAACGGCTGTAGAAGCGTGTACGCTGGAGCCTGTTGGCTATAAGCGTGATGAATTACCCCTTCCTGTTCCTGATTATAGTTTGCATCATTATGCGCTGTTTCAAGAGTACTTCCATTTCAGTGAAAAATTTTTATTCTTTCGTATTGCAGGATTGCAAAAAGCCATTGCAGCGCTGGCCCCGCAGCAGGAAATGCATCTTTTAATTCCTTTAAAAAATGCCATGGTTTTTCAGCAAAAAGGAATTGATGCATCGGTATTTTCGTTGAACTGCTTGCCAGTTGTGAACTTATTTGAGCGGCCTTCTGATCCGATACGTATTCATCATCGCCATTTACGTTATCGTTTAATCCCTGACATACGCCGAGAACGCACGAGCGAAGTGTACAGCGTTCAGCATGTGGAAGGCATTGAAGAAAAGACGCAAAAAGTCATTGAGTATAAGCCGTATTATGGTCTTGAAACGCGTGATAATGAAGGGTTCTTTTGGACTGCTCAACGTGTGCCAGCGGGTCTTAGAGGACTGCCAGGAACTGATGTGTATTTATCCTTTATCAACCGAAATTTTAATCCTATTAAGGCGAAAGACGTTGTTGTAACGGCAAAAATTTTGTGCACCAATCGGTATCTGGCAGATCAATTAGCTGCTGGCTCGCTGCTGCAACCAGAGGGCAAAGCGCCGGTTTTAAAGATTACGCTATTGAATAAGCCCACTTCGCAAAATTACACGATGCTGGATGGAGAGAGTTTGTGGATGTTGATATCGCAGCTTTCGACCAATTATTTAGGCGTGCTTAATGTTAATCAAGGCTTAAATTCTTTGAAAGAATTTTTGTATCTTTTTGCGAGTCGTTACCCCGATAAACCTGCGTCTTCTATTGAAGATTTGAAAAATATGACCATTAGCCAGATAACGAGGCGCTTTGGTGCGGATGCGTGGCGTGGTTTTGTGCAAGGCTATAAGGTGCAGCTTGAGATGGAAAAAACGAATCATGAAGGCGGCAGTAATTTGATTTTGGGAACGATTTTGAATGCATATTTTAGCTCAACAGTCAGTTGGAATAGCTTTGTCGAGTGCAGTTTGAATGATGGCAAAAATAATGGAGAATGGATGCAATGGCAGCCCCAGCCCGGCGTGCAAACGCAGTTGTAAAGCAATCTCTTCCCGAACAGGTTTTAGAAACGCCTGAAGCGTTTGATCTGGATCAGCTGATTTATATTATCGAATCGTTGCGCACAAATGTGGCGCCGCTTGGCGAAGCTACCAATCCTCAAAAAGAGGCCGTGCGGCTTCGAAGCCCTATTACCATGCACCAAGAAGGTACTGAAGTTAATCGTTTGGAGGTGAAAAATACACTTTCAAAAGTGCCCGAGATTTATATTAATACGCTGAGCCTTGCGGGTGTAAATGGCCCGTTACCGACGCCTTATACGGAAAAGCTGCTTGAGCAAATGAAGCAAAAGGATTTTGCGGGCGCGCATTTTTTGGATATTTTTCATCACCGTTTGGCATCGATGTGGCATCGCTTGCGCAAGCGTACCTACCCTCACCTTTTCAAAAGTCCGCCAGCGCAAACACCGATTGGGAAGCTGCAAGAAAATTTGAGTGGTTTTGCGCAGCAAGGAGACGTTGATCATACGTTGTTTTTCGATCATTTTTGGAAGCGATCGAGATCGCTTGCAGGCCTGTTACAAATGGTGAAAACATTTTTTGGCGTGGAAGCATCGATTAGCCCATTTGAGGGGGCATGGCGAAAGGTGGATGCGGCGGAGGGAAGCCGGATTGGTAAGCGAGGACAGTTTCAGGTTTTGGGCAAAGATGCCATTTTGGGTCTGCGGTGCTGGGATCAGGCGGCAGGATTTACGATTGAGGTGGCTCCTCTTGATTGGGAGGCATTGCAGGGATTTTTACCGTTTAAAAGCAATGCGCTGGGTGGAGGAAATTTTTATAAGCTGAAACAGCTGGTGGTGAGTTATATGGGAACATTGCCGAGGGTGTTTTTAAAGCTTTCGCTGAAAGAGGGTGAAAATCGTGGGGCGAGTTTAGACCACAACCATGGGCTTGGCTGGAACACATGGCTGAGTGGTGCGACGGCGGAGAGTGTGCGGGTAAGGGTTTAAGAGAGGCTTATTTAATATTCTCTTGAAAAATCAACTAATGAGCCATCTGCTTTAAACACGTACCTCAAATCCCCAGAACTAGCCGTGCTATAAATAGATTTTTTTGTTGTAAATATTGACCATTTTGGGTTTTTATCTATAGCCATGAACTCAAAAATAGGTGAAAGCTGTCCTTTTGCATATTCAATATCTTTAAAATCAGGAATACCAATTGTTACTGAATGTAAATCCTCAAGAAGAAAAACATCATTTTCGGTATCTCTTAAGCAATCAATTAAAATAAACTCCTGAAAGAGTGCTAAATCAGGATGCCCGTTATATCTATAACCTGCGCTAATTGCGACATGGTGAGGGCCCTTCTTACTTAACCATAATCCATCATTTGAACCATCTTTATCTTTTGCTCCGTGATGACTAAAGACAGACAATTGAACATTTTGAAGAGGTTGTTGATGAGGAGCTGCCGTTAAATTTTTCCTGCAATCTATCAAATACCTCCTTGTAGCGATAGCTGACGCATCCCCCATAATTAAAATGTTTTTGCCATTTAAAGAAAGTCTTACGATAGCACTATTTGTGTTTTCATCATTCTCATAGGAGGTGCCTACACCCGCGTTAGCACATAAAATTGATAAAAATGTATGAGGATTATGAAGGCTTTCCGCATCTAAAAACCCATCTTTTAATAAAAGATCTATCGCATAGTGGGTAATAAAATGGACAATTCTTGGGGGTAACCGATTTAAGACTTCTTCGTATAGTTCTTTGCCCTCTTCTTTCCACAAATAACTGTGTTGATTATCGCCTAATATAAATTGATTAGTGCGTAAAAATAATGTTGTATTGAGATTAAATAATTTAGCAAGGTGATGTTAAAAGATTAAGATGATCTTTATCACTGTGAGAAATAATAACCGTGATTTTTCCTGCATAATCTGGTAAATCTGCATGCACTTCACCTATTCCGAGAGCACAAGCAATACGGTTAATAATTTCATTAGGAGTGTCTGAAGATGTACCAAAATCTACAACTACATAGGATCCATTCTTTTTATTTTTTAGAAGGGTATTACCTCCTTGCCCCACATTTTCAGCAATCACTTCGAAATTAGCACCATTGTTATAGCAATGATGAAAGTCAGCAGCGTCAAAACCTGATACCGCAAAAATAACCTGACAAAAAGCAATAATAACTAAAAAGATAAGCATTTATCCCTCAATATGGCTTTCTGGTAGTTTTCGTAATTATTCACGTGTTGCTCTAACGCAAGGAAATTTTCTCTTCGATCAATACTCAATCCAGCAGCTTCAAGAAGGTTTCCGGCATAAATAAAACCTCTTTCTGCGGCGCGTGCTGCTATTGCTTCTATTTTATTCTGAATGTTTGTTATAGGCTCTAAATTATTTATTTTTTTTAAAATTTCTATTTGTTTTTCATACCCTTTATCAATTCCACCTTCTATATCAATTCCGCCTTCTGTTGCTTTTTTATAGTGCTCTAGTGCTTGTTTAAGAGCGTGTACCCTTTTTTCCGGATCAATTTGTGAATATGCAAAATATTCAGTAAAGTCACCCGCGTCATAGGAAATTTCGGGGAATTCATTGGTTGTATTTTCAGCTAGAGAAGCTAGATAATATTCATTAGCTCTAACAAGATCACGAGGTGTAGAAATACCATATCTATGATATTGCGCAAGCTTCCACAAAGCATATGCTTTTATGCGCAAATGTAGTGAGTTACTAATAAAGTCATCCGCTTTTGATTGATCTTGTGTAAGAATCATAAAACCATGCTCTATCAATCCTCGACGAGATCCTTGAGCAACCGCCATTTGAAATAAATTAGTTGCTAAATCAGATCTTCCTAAAAACTTATAGATGTATCCAGCATTTAAAAGCGTCGTGAGTTGTCTTCGCGCAAGATGAACTGTAGCAGAACTAGCATTAGCTACTTCTGCTTCTAAGTTACTGTAAAAGCTATTCTGTTTAGCTGTGTCATTTAAAATTTCTTTAGCCTTTTCTACAACCATACCGTTTTCTGTTGCAAAAGGTATAGAAAGCACTTGAGATAAATGCTGTTCTGTAGAAATTGTTTCAAGATTTACGTTTTTGTAGCTCCCCAAAATAAGAATATTTTTTGCAAGTTTAAACCCGAAGTCTGCTGATACTAAAATCAAAGCTCTCTCAAAAAATGACAATTGATTAAAATTCGTCTTAAGGGTATTGGCAAAAAGATGGTGAGGAAAAAACAACGCTCCTATGAATTCTCCAACATTAGGCCTATCCCCTAGCATTAACTTTGATTGAAGAACTTCATGAGGCTGTGATCTCATGTATCGGCAAATATCTTCTTCCACCATTGTTGATAGTGTACCATTCTTTTTGAATTTTTTTATAAGCTTTGCTTTTTGTTCAAAAAGAGTTACTAAATTTCTCGTTTTATTAAGTTCTACAGCAAGACTATCCGTGCCTGCAGCGATACCAACATTTGATATAAGAAAAAATGAAAACCAAAATAAGACTAACTTACTGGGTTGCTCCTGGCTCAACATAATCAAATCCTGTTGCTTTATAAGCGGTATCAGGAACCCAACCATTTATATGGATTCGCGCTCCACCATAATTTTTGAAATACCCCTCAAAAAGTACATTAAGATCTTGCAAATAGCCCTCAAGAATAGCGACTGTTAATTCATTAGGAAGTTGTGATGAATCAGCAATAGAAAAATTCCTCTCCATGGTATCATCTTCATCAGGAGAAGCTATTATTATGTGAAAATTAACTGGTTTATGTAATTCTTGGCTTTGAGACTTAAGATAATTCATACTTGCAGGACCAATTAAAAGATGTTGCGATTCAGGCGACTCTGAATCCATTGCGGATGCGGTACACACAAAACCAAACAGGAATATCACAAAAAGTAACTGTTCAAACTTTTTCATTTTTTCCTCCCTTTTAATATTAATACAGAAAGTATTAATTTTTTATTTAGCCACTCTTACAATAATACCCATATCCGAAATTTCATGAAAAATAAAGGATTATCTTTAACGTAACATCGGGGAAGCATGTGCTACAAAGCTGAGGTTTCTTGGCTTGGATAAGGTTTGCTTACGCAGGCTTAGAATGACTTAATGAACGGCTGTGACTACTTTCAATACTAGGCCTGGTCTTGCACGCTTTCGCTTGATATACTCATTCCTTCAATAGCGGTTACGATATCGTCCATTTCTTTTCCTGTTGATGCTACTTCATCAGATCTAGCTGGTGTCACTGAATTAGGTCTTGATACATTCATTCCTTCAATACCCGTTATGATATCGTCAATTTCGTTTCCTATTGATACTACTTTATCAGGTTTATTAGGTACTGAAAGAAGAGTTTCTCCTTCAGCCTGCGGAGCAAGCCCATTTATCTCTATTCGTCGTCCATGGATGCTTGCTCTAATCTCTTCTGCAAATCTCTGTCGTATTACTGCACTAGGTCTAGCTGGTGTCCCTGAATTAGGTACTGAAAAAAGAGCGTCTCCTGCAGCCTGCGGAGCAAGCTCATTTAAAAAATTCTCCATTTGCCCATTGATGCTTGCTCTAATCTCTTCTGCAAATCCCTGCGCTACTGCATTAGACATAGCTGGTGTCATCGTACTGAGTCCAGGGTTTCCCAGTAATTCCGCAAAAGCACTTCTAAATTGCCCTCTTGATGCCGCTGTATCAGGTCTAGCTGGTGTCACTGAATTAGGTACTGAAAAAAGGTCTTCTCCTTCAGCCTGCGGAGCAAGTCCATTTAGAAAATCCCCTACTCTAGCTGGCGCTAAATAATTATCCACTACTTCCTGTATACGAACTGCTTGCTCTCTTTGCACTCTAGCTACTACCCGTTGTATAAGCCTAACTTCTTGCCTTGTTGGCCCTGATATATTCGTTCTTCCAATACCAGATGCGAAATCTTCAAATTCACGTCTTTCTCCAGCCTTGGCGGGCGACATATAAACCGAGCAGTAAAATATGATCAACATCAAAAATTTGGTTTGCATAATACTATCCTTCATTTTAAAAATTCAGTATTGCGAAATAAAAAACTGCTTATTGATAGCATAAAGGCACTTAATTTACCACCATTTTTAAAAAACCTGGATTCTTACGCCTGCTGGCGCAGGCTCAGAATGACGAGGGAATTTATATCCCTAGATCCTCGGACTGCAGCGCTTTCGCGCTTTGCCAGGGATGACAAAGGGACTCCCTTCACAAGAATGACAACTTGTGCTTAATCAGCTCGTCTTGGCGGCTTAAGTGCGGAAAGACGTTTAATGATTTTTTGGTTACTCGAACGAGCTATTGTAGTCATTCTAAAGAGACCACTAACTGCTGTTTGATTACCCAAATTAGCGGCTCTTGCACAATAACTAATTCCTTCCGACAGATCTCTTTCAATGCCTTCTGCACCGTTAAAAAGGTAGATCGAGTAGTCATACAGCATCTTCGGTAGATCCTCTCGAGCTTTATCATTTCCTAATTTTTCTGCTCTTTCACAATATCCAATTGCCGCCAGCATATCTTTCTCAACACCTTCTTTCCCTTTAAAAAGGCACATTGAGTAGCTATACAACATCTGTGGTAGATATTCTTTTGCTTTACTATTTCCTAGTTCTGCAGCTCTTTCACAATAGCTAATTGCCTCTGGTATATTTTTTTCAACACCTTCTTCACCTTTTAAAAGGTAAATTGAATATCTATACAGCATCTTTGGCAGTTGCTCTTGAGCTTTACTATCTCCTAGTAGATTTGCAAGTCTTTCACAATATTCAATTGCCCTTGGTATATTTTTTTCAACACCATTTCCACCTTCTAAAAGTAGATATATCTCTTTATGCAACATTCTTAGAGTTTGGCTATTTTCTCGTCTAACTTCTTCCAAAAAAGTAGATGTTGTAGATGTTTCTGGTATATCAGCTTCTAAAAGAACTGGCTCTCTTCTTTCAATACTACGTTTAGCTATCTCTGATATATCTCGTATATTCGAGACGATATCTTCAAATTTGCCCTCTGCTGCGGCCTTGGCTGGCGACATATAAACAGCGCAGTAAAAGATGATCAACATCAAAAATTTGGTTTGCATAATACTATTCTTCATTTTAAAAATTCAGTATTGCGAAATAAAAAACTGGTTATTGATAGCATATAGTGCACTGATTTGCCATCATTTTTCATAAGCGAAAGAGTGTGTGAAGGTTCGGCCCTGAGGCTAAACGCGTCGTTGAGCGCTTTTATCTTTTTTCAAAGCTAATGAGGCAAGGTACGCAGAGCGGCTGAGATGGGCTTTTTTCGCACTTTTATCGATGAGCTGCAAAAGATCTTCCGGAAAACAGACATTGACCCGCACCGTTTTTGAGGAAGGCACCTCCACCAAAAAAGCGACGGCGTCTTGGTTATCGGCATCTTGCATGATGACATCTAGAGAGCTTGACTCAGGAATAGATTCTCCCATTTCCTTCATGAGTTCGACGTGGCCGATTAGGGCTTCTTTCGTGAAGGATTTTGCTTCGTCTAATGTTTTTCCGACGGTGATACAGCCTGGGAAATCTGGAAAGCTTACGCCATAGTCGGAAGCGGATGTTTTATGGATTAACGCGATGTAGTTCATGATGCTTCTCCTATGCGGGGTATTATAGTCTATACCCATAAAATAATGATCATTATTTTTCGAGATTGCCGCCCCCTTTGTGGGTTCGCAATGACGCAGAAAAGCATAGGAATTGGCGCAAACTTTTGCCGCCTGCGCCTTAGGAGAGAGTGTAGTTTCGTGTTCAAAGAAGTGCATCGTTTTCAAAGTTACGCTATGATCGCCTGTAACGATACCTATAAAAAATTATAACTCAATTTATGGAATTTCAGCGTTTAAAAGCCACTTTAGAAAAGCACCAATTGTGGGCGAAGAAGTCATTGGGGCAGCACTTTTTGCATGATGAATCAATTTGTCAGCGGATGGTTCAGCACCTTCAGTTAAAGGGTCAGACGGTTGTTGAAGTGGGTCCAGGACCTGGGAGTTTAACGGATATTTTGCTGAAGGAAGAGCCTGGGCTTTTGCTGTTAATTGAAAAAGATCAACGTTTTATTGAGATTTTGAAAGAATTTGCGCCCTCACCTACTACCGAATTTGCGATTGAGCCGGCGGATGCGTTGAAGGTTTGTATCTCGGATCTTTTGAAAACGCATGGAAAGGAAGCTCCCTATCATATTGTCGCAAATTTGCCGTACAATATAGGAACAGAGTTATTGGTACGTTGGCTTGATGATATTAAAAATATCGGGTCGATCACGGTAATGTTGCAAAAGGAAGTGGTTGATCGGGTTAAAGCAGGAATTGGCACGAAAGATTATGGAAGGCTTTCGATTATTATGCAGTCGTGTTTTGAAGTACATGAGATGTTTCAGATTCCCCCAGAAGCTTTTATTCCGCCGCCAAAAGTTTGGTCGAGTGTGATGTATTTGAAACCGAAGAAGGAATTACCTGAACCGAAGGTGCTGAAAACGTTGGAAAAATTAACAGCGACGGCATTTTCGCAACGTCGAAAAATGTTACGCGTAACGCTTGGCAAAGCGCTGCCGTTAACTTTATGGCAAAATTTATGCACTACTCTTGATATACAAGAAACAATGCGCCCAGAAGAAATAGATGCGCAAACCTTTTTAGCGATGGCCAAAGCATGCATCACCAACAGCATTTAAAAGATTTACGTGAATGGATGAGCGCCAATAATATTCAGGCGTTGCTGGTGCCGCATGAAGACATGTTTGGAGGCGAATATATTGCAGCGCACGATGAGCGTTTAGCGTGGATTAGTGGCTTTACCGGTAGTGCAGGGTTAGCAATTATTACACATGACAAGACGCACTTGTTTGTGGATGGGCGATATACACTGCAGGCGAAAGCGCAATCGCCTGATTTTACGATTCATGATTTTACGAAAGCAGCGATTGATGCAGTTTGTAAGGAGCTAGAAACCTTGCATTATGACCCATGGTTGTTATCAGCAGCACAACTAGAAGTGTGGGAAAAACGGCTGACTATGTGCGCGCTTGATAAAAATCCGGTAGATTTTCTGTGGGAGAATCGCCCTGCCTCTTTGCATAAACCAGCGTACATTTATCCACTTGAGTATGCAGGAGTTAGCGCGGTTGACAAACTGAAAGTGGTGCGTGCAGATATTGCTAAGCATAAAGCAGAAGCGTGGCTTTTGAGTAATTCAGAATCCGTTTGTTGGCTGTTAAATATACGCGGAGAAGATTTGCCGTACACTCCCCTACTTCATTGCATGGCGCTGGTGACTGATACAGCGGTGACACTTTTTTGTGAACCAACAAAAATCTCACCCAAAATGGCAAATGAGTTATCTGTACATGTTGTGAATCTTGACGAGATAAAGAGCACACTTAAAAGCGTTAAGGGAACAATTTGTGCGGATAAGCGCACTACTTCTGCAGTATTTGGAGATATTAATTTTTCTTGGCAAACAGATCCATGTGAGCTGAAAAAAGCTATTAAGAATGCTACGGAACAGCAAGGAATGCGCAATTGCCATGCGCGGGATGCAGTTGCCTTGATGCGGTTTTGGATGTGGCTTGAGAAGCAGCAGTCGGTTACGGAAATGGATGCGCAAGATTATTTGGAGACGTGTCGTCAACAACTAGACTTATATAAAGGGGATAGTTTCGCGACTATTTCAGGGTTTGCCCCGCATGGGGCGATTGTGCATTACAGATCAACGCCTGAAACGAATATACCCATTAGTAAGGGGATGTATTTATTGGATTCGGGTGGGCAGTACCTTGATGGTACGACGGATATTACGCGTACTTTTTATATTGGCGAACCAACTAAAGAGCAGAAAGAGCATTATACATTAGTGTTAAAAGGACATATTGCGCTCGCACATATTCGTTTTCCAAAAGGAACAACAGGCGCACAGCTGGATAGCTTGGCGCGGCAGTTTTTATGGAATCATGGGCTTGATTATGCGCACGGCACGGGACATGGAGTTGGCAGTTACCTTAATGTGCATGAGGGACCTCAAGGTATTAATAAAATTCGGCAAGTACCTTTAGAAGTGGGGATGGTTGTATCGAATGAGCCGGGCTTTTATAGGGAGAATCTGTATGGGATTCGCATTGAGAATCTGCAGATGGTAAAGGAAGCGGAGCATTCGAATTTCTTGTGCTTTGAATCGTTGACGCTAGTTCCTTATGAATCGGCGCTGATTGATTATGAGATGTTAAGTAAGGCGGAGCTTGATTGGCTAGCTGCATACTATCAGAATATTTGGGAAACAGTTTCACCGATGTTGAATGAACATGAGCAAGAATGGTTAAAAAAGAAGCTAAGCAAGTTACAATAATTTTCTTAAAATTTCTACAAAATTTTTCAAAAACCCTATTGTGAAAATTTTAAAAGTTCTGTGTACTATATATAGTTACTTTTAATTCGTATTGTTGATGAGCAAGGAAAAAGTAGAGTCCCCTTTGGATGATGTTGATGCATTCATGAATCCCAAACAGTTGGAATATTTCAAAACTAAACTGATCAACTGGAGAGATCAAATATTGCGAGAATGTTCTGACACTATTACCGATTTACAAGACAATCAAAGCGAAGCTGACATTATTGATGCAGCCGCTAAAGAAGCAGATTATAAACTTACCCTTCGCGCACGAAATAGAGATTTTAAACTGCTTCGAAAAATTGAAGAAGCACTTTTGCGTATTGATAATGGCACGTATGGATACTGCGAAGAAACTGGCGAGCCTATTAGCCTAAAACGCCTGGATGCTCGGCCTATTGCTACTCTTGGCATTGAAGCTCAAGAGCGTCATGAGCGAGAAGAACGCACACATCGTGATATTTAATTTCTAAATTAGGCAATAGAACACCTTGACTAAGTGGTCACATTTTGTGATACTTTTGGTGTTCTGTTTTTTTGTAATTGGGGGGAGAAAATGCAGGGACTACATCTCCGTTATAAGCGATTAGGAACATTTTTTGCAGTGATTGTGGTCTTATTTGGATCCTCTCGCCTTTACAAATACTGTTCATCGAACCCTACTATATCACCAGAAATTGCTACCTCTGTTTCAAATATCATTCCCAAAGAACCTGAGATTCTTGAAACAACCCTTACTTTAGGAAGTGGTGGCAGCGTACAAAAACTCCTTACAAGTTTTGGCGTTACAAAAGAAGCAGCTTTGCAAATATCGAATGCTTTTTCTCAATATCAATCTCATCGAACCCTGAAATCCGGACAAAGCTTTTATATTCGATATAAAAAATTAGAAGATGGCGTGCAGATTGAATCGTTACAAGCGCAGCCGAGCATAGATCAAAAAGTATCTGTTACCATGATAGACGGTTGTTATGTTGGCAAAGCAGAAAAAATCAATCTAACGCCCACTGTACATGTATTTGAAGGCAATGTTCGCTCAAGTTTTTACAGCTCAGCATTAAAAGCAGGAGTTCCTTCCAAGCTCGTTCAAGAAGCTGCCGATGTCTTAAGTTATGTTGTGAATTTCCAGCATGGCATAAAGGCAGGAGCAACGTTCAAGATACTATGTAATGCTTTAAAAAATGATCAAGGAAATATTGTAAAAATTGAGCAATTGCGTTTTGTTTCATTACATACGAACGGCCAAAGACATGAAATCTATTCTTTTAAAGACAACGGAAAAATACGCTTTTTTGACAGTAATGGAAATAGCGTGGTGCGTTCACTTTTGCAAACCCCTTTAAACGCGGCCAAGCTTTGCGTTACGTCAGGATTTGGCGTGAGAAGGCACCCTATTCACGGATTTAGCCATAAGCATAAGGGCGTAGATTTTGGCGCTGCAAGTGGAACGCCTGTGCTTGCTGCTGGTGACGGCCGTGTTGTTTCTTGTGGATGGTATGGCGGCTATGGCAACCATGTAAAAATACGCCATGAAGGCGGTTATGAAACTCTTTATGGACATTTAAAGTATATAAATAAAGGGATTAGACCCGGCACCCATGTTTCACAGCGTCAAGTTCTAGGTGGAGTTGGTATGACAGGAAGCGCCACTGGCCCTCACCTGCATTTTGAAGTCATTCTTAACGGACGCCACATTAATCCTATGAAAGTTCAAGGACTTCCAACTTTTAAATTAACAGGCGGTTCTTTAAAAAAGTTTGAAGCAATGAAGCAACAAACCTTGAAAGAGGTTGTGGAAATCATTCAAACTAAAGCTGTAGTAGCTGAATAATTTTTCTTCTTATTTTTCTGATTGGAGCAGATGATGAAACTGCCTATGGTTACCGTAATGTTTATAGCTTGTTTTTTTTGGAACTTGCATACCGCTTGTGAGGAAGAACACATGAAAGAAAATCCTTATGTTTTAGCAACTGGAGAAAAAGCCAAGAAAATTCTTGATACGCAGCATGAGCTTTTTGCCGAAGTGTCATATCGACATTTAGAAGAAGCTGAATTAGCCGCCGGCAAAAAAGTATATGACATAGGGTGCGGTAGCGGTGTGATGACCGAGTATTTGGCAAATAAAGTTGGTGAAGAAGGTCATGTAGTTGCTGTGGATATTAGTCCTGAACAAATAGGTGTAACACGCGCGCGTATAGAGGAAGCCGGTCTTTCAAATGTAACATTTATAACTGGCGATATGGCAACGATTGATTTACCTGAAGGTGAAGCTGATATTGTATATGCGCGTTTCTTTTTAATGCATCAACGAAAAGTATCAAGTATCATTAAAAAAATGAAATCTCTTTTAAAGCGAGGGGGCGTCTTAGTTTTAGAAGAGTCCGTCATGAGTTCTCATCATTTTTCAGAAAGAAGCGATGCATTTGATGCTTTTGTAAAATCTCTCGTTGCTTTAGGCAATCACAAAGGCGTCAATTTTGATATTGGTTATCAATTAAATGCGTTATGTGAAGCAGTAGGATTCGATCAGATTTTATCACGATCCATTGAATTCAAATTACCAACAAGTAAAGTTGCTCCGACTTTACTTGCGCGTATTGATGAGCTTCGAGACGGCGTTATTGGCGCTGAGCTGGCTACATCTGAGCAAGTTGATGCCTGGAAGGAAGCAATTGGTGAAGCATTTGCAACGGGTGGACCTGATTCTTATGTAACTTCTAAGCAAGGGCATATTTTAGCTTGGAAGTAAATCGGCTATCTGAAAAATAAATATACATAAGCTTTTTTATTGAAAAATACGCAATAATATTATATAATAAAGCATCTATATTTTTTCTTTAAAGTATTTATCATGAGAAATTTGCCCATTTTATCGTATATACTTATCACCTCCATGTTCCCTGTGGTCAATGGGGCTGAGGAAAGCAAGATGGGTGAAAACCATCGTAATAGCTCCTCGTCTGTTGCTAATGCTCATACTGTTGATGAGTACTTTGAAGGACTTAAGGAAAAGGCTGCTTCTTCTGAAAATGCTCGTGATATTACTCAGCAGTGCCGAAAGTTTGTAGAGCAAAAAGCACATGAATTTGCAGAACATGGGCAAGGATATTTGTTGGCAGAAAGTTTAATAAACGAGCTATCGAGCGCAGAGACACAGTGGGGTTTTGAGAGCAAGCTCTTATTTAATAAATCTGTTAAATCAATCGAGGAGATCTTAATACAAACGGTTGAAGAGTGGAGGGAAAGTGAAGTGAAGCTACATAAAGATGATGCAAAAAGCTTGGGACAAATTGAAGCGTTAGCAAATGCCGCGAAAGAGTTCTTAGAACCGACTTTCAAATAGTGAGCATGTTCACATTATTATGAAGCCGTGAGCTGCACAACCCAATTTATGTTATCGGTAACATTCACTGAATCCCCCAGTCAAGCCACGAGACGTCATAAGTAGAGCAAGTCGCGAGAAGTCTCGCGTCTTTGTGAGGAGAAATAGCTTTGTAGCAATCCAGTTTTATGTTTCGATATTATGAACTGGATCCTTACGCCTGCTTCGCAGACTCAGGATGAAGAGGAATGAGGAAATATAGGCTCAGGATGACGGAAAAAGAAAAGCGCTGGAGAATGACGAAGAGGAGAACTGTGCAGGCTTAAGATGACAAGGAACGAGATCACGTTCGTACCAATGGGCAGTTAGCTCTCTCAACGTCTTCCTGGAGCGCAGCTCCCGTAAGGGTCCAGTTCTATAATATCGATAGCTATGCACCGAGCTCCGTTCCCATTCTTCAACGGGACTGCGTTTTCAACGGGGCGTCTATTTTTTATGTTACGGTGTACTTACTGCAGGTTGCCGAATTTTGTGTGTTTGCCATCGAAGAAGAGTTTGACTGTACCAACAGGCCCGTGACGTTGCTTAGCCACAATAATTTCCGCTTGATTTTGCACTTTTGACATACGTTGTTGCCACTCTAGGTGCTTATCGGTGCCTACCGGTGGTTCTTTGCGTGCTTCGTAGTATTCATCACGATAGATAAACATGACGACGTCAGCATCTTGCTCAATAGATCCGGATTCACGCAAGTCTGAGAGCTGAGGGCGTTTGTCCTCACGCTGTTCAACCGCACGAGACAATTGAGAAAGAGCAATCACGGGAATGTTTAATTCCTTCGCAAGAGCTTTCAATCCTCGAGAAATATCTGAAATTTCTTGAACACGATTATCGCTACTACGTGATTTGCCGCTGCCTTCAAGTAATTGCAAGTAGTCTACTATCACTAATCCGATGCCATGCTGACGTTGTAGGCGACGTGCACGGTTACGCAAGGCTGTAACGGTAAGAGCAGGGGTATCGTCAATAAAAAGACCTAGATTTTCAATATCACGGCTTGCAGATACTAAATTAGGAAATTCTTCGGCTTTAATTTCACCGCGGCGAATGCGATCGGAGGAAATTCTTGATTGAGTTGAGAGAATACGGGTTGCTAATTGCTCAGCGGACATTTCGAGTGAGAAGAACGCAACATTTGCTCCTTCTTTAGCGTTATCAAGAAAAGCTTTAGCTGCGTTAAAAGCAATATTGGTGCCTAAAACGGTTTTTCCCATGGAAGGACGTCCGGCAACAATGAGTAAATCGGAGGGGTGAAGACCACCCAGCATTTTATCAATATCTAATAGTCCTGAGGTCACACCAACGATAGGTGTTTCACGACGATAGGCGATCTCAGCCATTTTCACCGCTTCAGTTAGAGCTGTTTTAAAGGGTACAGCACCGCGTGTTGTGTCGCCGCTGCTGGCTAGATCATACAGCTGCTTTTCGGCATCCTCGATCTTTTCCATTGCGGAGCCTTCAGATTTTAGTTCATGGGCTTCGCGCACGATGCCATCACCGATTGAGACGAGGCTTCGCCTTAGATAAAGCTCGTGAATCATTTGGCCATAATCACGCACACTGACAGTACTTGAAACACCTGCTGCTAGATCAACCAGGTACCCTATTCCTCCCGCTTCTTGCATTAAAGGATCTGTTTCGAGCATCGGCTTTAGAGTAATTGGATCCGCTACTTGGGTGCGATTAATGAGTCGTGAAATTGTTTCATAAATTGTTTTGTGTAAGGGGTGCGAGAAATGTTCAGGCTTTAAGAATTCGTTCACAGCTTCAAATGCTTGGTTATTAAGCATTAATGCGCCTAACAATGACTGCTCAGCTTCTAAATTGTGCAATGGGTGAATTTCTGGTTGCTTTTCAAAGGCTAAAACCTGAGCCATGACATCTCTCTCCTACATAGGCCTTCAACGTATCATATTCTGAGGTGTTTACCAACTATTAAAACTCTTATTTTATAATAGAAAAAAGCATGTTTTTTTTATTTTATGAAGTTTTTATTTCTTTTTTATTTCTTAGTACAGTGCAGCTGGGCTAGTTATTATAATAACGATCAAGACTATGATTATTTAGGAGCTGCAACACAAGGGTATTCAGGCATGACGCAAGGGTACAACATGCTGAAAAGTGCCACTAAAAAAAAGTCTAAAAAAGGAAAAAAGAAGAGCAAAGAAGAAAAACGAAAAGAAAGAAAAGAAAAAACAAAACAGATGAAAGAATCTGTTAAAAAAATGGCCATAGAAAAGATAGAAAACATGGCTTTCGATGAAGTGAAAAAAGCAACTCTTAATTCGCTTAACGGCACCCCCTCTTCTCAAAGCCAACCCTCTTCAAGCTCTTCCTTTCAAGATATTATGGGTAACCTGCAGCAATCTATAGGTACGCTTGGCGGAAGTAGCTCAACAACTGGTGCTAATCAAAACAATTCTCCAGGAGGAATCTCTGGCAAGTAGGGCTTTAGATACATATATTATTAAGAAATTCTTGGTTAAATTACGATTGAACTGAAGAAGCATTTTAGGCAGAGAGAAATTAAATGGGGGTTCTGAGGTTTTTAATGAAAAAATCATGGCGAATATATTTTATCCTGGTCGTAGGCTTATTGTCTGACCAACCCTTTTTTGGCAGCTTAGCATTTGCAAGCACAAGATCAACGATCCGCTTTTCCCTTTCAAGAGGTCCTGATATACACCCAATATTCTTTGATGAGAGGATGTTGCTCTTCGGGAGCTCCGGAGCTTTGACTTCTACAGCAGCCGATTCTAGTACTACTTTTGTACATCGAAGAGACCTTTCTGCTAGAGGCGTCGATAATAACATGATTAACGAGCCAGCAGAAGCAGCCTCCCCAGAACATCAGCCAGCAGTTACTGATGCCGTAGAGCGTCTCCCTCTCTCCGTTGTACACTGCTGGATAACTGAAGAGCTAGCAAAGTTTGAGCCAATACATCTGCCTGCTTTTATAAATACCGTAAAATATCTCACATACGGCTTGAATGAATACAATAAACGATGTCTGAGCATAGCCCTTGCGAAGATTAATCCAGAAAATCTGTCTGATTTTACAGACGCCGTAGAACGCCTCTCGCCAGACAGTGATGACTCTTATAAACGGTGGCTATTTGAGGAGCTATTAAACGTTGAGCCAGAACATCTACATGCTTTTACAGAGGCAGCAAACCGCCTCACGCTAGGGATGGAGGAAATAGAAAAAAAGGTCCTCATTTGCCAACTAATAAATGTAAAACCAAAACATCGATCCGCTTTTGTAGACACCTTAAAACGCCTCTCGATAGGCGTGAGTAACTCTTATAAAAGTGTCATAGGTGAGGAGCTAGAAGAAGTAGAACAAGAACATCTGTCAGCATTTGCAGACACCGTAGTACCTCTCTCGCTAGGCATGGATCAATACGATAAAAGACGCCTGATTAGTGTACTTGCAAAAGTAGAGCCAGTACGCCTTCCCCTTGTTGGAGAGAGGGTTGCAAAGAGAATCGAATGTCTCTCTCAAGGCATGGATTTCCACAATAAAGCGAGCCTGAGCAGAGCACTAGTAAAAGTAGGGAAAGTAAAACCAGAACACCTGTCAGCATTTGCAGACACTCTACACTCCCTCTCTCAAGGTATGGATAAAGATGATAAAGCTCGCGTGTTTGAGACGCTAACATGGGTAAGTTCACTAGATGTGCTAGCTTTTGTAGAATCCGTAGAGTTCCTCTCGCGCGACATGGATGGAAAAAGTAAAGCCCTACTGATTGAGAGGACTCGGGCAGAAATACCGCTAGCATATCTGCTACCCTTTGCAGGGGAAACCACTGGGGCAGTATAATAAATTCTCACACTAGGACCCTCCCTTGGCAGGAAGGGTCTAGATATTTTTCCCCTTCATATGTTATTAAGAAGCTCTTGACTGAGATTAAGATGACTAAAGAGACATTTTAGATAGAAAGAAACTAAGCGGGAGTTCTGAGGTTTTTAATGAAAAAATCCTGGCGAATATTTTCTATCGTGACCATAGGCTTGGTATTATCTGGCAAAGCCTTTTCTGGCAGCTTAGCAGGTACAGAAGGAATCGTAATAACCGATACTACCCCAAACAGAATATTATCATTTAAACTAAGAGAACCAGCCAGATTTCAAAGCACGGAAGAAGGCTATAAAAGTCAGCTGATTAGTCAACTAATAAAAGTAAAATCAGAAGAAGTAACGTCAACGCACCAATTAATGACGCTTACAACCAGCGTCGTTCTCTTTCCATGGTTGGAAAAATGCCTCGAACATTACAGAATTGAAACGTTAGTACGGATGCAATCAATACATCTTCCAGCCTTTGCAAACCAAGCAGAAAAGCCCTCGCAAGGTGGAGGACGACACACCAAATATTACCCAATTGAAACGATAATAAAAGCAGAACCAGAATATTTGTTCGCTTTTACAGACATCGTAATACGCCTCGTGCGAGGCAGCGATAACCTCTATAAACGTTGGTTATGTAAGGAGCTAGTAAAAGTAAAACCAGAACGTCTATCGATTTTTGCAGAGACCTTCCAACGCCTCTCGCTAGGCATGGATAACTCTTATAAATATTTCATAAGTGAGGAACTAATAAACGTTGAGCCAGAACATCTGGCGACATTTGCAGACATCGTAGAACCTCTATCGGTAGGCATGCGTGAACACAATAAAATGACCCTGATTAGAGAACTAGTAAAGGTACAATCAGCACGTCTTTCCATTTTTTCAGACACTTTGGACCGCCTTTCCCAAAACATGAATGCAGATGATAAAGCACGCATGTTCAAAACACTGCAAGACGTAGGTGAACCATATATGTTAGCTTTTGTAGAATCCGTAGATTTCCTCTCGCGCGACATGGATGGAAAAAGTAAAGCCCTACTGATTGAGAGGGCTCGAGTAGAAATACCACTAGCATTCCTTCTCCCCTTTGCAGGGAAGTCCGCTGGGGCAGCATAATAGATTCTCGCACTTGGCGCTCCCTTAGGTGTGGGGACTTGAAAGATTTCCAAGCCTTTTAGGAATGACAAAGCCGATACTATTTCACTTGCACTAAGCAGTGTTGTTTTTTGCCGAGCGATATTTTTATAGGCGTAGAGCGTAAGGATTCAAGGTCAATTTCTTGACGTGCGTCCATGACTTGCTCGCCATTGATGCGTAATCCCCCACCCTGCGCAAGGCGCTTTGCTTCACCTTTGCTTGCCATTAAGCCTGCTGTCACGAGTATTGTTTCAAGTGTTGGGCTATCTATTTGGCTTATCTCGAGCCATTTGGTGGGCAGGTCCGTTTCGCTGCCTGAGCCAAAAGCGGCTTGGACTTGAATATGAATTTGAGAAAGGACGTTTTCACCATGACACATAGCGGTAGCCGCATCAGCCAAAGCGATTTTTGCCGTGTTGATGTCAGCACCTTGGAGGGTTGCGTACCGCGCAAGATCCTCGTTTGAGAAATCGGTAAAAATTTTCATGTAGCGCAGTACATCGGCATCATCGGTATTGCGCCAGAATTGCCAGTAATCAAAGGGGCTAAGCATGTCATCGTTTAACCAAACAGCACCTTGAGCAGTTTTACCCATTTTCGCACCGCTTGAAGTGGTAATAAGCGGCGTTGTAAGGCCGAATACCGGCTTACCAAGAACTCGGCGGGTTAGTTCAACGCCATTGACGATGTTACCCCATTGGTCTGAGCCACCCATTTGTAGGACACAAGCGTGCTTTTTGAAGAGTTCCATGAAATCGTAGGCTTGCAAGATCATGTAGTTGAATTCAAGGAACGTAAGCGGTTGCTCGCGATCAAGACGAGATTTGACGCTGTCGAAGGTGAGCATGCGATTGATGGAAAAATGACGGCCATATTCTTTTAGGAAATTCATATACGAAATATTCATCAGCCAATCGGCATTGTTGACCAACGTAGCGTCCGTCGGGCCATCACCAAATTTCAAAAATTTTGCGAAGCTATTTTTAATGCCAGCGATGTTTTTGGCAATTGTTTCGTCGGTGTTTTGTTGACGCACTTCGTCTTTACCGGTGGGATCACCTACCTGAGCGGTAGCACCGCCTATCAAAATGATGGGTTTGTGGCCATGGCGCTGCAACAGACGTAGGGTCATGATTTGGCTAAGATTACCAACATGTAGGCTGGTGGCGGTTGGATCAAAACCAATGTAAGCAACAATTGGCTGCTTACTGCAAAGTAGTTCATCTAAGGCGTCAAGATCGGTTGCTTGAAAAAGTAAATCTCTGGATTGTAGGTCTTGTAAAAATAAACTCTTCATCATGCCATATAGGTATTTTTTTTGAAACTATAGCAGGGAAACTTGAGTTTTTTCTAGAGCGTGTTTGCTGCTCGTCACATTTAGCTCATCAAGACTCTAATCGATTTATTAACCTTTTGTTAAGGAATTTATTTTAAAATTTATAGGTAAACTTTAATCCTTAAATTTTTGGAGACAACAATGAAACGTACTTTATCTTTATTGCTAGCTGGTCTTATTCTTACTGCTGGTACTGCATATGCACCTGGTAAAAAACCTGCTAAATCTGCTGAACAAATATTTCAAGAAGCTCACGCCGCAGTAGCAGCAATTCCTGAAAACCACTGGAAAAACGGAAAACCTCAAATGGATAACCGCGCAGAAGTTATGGAAGCATATGGTTGTCTACCTGCAAACGCGCGTGGAGAAGATGCTCGTAAAAGATCATACCACAAAAGAATAAATCGTTGCGTGCAAAGCGCATAAAAACTTAAAGCCCAAGGTTTTCTTGGGCTTTATTTCTTTTGAATATTTACCATAAATTTCTACCAATAATCTCAATAGCTACTTCACGCATCTTTACTTTTAGAGCCTGTCTCTCCTTTCGAAACTCTCAAAAATCAATTCACTCGTCTTGTTGAATTTGGTTCGTAGTAGTATCGAATTTACTCACTGGATCCTACACAAAGGCATGCCTTGTTGGGAGATAACGATGTTGTTAATACTAAAGTGTTTCCGATAATCTAATATTCCTGATTACTTAGCGCTACTTTGTTTAGTGTGTATTGTAAATGATGCCCAGAGGCTACATCTTCCCATCGTATTGGGTCTGCGCTTTTCACCTCTTCAATCGCAGCTTTTCTAGCTGTTTCATCTTTAATATTTGCAAGGTAATTCACCCATATTCTTGCCATTTGCAGTTGTGCTTCAGCACCTTGTATTTCCTGACTTATATATTGGTAGGCTTCATTTTTTAAACCCATGTCTTTAATTGCAGAGAGAGTCTTCCATAAAGAGTTTGTTTTCGGTTCTTGCATTGCAGGAGCAGCATCTATAATCAATTTTTTTTCTGCGGGTCTTAGCCCTTTTATAAGTAATTCCTTGCTTACACCACTTACTCTTCTTATCATGGACGCCATTCTTGATTGCAAATACTCATTTTCTATTGGCGCAAGATATTCTTGCCATACTTTAGCTGTTATTTTTTTATCTTTTGCTGCACTTTCTATGTCTTCTGCTGTTGGCTGTTGATTATTTGCATAATAGCTGTGTCCCGCATCTCTCACTTCTTCAATAGCTTTATTACGAATTGGTCCTGCTGGAATTTTTATAAGGTGTTCAAGCCAAGCTTCTGCAACACATTGTTTAAATTCTGTTGGCGTGGTTTGTACATTTCTTGCAGCTGCAGCACGGCCTGCATCATCTTCGATTTTGGATATATATTCTTTCCAGGCTATCGCTAGTTGTTCTTTATCCTCAGGCGTTATGGCTTCACCCACTTTAATTCTTGCTTGATGTTGAATTTCAGAATCTCTAATTGCTGCTATGTATGAATACGCTTGCGCAATTTTATGCTGATCTTCTGGCGTTAATGATAATGTTGAGTACTGCTGCGCAAGGCGCCTGTCTCTTAAAAATTTAGATGATTGCAAAGATCTGTTGCTTGGTGCCACTGCTGGTGGAGAAGGAATAATGGGTGAGACACTTTGATCAGAAAATGAAGACATGGAAGACGTAGAATCGGTTCCTACCGAATATTCTGATGAAGGGCATGAAGCTGTATTAATCTGTGGAAGATTCCCCTTATAAAAGGCGCTGTGGGGAGAAGGCGTAAATTGAGCAGTCTTTGGGCGAGGTCTGTCTGGAATTCCTGGGCCAGATAATTTTTCTTTCTTTTGCTTAGCTTGTACCTTTGCAAGGAATTGTTCTGCTGAAGTTGCTGCAGTCATTTGAGTGCTTTTGATATACAGCATACTAAGAACGCACAATAAAATTCTCATTATAATTTATTTTTTAAAGCAAATATTAAATTATAAATATTAAAAACATAATAAATCGTTAATATTCATCATCAATATTAAAAAAGAAAACGTTTACATTTTAGTAATCTGAAAGGCTTCATTCAGCTGCCCTGTCTGGTTGTTTAAAACATGCAGCATTAAGATTTTCTTGCGAGTAATTGATTCCCCCAATTGACGTACCATCGTAATGCCTCTTTCAGCCTTGAATACTAAATAATCAATATATCTCGCTTCTTCTAATGATACTTCCTTAAATTCATCGCAAAGATTTATTTCAAAAAACAATATCTCCCCTGTTTGCATTCCTAGTTTTAAATACATTGATTCCGGCAGCTCAGGATAAATAAGAATTTGGTCACAATTCCAGGTTTCATTAGGATGAGAAATCAATACTGAATTTCCCAGAGAAGAAAATATCCACTCGACCGGAATATTTTTTTCAATACATTCACCACCTGCGTCAGCATTGTATCGTAAGTGCACTTTTGCGTGTAATGAAATGGGAGGCATGCCCGAAGCTATTTCGGTAAGATGTTTAACTGAACATTGTCTTCCATCTATCGATTTTAGTATTAATACATCATCATCTTCTATTGCTGCCGTTAACGCGCTAATTATGATGATAAAAAGAAAAAAAATGCTATGCATGTGATTTCCCCTCTACGAAAATTGAGTTTAGGGATTCTCATTCCCACTCAAGTATTTCGAAAAGGAGTTAAGATTTTGTAAAAATGGTAGAAGTGATATTGATAGCATTCGCTGGACCCCGTTTTCCAACGAGGTGTCTATTTCAGCATTCATAAAAAAAGATTTTTTTGATGGGAATGTCGTGCGGTTCTGTGGGGAGATCAGCGAGAAGTTGCCACGAAAAAGCTAAACTTGCCGTGTAGGGATGATGAGTGCTGAGGTATTTATCGTAAGACCCTTTACCACGGCCTAGGCGTTTGCCTTCTTTAGTAAAGGCAAAACCTGGCACCACAATAAAATCAGGTTCGATAATTGGTGCAGTTTCTGGTGGTTCGAGGATACCAAAAGAGCCTGGAATCAGCATATTTTGTGAAACAATTTCATGAAAAATAAGCTGATTATAAGCAATACGGGGATAAGCCACTTTGATGTTTTGTTTTAGGCATTGATTAAAAATGCTAGTTAGATCGATTTCTTGATCGATGGCAGCATACAATCCTACACAAGTTGGATTGTGAACTTGGATTAGCTCCCAAAGCAATTGGAGCAAGTGCTCCTCTTCTTTGATTTTTTGAGCAGCATTCACGGAATAATTTTTGAAAAATGTTCGCAGTTCTTTTTTGTTCATTTTTGATCGTTTTAAGCTATTTCCTGCTTGCATAAGCAGCAACAATTTGCTAATCATAACACTTAAAGAGAAAGTGAAAAAAGAATTATGGCAAAGAAAAGCGCAACTTTAAGCATTAAGCTTCTTAGCTCAGCTGATACTCGTTTCTTTTATGTGACGAAAAAAAATCCACGTAAAAAACCTGAAAAGTTAGAATTCAAAAAATATGATCCGGTAGTGCGCAAGCATGTTGTTTTTCGTGAAGCAAAAATAAAATAGTAATGCAATTACCTTCAATTCTTTTTAAGCTGACGAAAGTTATTTTTGTCAGCTTTATTTTTTTAAGCTCATTATTTTGCAGCACGAATCCAAAGCTTTTAGCCAAATTGCAACCTTACGTGGTTAGTATAAAATCACGTAGCGTGGTGGCGGCCTACGGTGATGTATCACCAATAGCTGGGACTGGTTTCATTGTTGATATTAAGAATGGATATATCTTTTCAAACGCACATGTGGCAGCCGGAAATAAAGTTGTTCCGGAATATGTGGCAACACTTTCAACTGGTAAAGAGATTATTTTAAAGTTGATTTACAGTGATCCTGCAGCGGATATTGCTGTTTTCCAAGGCGATTTACAAAACATTGAATTAAAAAATGATATGCCTTTATCAGATAGTCCCGTGCACATAGGCACTAATGTGCTGATTATTGGGAAAAATGAGAACCGCCATTTTTCAACACAAACAGGTGTTGTAGCTAACACAAATGAAATAGAAGGTCATTTACCGCAGCATGCGATGCGAATTAGCCTTAACATGCAAGGTGGTGGAAGCGGTTCGCTGGTGTATGACGTTACTTCTGAAAAAGTGATCGGTATTATTTTTGCATCAAATCTTTCAACTAGTGCCTTTGCCCTTCCCATTACTTATGGCATCGATATTTTAAAAGTACTAAAAGCTGGAAAAGAACCTAAGAAATTTGGGCTGGGCGCTATTCTTCATTATGCTGCTCTGGATGATTTGATTAAATACTATAGTTTTTCAGAAGAACTGGCGAATGATTACGCAAAAAAATATCCAGACTCATTCCGTCGCGTTCTAAAAGTACATAGTATTTTGCCGGACACCCCAGCTGAGGGTGTGCTGGAAGTAGGTGACTGTATTTTGGAAATTGATGGGAAAGAAATTGGCCCAAATCTTTATAAAATGGATAAAATTGTTAACGAGCTTGGAGAAGCAGGCAAAAAAGTTGAATTGCTTGTTGTTCGCTACGGTGAAAAATTAAAGTTAACGCTTACGCCTTATAACATGAATGAACGCCAAGTAAGTCGCATGATTGTTTTTGGAGGCGCAACGTTTTTTGAAGCAGATGATGTGATGGTGCGCAGGTCTGGCTTAAAAGGTAAGAATCGCGTGCTAATTACCAATGCGCGATTGGGCAGCAGTTTTATTGAAAAGTTACCAATGTTCCCAGGATCAAATCAAGCACTTATTTGCGTAGAAAAACTTGGCAAATACGACATATGTACACTTGATGACGTAGCAAAGGCGATCCCTTCTCTGTTGGAAAACGGGCGATTCACCATTGCTTTCCGCAATTACGGCATTAAAATTGGCTATGATGAGAAGGTTATCTTCAATCAGGGGCGACTCCTTGAAGAAATTAATGTATTTGAGCAAGACGGTGCCGCTGAAGAATTTAAATTTGATAAGACGACGCATCAATGGTCGTTGAATAAAATTCAGCCTGAAGTCCCAAAAATGGAACTAGATCTCACTCCTAGAGCGGAGAAGAGCAGCCTGACAATGGTGAGTTAACGGGGCTTACTTTTACTTAGGTTGACCTCCAATTTAACATGCAAGGAGAGCTTATGCGCATTGCTGTTTCTGGTACACATCTTATAGGTAAATCGACTCTTATTGAAGATTTTATTAAGAAGTACCCTGATTATAAATACGAAATTGAGCCCTACTACAAATTACAAGATGAGAAGTCCGGAGATTGGGCACCAAAAGCTAATCTGGATAGCTTTCTAGAACAATTAGATTATAGCATTGACGAATTACATACATGTGCTCATGAGAAAAATATTATTTTTGATCGATGTCCTGTTGATTTTTTGGCCTATATCCTGCAAGAACTGAGTCGAGAACAGCTTACTATTCATGACAGTGAAGTGCTTGAAAGACTTTCTGATATAAAAGAAGCCCTGGACACTTTAGATCTTATTGTGTTTTTGCCAATTAGTAGAGAAAATCCTATTGAATATGCTGAAGAAAATTTGCCTTATCGAAAAGCTGTTGATGCATGGTTTAAAAAACTATATAGGGATGAAATCTGCGATATATTTCCTGGGTATAATCGTCCGGAGGTAATAGAAATTACTGGGGACCGAGCAGCTCGCCTAAAAAAGTTAGAACACTATATAGCTTAGATTTTTTGATAATGATTTAAGAGTGTAATTTGGCAATTGCCATACATACGTGGAGGTTGAGCTGTACAACCATTGATTTCAATGGCTTTTGCTCCTTTACGTTGTTCAATCACAATAATAGCATCGGATGCTACAAGATCTTTATCAAGCAGATATCGGAGAGCTTCTTCTTCCAAATCTTGGTCATAGGGAGGGTCAAGAAAAATTAGATTAAAGCGTTGTGAAACGTTTAGATTAAAGAGATCAGCAACAAGTTCTACCTGCCTTTCGGTGAGCGTTTTTAAGCTTAAAATATTTTGCTTTAGTATGCGCTGAGCTTTGGGATTTTTTTCACAAAAAATAACTTTAGAAGCGCCACGTGATAAAGCTTCAAGCCCTAATGCGCCTGATCCTGCAAAGCCATCGAGCACGACAAGATTTTCAAAAGAAATAAGATTATTTAAGATGTTGAAAATAGCCTGACGTAATTTGTTGGAAGAAGGCCTGGAAATATCTGATGGCGGTAGCTGTAGAGATTTGCCTTTAAACTGACCTGCGCAAATACGCAGCATTACAGGCCATATTCACTAAGTTTTTTATGCAATGTATTGCGATTGATTCCCAAAACACGTGCAGCTTTGGCTTTGTTGCCTTTTACGGCATGTAGTGTTTGCTTTAATAAAGGACGCTCAACTTCGTGCAAAACTATATTGTATAGACTTGAATCCGTGATGTGATCCCCTTGCGTTACAAAATATTCTTTCACCATCTGCTCAATAATTGTTGCAATTCCAGTCATAATTTACACGGTTTCTATTTGTTGTTTATAAAAATCTTGAACAAGGCTGCGCATTTTTACCGGGCATTCCGTTTGATTGACGTGCACTCGATAATCGGCAGAGTCTTTAAGTCCCTTACTGTACCACCCTAAATGCTTGCGAGCAATCTTAACTCCACCCTCTACGCCATAAAGTTGTAAAATATCTTCAAAATGCTCCAAGACAATGGCGAGTTGTTCTTCAATAGAAGGATCGCTGCATACGGTTTTGCCAGATATGTAATCATACGCTTGCTGTATAAACCATGGGCGGCCATACGCACCACGGCCAATCATGACACCATCGGCACCACTTTGCTCGAGAAGATTTTTAGCATCTTCGACCGTTACCACATCGCCGTTTCCAATAACAGGGACTTTTACGGCTTCTTTTACGGAGCGGATAAATTTCCAATCAGAACGACCGTTATAGAGCTGACAGCGTGTGCGACCATGCACGGTAATCATTTGCACGCCTAAATCTTCAGCAATTTTTGCAAGCTTAGGCGCATTACGGCTTTTATCGTCCCATCCAGTACGCATTTTAAGAGTGACGGGCACTTTTACAGCCTTAACGGTTGCTTCAATAATTTTAGCAGCTAAGGCTTCGTCGCGCATAAGTGCTGAACCTGCGTGACCATTGACCACTTTTTTAACAGGACACCCCATGTTGATATCAATGATTTTAGCACCTAGATCTTCGTTGAGTTTGGCAGCTTCAGCCATGACATCTGGTTCGCAACCGGCAAGCTGCACAACCATAGGTTCTTCCCCGTGCGATTGAATCATACGCATACTGGCACGCGTAAGGCGAATCATGGCTTGACTTGCGATCATTTCAGAAATGACAAGCCCTGCCCCCATTTTTTTGACGAGACTTCTGAAGGCTCGATCACTAACGCCGGTCATGGGCGCTAGGAAGACATTCATATCAAGGCAAACAGGGCCAACGGTAATTTTTGAAGCAAGCATGAAACTAAACTAAGCCAAAAGTGCTTAAAAAACAAGCAGAAAATGAGGGGTTAGGACTTATACAAATAATATTCACTGAATTTCCACGCCCGCCTAAGCAGCATCAAGACAACGAACTTAAAATTATGCTTGCCCCTCTAATTTTTCGAAGTGACGAACTCCCCAAAGAAAACCTATATTCACCGGAATCATGATAATCCATAAGCCATAGTAGCCTAAGCAATCTGTCAAGAATACCAAACTAAATGATGTAATAACATACGTAAGAGCCCTACTTGAAGCATATACGAAGCTAGCTGTAGTAAAGCGTTTTAAGATGGGGATATATTTTAAGAAAAGCGAATACCCGGGAACTAATGACATTGCTGTAACAATTAAAACAGCTTGTAATAAAAAAATATGGATATAGCTATTCGAATTCATGATGCATAGAGGAAGTAATAACATAACAACCAAACTAGCTCTGCCTTTTAAATTCACTATCTTTAAAGGGTTAATTCTATAGCTAAGAATAGCAATGGTAATAATAACAATAAGTGAAACAATTGATAGTAAGAAATTATGAAAAATAACATCCTCTGACGTATACCCGTAGTCTACTTTTAACGTCTGATTAAAATACATGTAGGTTAAATAAAACGATAGCGGCCACCCAGGCGTAGCAGCAATATATGCCCAAAATGTTTTTCTATCCATTTTCTCATGATTAATAAGTTTTTGAGTTTTAATCGCTCCTATTATCTTATTAGAACTCCCTTTGGATTGTATTTCGACCATTTCTTGTATTTTTTGTCTTTTTTTAAGAAATTCAGGTGTTTCTCGGAGGCGTGTTCTAGCAACAGACCCTACAACAGCAATGGCAGCGCCTATCCAAAACGCATTACGCCAATTAAAACCAAAATGAGTAACTAAGGACGCAACACCTAAAGCAAACGCTGCACCAAATTGTGAAGCAACGGCAACACAAGAAACCATAGGATATTGAGCCGGAGGCTTTACAATTTCTGTAGTGTACACTTCAGCACCAATAATCTCTCCCATGGAAGAAAGGCCTTGAGCAATACGACACCCAGTTACTAGCCAAGCTGCTGCTATTCCTATTTGAGAATACGTGGGCAAGGTAGCCATGATAATACAACTTAAAGCCATCATCATGGTAGTAAGAATAACAGTAGGTTTTCTGCCAATATGGTCGCCAATATAACCAAAAAGTAATGCCCCAAAAGGTCTCAAGACATAGGTGGAGCAGAAAGCAAAAGCCATTAATAAAGAAGCTGTATGGGGATCTGTCTTAGGAAAAAAGAGTTCGTTAAGTAACACTGCCATATGGACGTAGAGCATAAGATCAAAATACTCGAGGAAAGTGCCAACTTGCAGAAGCCCAACTGCCTCTTTTTGTTGCCTATTTAAGGAAGAAAAAATACTCATGAGAATCCAATATTATCCCAATTAGGTCATTTACACCTATTTCAGGGCATTAAGCAAGATATTTTAGTAATATCCTCTAGGTCACGCTATCAAGTAGTGAGGCATCATGCGTCCTACAGGCATAAAATGCCCACATTTGATCCTATCGGACCTCGTAGAGATGGCAAAAGAAAGAATTAAAAGAACGTAAGAATTAGTTTTTCTTTAAATCCGTATCTAACACTTCTTTTTTTTCTCTGATTTTTTCATGTCCTGGTAAGACGTTGTAAAAATATAGCTTGAAATACCACCGACAAGTGCGCCACCGATGACATCTGTCCAATCGTGGCGTCGCACCTGGACACGAGAATAACCAACATAAGAAGCAGCTGCTGCAGATGGAACACCATACGCGTAACCATATCTCATACCAAGGAATGTTGAACCAGTGAAGGCAAGACTTGTATGGGCCGAAGGAAAGGCGTATTTGCCGCCTCTTGGTCTTTTTTTATGAACAGCAAATTTTAGAGCCCAGGTAGCAGCAGTGGACGCAGCAACGCTGTAGGCAAGCTGTTTCATTCCTTCGGTATCATCTTTACTGAAAGCGGTGATTAAGGCTGCGACGGGAATAGTAATTTGCAGAACGTCGCCCGTGGTTTCTGTTTTTGTACGTTTACGTGCTGAAAGGGGAGTAGAAACTATTGCTACGATGAGTAAGCTTGCAAGAATATATTTCATGTTTAAAAAGCGCATATTGGAAATTATTAATAATTATAATTTTTGGACTATATCAAAATGTCTGCATTAAAACAAATAGATTGCTAAGACATAAGAGAAATGTTATTTAAAATGGTTACCTTACTTTTAAATAAAATTTTAATAAATTCTTAACCTTTTGTTTTCTAAGGTGAAGATATAGAGAACAAAAACCTTAACGTTATGCGCCAAAATATATCAGAAATTGAATGGAATACACGCCTTGAATTAACAGCTGCTTATCATCTTGCGGGAAAGTTTGGATGGACAGATTTAATATACACGCATTTTACCGCTAGAGTTCCAGGAGAAGAAGGCTGTTTTTTAATTAATCCTTTTGGACTCCACTTTCATGAAATCACACCAACTAACCTTATTAAAGTTAATTTTAATGGGGAAGTAATAAGCGAGACGGAATACGAAGCTAATCCTACAAGTGCCGTCGTACATGGCACCATACACGATGTGCGTCCAGATGTACTTTGTACGCTTCATTTACATACAGCAAATGGTGTCGCTGTTAGCTCAACAAAAGATGGTCTACTTCCTTTATCGCAGCATGCTTTACATCTTTATGATGAAATTGCCTATCACGATTATGAGGGTATTGCCCTGGATGAGGATGAGAAGGTCACGATTGCTCATGATTTAGGGGACAAAAAAGTGATGTTGATGAAAAATCACGGCACTTTAACAGCAGGGGCAAGTATTCCTGAAGCATTTATGTTAATGTATATGCTTGAAAAGGCTGCTGAAATTCAAGTTAAAACACTTGCACAAGGACTGCCTATTTGTACTATACCTAAAAACGTATGTGAAAGAGCCTACGCACAAGCGCTCGCAAAGCGTGGTAAGCATTTGAAATTAGAGTGGATGGCACTATTACGATTACTGGATACACCCTATGTACGGCCTTTATTGAATGAAGAACATCCTTTAGCAAACGCTGCATAGGGCCACCATTAAGAGATTTTTAATATTTTTTCGTTAAAGTATATCTACAAAAACAGTTAGGTATTTTTTATGAAAAAAGTTTTATTGACACTAATTTTTGCAGCACTTGTAAGCACAAGCGGCAATGCGATGGATCAATTCTCGCAGTATGCGAATAAAGCAAAATCTGCAATGGGCAGCGCGAAAATGCCATCGATGCCTTCAATGAATTCTTTTAAAGGAATGATGGGGGGAAAAAGCAGAGCAAAAGCAAGTACTCCTCATCAGAACAACGCAGGTAGTTCTTCAATGATGGGCTCTGCTATGGAATCTGCTAAAAGAGGAATGGGATCTTTTAGTAATTACGCAAAAGGTGGTATGAGTTCTCTAAGCCAAAATGCGCAAGGACTTATGAACAAAGCTCGCGGACAAAAATAAGATAAGATTGTTGAACAATGGCGCTTATTACAGCGCCTTGTTTGAATTGACTGGATCCCGGCTTTCGCCGGGACGTCTCTATTAGCCATCCACGGGGATGACGCCTAGGCGGGCTTGCCCTTGCGATTGGCGTTAATTGTTTTGATTGTTTCCGGCGTTACTTTTAAGAAATAACGCTCTGGAGAACGCAGATCTACTTCTAGGACGTGCCCTACCGATAGCCTATGCTCTAACAAAAGTTTTTCTAAGACACTTAGCCCTTGGTTTATTGCATTGTCCGAAAGCTTCACTAAAATTCCTCCTACTAGGTGAAGATTCCATCTTCTTTCACGCACTCTGGATAATGCTTGCAGGTTTTTTTGCACCATTGGATAGCTGGCCAATGTTTTTAATATTTCTGGAGATTTTTGCGGGGCACCCTCGCCTATTACCAAAGGCAGAACACCATAATGTTTATAATTTTTGGTGATAATAGCCGTACCATCGATATCGACAAGATTGAACTGACCCTGATGCTGCCAAATAGCAATAGGCTGACGTTCTTCAATTTTGATTTGAATAATGTCAGGGAGTCTACGAATCACCGTTGCATGACGGATCCATTCAAGCTTTTCTAGGCGAAATCGCACCTGCTGAGGATCAATCGCGAAGATAGAATCCCCGCGCTTTATTTGCAGAATTTTCATTAGATCTTGGTGATGCGTGTTGCTACGGCCCTGCACGATGACTTCGTCAACTTTAAATCCCAGTGACGTTACAGCTTTATCAAGCTTATGGAGGCTTTCTGTGTACAGGCGCTCGGGGTACCCTAACAGCCATAAAATTGCCACTGCAATGATGGCTGCAACCCCAATAAAAGCCTTGCTATAATCCGCATAAACGCGCAATGTCCGTGCGTTTTTCTTTTTATTAACTTTACGCCTTACTGTCGGCTTTTGTGGCTCTTTATACAAGCGCTTCACAGACAACAATTGTTCTTTTACAGCTTGGTTTAATCGCATCGGGCACTTTCCACCATTTTTCCAACAAGCTGAGTAAAAGATATGCCTTGGTTTTTAGCAATTTGCGGCGCGAGGGATGTTGCGGTGAAACCTGGTTGGGTGTTGAGTTCAAGCACAGAGAATTTTTGACCATCAAACATCATGTCCACTCGTGAAAGACCTCTGCAACCCAATGCTTGGTATGCTTTAAGGGCAGTGTCTTTGGCAAGTTGTTCAAATTCTTTTTCAATGGGCGCTGGGCACGTAAAGCAGGCTTCTCCTGGCACATACTTTGCTTGATAGCTAAAAATAGAAAATTTTTCATTGGGGCGAATTTCAATGGTACCTAGAGATACGCCATCAAGAACAGCTACGTGAATTTCACGAGCTTTGAGGTATTCTTGGACAATACAGTCATTGCCATAGGTCCAGTTCTTTTTCAGGTTATCCCAATCTTCATTTGACGTAAGCAATTGAATACCAACACTTGAGCCTTCATTGATGGGTTTAATAATGCAGGGAAAATCAAGTGGGCACGTCGTTTGAGCGGCAAGATTAATACGATGCGTTTCTGGAGTTGGGATATTGTGTTGCTTAAATAGTTGGTAAGAGTCCCATTTATCCATAGCCAGTTCTGAAGCTTTAACGCCAGAGTGTGTGTAGGGAATATTTAAATCGTTCAAGATTTGTTGGACAGTGCCGTCTTCGCCAACGGGACCGTGCAAGCAATTGAAGACGACATCAGGCTTATGGGTTTTTAACTGAGCAATGAGCTCATCAAGATTACTTGGCAAATCGATTGTTATAGGTTTAAACCCAAGCTCTTCCAGAGCACTTAACGTTGCTTTGCCAGAGTTTAGAGAAACTTCACGTTCTTTACCTGGACCACCTAATAAAACGACAACTTTTTTCATATAAGATATTATTTTTTGATTGAAGGTATATTACAGAAAAAAATCAATAAAGAGAATCAATATGATGATTTTTTTAGAATATATATGGTATTAATGGCATTTGGCTGGATCCCGGCCTACGCCGGGAAGACTATAAAAAGCATACCGGGAAAACTATAAAATGATTTGTTTGAAAAGAAAAACCCAATGCCTGATTAAGACATTGGGTTTTGATTTTTTTTAATTAGAAAGAGTAAGTTGGCTAGTTAGGGCTGCTAGAGCACTTTCATGCAAATCGCTAAACATGTCATGAGCTAGAGTTATTTCTAGTAACACAGGATCATGGCGAATATTCATATCGTTTTCCACTTGATTATTAATATTACATTTTAAAATTTCCGTAACAGCACTTAGAAGTGGCATTTCTGGGTGGGCTGATGGTAATAGCATTACCGCGAGCTTAAGAGCTTTTCTATGCTCATACTCCTGATGCAGGAAACTCCAGGCAAAGCTTTCCAGCACTAATAAATTCGATAAAGCTGTGAAAGCTTTTGGATGCAATGATTCAAAAACATTATAGGAAAATATTATTTCTAAAAAATCCTCATTGTATATTGGTCTTCCATTTCCATAAGTAGTTGAAGGATTGCAAAGACTATAATCCAAAATCGCAACAACCTTATTCATTAACGGCTGCATTTCCGGGTTCGTCGTGGGTGATCGCTTTGAAAGCTGATCTGCTGCTAGATAAAGGGCATCCATTTGTGGATACTCATGATGAGCAACATTATCTTTATCTAGTCCCTCTAATACTAATTGGTTTGTTAAAGCTGTTAAAGCGCCTTGATGCAAAGGCTGGAACATCTCATGATCTAAGGTTATTTTCACCAAGTCTAGATTGTATGCTGGGCCGTTAGCACCAATCAAAGGATGACGAAGGTTCCAGTCCAAAATTGACATTACCTTATTGTGCATCGCTGCCATTTCTGGGTGCGTTAAAGATGGTCTCTTTGAAAACTGCTCTACTGCCAGATTAAGAAAATTCATAAAGCGATATTCGTGATTGGGGCCAAAATTATGAGCCATTGCCTCGTCTGGGGTTATGACTACTGCCTCATCTATAGCTTCTGCGCTCGCCCATAGAGATGCTGCTATTAAAATGATGTGTTTTAATTTTTTCATGTCGCACCCTTCAAAAAATTTTGCTTCTTATTTGCTTTTTATATAGAGATTCAATTTTTAAAAGCAAGTTTTTTATATCGATGGCAGTTGGCTGGATCCCGACCTACGCCGGGAAAACTATAAGAAGCGTATTTATTGGCGGAATAATACGAAACGTAACCATTTAAGCGGCGGGAAGCGCCAGGCTTTGTGCTCGATATAGGACATGGAGGATTGCTGGTACGGCATGAGACTATAGCGTGCTTCTTGTGGGTGGCGATGTTGCCATTTAATAATAGGTTGGAAATCATTCTCAGGCAACGCAATTATCCGGTTGGGATGCTTTAAAAAGGTTACGTTTAGCAGGCTTTGATCGTGGTGATGCATGCCTTTTCCATAGCCTTTTATATAATTGGGGTTAAGGCAGAGATCTAACCAAGTTTTTACAAAATCACGCGTGACTTTACAATTACGAAATATCATTAGCCCAGCCCATAGTTCTCGCATTTTTGAAAAATCAGGATGCATTGAGACATGAAGTTCGGCTGCTACTTGGGGATCAATTGTTTTATTTAAGATGCTGTATATTTCTTCAGTGTACCTGTAAAATACGGCGTCGTAGTCATGCAAATATTTCAAAATCGGTGCGAGGGAGCCCGTAAAAATCGCGCCAGAATCCGCATACACGATGATGCTGCCTTCGGACGTATTTTCCAGCGCTTTTAAAATGAAATAGGGCTTCCACAACCAAAACCCTGCTCCAGATTTTTGATCAAGAATGGCTTTATGCTTTTGGTAAAAGGCTTTATCAATGTGTGAACGACGGTAATTAAAAATAAAATCAATGCCGCGGTTTAAGGCGGATTGCGCCAAGGCATTTTGGTTTTGGAAAAAAACTTCATGACCATCTGCGTAGGATACTAAATAAACGCCGTCGTGGTAGAGTTTTTCTGGTGCACCAAAATCTGGATGAGCAACGGAATCAATACTGCGCGTGGAAATGTCAAAAAGAGTGTAGCCAAGCTGCAGGCAGGCATAGCAGATAGAAAATAGGATGAGGAATTTTTTCATAGTTCTACTCACTGGACTGGATCCTCACGCCTTCTTCGAAGACTCAGGATAACGGGAATGGTGAACAAAGAAGTGTCAGTGACATAACAATTCATCGTTATGCTATCGATGCTATTCACTGGACCCCGTTTTTCAACGGGGGGTCTATAATTTCTCAACGGACGTGTGGCTATGCTCTTTATCAGAGATGATGAAACTTTTCTCTGAGCCCCGTTCCCGTTCTTCAACGAGACGTCGTTTTTCGATGAGAGAGAGGTCATATTCGTCCTAATAGTTCTTGCTCAAACATCTTAAATGCTTTGACGCGGTGGGATGTTTGCGCTTTTTCAACCTTAGTCATTTCGCCATAGGTGCGTGTATCATTCAAGGGGATAAACATGGAGTCATAGCCAAACCCATTTTCACCGCGCGCAGGCCATATAAGCGTGCCATGACTTTCAGCTTTGAAAATTTTTGAGGAACCATCAGGCCAAGCAACCGCTAGTACGCAGACAAAGTATGCATCTCGAGGTTTATCATCAAGTAAAGCATGAACTTTTTCACGAGCAGCGGCAAAATTACGATCTGGCCCTGCCCATCTGGCGGAATAAATACCTGGCATGCCACCAAGTGCAGGTACGACAAGACCTGAATCATCAGCTAGGGAAACATGTCCTGTCTTTTCAGCTGTATAACGGGCTTTTAAAAGAGCGTTACCTTCAAAAGTATCTTCGGTTTCTTCTGGTTCCTTTATGTTTAGATTTCCCGAACAGTTGATATGTAAGCCATACGGGGAAAGTAGAGTTTGTATTTCTTCTAACTTTCCCGTATTGTGCGTCGCTAAAATAAGTGTGTCGCCCGCCTTAAGCTGCAGCAAGTTTTTCTCCCGAAAGAGCTTCCTCAGGTGCGATGTAGCTTAGACTCAAGCTTTCCGCTACAACTTTATGGGTAACGTGACCCTTGAACACATTCAAACCATTTAATAAGTGCTTGTCACTTAGAAGAGATTGCTTGTAGCCCTTATTTGCTAAAGCCATCGTAAATGGTAGTGTTGCGTTGTTTAAGGCAAATGTTGATGTACGAGCAACCGCACCTGGCATGTTTGCCACGCAATAGTGAAGAATACCATCAACTTCGTAGTATGGATCGGCGTGCGTTGTGGCACGGCTGGTTTCAAAACATCCACCTTGGTCAATTGCAACGTCAACAAGAACACTGCCTGGTGTCATGGTTTTTAACATGCTACGTGTTACAAGACGTGGAGCTGCTGCACCCACTACAAGAACTGCACCGATGACAAGGTCAGCTTTTGCGACAAGACTTTCAACGGTTGCCTGCGTTGAGAATGCTGTTTTTAAGCGACCCATGAACATCCAGTCTAATTCGTTGAGACGCTTTAGGTTACGATCAACGATGGTAACATCAGCACCAAGCGCTGTTGCCATACGTGCAGCGTTTGCACCAACAACACCACCACCAAGCACGACAACTTTTGCTGGCACAACACCTGGAACGCTTCCAAGAAGCATACCTTTGCCGCCTTGGCTTTTTTCAAGCATCCACGCACCAACTTGCACCGACATACGGCCAGCAACTTCGCTCATTGGCGCTAGAAGTGGTAAACCACCGCGTTCATCAGTCACTGTCTCATAAGCAATGGCTACGCATTTAGAATTCACAAGACCTTTTGCTTGCTCTGGATCTGGAGCCAAATGGAGATAAGTAAACAAAATTTGGTTTTCGCGTAAAAGTCCATATTCGCTAGGTTGAGGTTCTTTAACCTTTACAATCATATCGGCTTTATCAAAGACTTCCTTAGCGTTGGAAAGAATTTTTGCGCCAGCCGCTTTATAGTCATCATCCGTTAAGCCAATGCCATTACCTGCATTTGTTTCCACGAATACTTCGTGACCTGCATTAACTAATTCTTTAACAGATAGCGTTGTTAAACCCACGCGATACTCGTGATTCTTTATTTCTTTTGGAACACCAATTTTCATGTATTTACTTAATAAAAAACGATACATTTTAATAGCCGGTTCAATAAAAAATTTCAATAAAAGAATGGAATTTCTGAAAACGTAGAATGCAGAATTTGCCAAAATGAGTGTTCATAAAGTTCTTGCCACCAACAAACATTTTAATAAATTAACGAATAGGCAAGCAGAACATAAAAATCTCGTTGAGGAGCGCCTTCTAAAATAAAAAATTTCTTTCGATAGCCTAATGACATTATTATGCCAAATGGCTATAACTTGGGCATTGTCTTAACAAGAAATCCCTATGTTACGTTTATCTTTCATTGCCCTTGCCGCTTTTTGTTTTTCTTTAGCGGCAGAAAAAAACCATGCAATGGCACGATTTGGTGCCCCTTTATACTCAAAGGACTTTAGTTATTTTCCCTATGTAAATCCCAACGCACCAAAAGGTGGAACGTTACGATTAGGAACAATTGGTACGTTTGATACATCAAACCCGCATGCAATTAAGGGTACAAAAGCTGAAGCTGGCTTGATGTTATGCCTTGATCCTCTGATGATGCGCAATAGCGAAGAACCATTTACGCTTTATGGGCTAGTTGCTGAGTATGTAGATGTGGCCGCAGATAATTCGCAAATCACTTATTATCTTAACCCTCACGCAAAATTTCATGATGGCACCCCAATTACTGCAGAAGATGTAAAGTTTACGTATGAATATCTGCGTGACCAAGGAAATCCTGCGTATAAACACTACTATAGTAAAATCGAAAAAATTGAGATTATTGATACGCTAACAATACGGTTAACGCTTAAGAAAGAAGAAGATGGAAGATATAATTCCGAGCTTCCGTTTAATTTATCTTTATTGCGTCCTTTGCCAAAGCATGCACTAGAAGGAAAAGAACTTGCATCTGTTAATTTTCAGGAATGTCCTTGTTCAGGTCCCTACAAAATTGGCGAGGTAGATTTAGGTCACAGTATTACTTACGAGAAAGTTCCAAATTACTGGGCAGAAAACCTGAATCTAACAAAAGGTATGAACAACTTTGACAAAATTCGTATTGATTACTACAAAACAACGCAGGCACAATTCCAGGCATTTACGGCGGGTGAGTTCGATGTGTTCTTTGAAACGAATCCGTCAAACTGGGAAACAGGATATGATTTTCCAGCAATTAAGGAAGGACGCGTAAAGAAAGTAGACTTATCGCACGAGCGCCCTGTGGCTGTGCGTACGATCTTGCTCAATTTGAAAAAGCCTATTTTTGCTGATTGGCAGGTTCGTAAGGCTCTTGCTTTAGCATTTGATTTTGATACGTTAAACAAGATGATTTTCTCAGGATCGATGTGTCCTGTAGATAGTTTGTTTGCCAACACCAGCCTTGCGCATAAGGGTGCTGCTGAAAGTGAAGAACTTAATATACTTGAAGCATTTAAAGACAAGGTTCCCGCTGAGCTGTATGAGCCAATGGTTAAAACAGGATTTATGCCTGCTCGCACAAAAGGCGATGGAGATCAACGTGAAAACCTAGATCAAGCAGGAAAATTATTAGATAGCGCAGGTTGGATTATTAAGGATGGTATGCGCGTAAACAAAGCTGGCGAAAAGCTCAAAATCGAAATTATGTATAAAGATTTGAAGCTTGAAAAGATTGTATTGGCATTCAAAGAAAGTTTGCGCAAGCTTGGTGTTGAGCTAATCGTGCGTGTGATGGATAACGCTCAGTATGAAAACCGTGTAACGGATAGAGATTTTGATATGATCATCCACACCTGGGCAAACGGCACAAGCGCTGGGAATGAGCAAATGCTTTACTTTTCACAAAAATCTGCAGAGGTTTCTGGAAGCAGCAATTATAACGGCTTGAAGGATCCTATTGCTGAGCAGTTAGCTTTAAATGTTACCGAAGCAAAAACACCTGAAGAGCTTGCACCGAGAGTACACGCTCTAGATCGTTATATTATGTGCATGTATTACCAAATTCCGTTGTTTTACGATAATAAAAACAGGTTTGCGTACTGGGTGGATAAGCTGGCGTTTCCAGAAGTGCATCCAAAGATTGGCACGAACGTGATGGCGTATGCGTGGCAGCCAGAAGGAGTGCAATCTGCGGCGACAGAAGAAAAACCAGGATTCTTTGCAAAGCTTAAGAAATTTTTCCAGTCGTTAGCTGGTTAAGGTTTAGTAGTTAACTGGGTCCCGCTATCAAGTAGCGGGACGCCTTATATCTGATTCATTATAAAATATCCCTTCAATAATTGTGATAAAGCAGGAACTCTCAGCTAGCACTAAAATCTTCTTCACTTTTGGCAAACATGTTGTTAGCTTAGGCGAACGAATAGAAGAATAATTAAATCACATGCGCTTAGCCCTTTATCAACCTGAGATTCCACAAAACGTCGGCACGCTGATCAGGCTTGGCGCGTGTGTAGGTGTGCCGATTGATATTATTGAACCTACGGGTTTTGTGTGGAGCGATAAGCATTTGAAACGTGCGGGCATGGATTACGTAGAGTTAGCTAATGTTAAGCGTATTGAGAGTTGGGATGCATACAAAACATTGAATGATTCTAAGCGTATTGTTTTGATTGATACTAAAGCCGATACAATTTTTTGGGATTTGAAGTTTAAACCTGATGATATTTTGATGTTGGGTAAGGAAAGTTCGGGCGTACCGGATGAAGTGTTTGCGGAAATTCCGCATCGCGTACGAATTCCCATGTTGCCTGACAGACGCTCTTTGAATATGGCTATTGCCGGTGCTATGGTGCTTGCAGAAAGTTTACGCCAAACTAGATAACAGCACGATACAGAATATTTTATTTAAGAGAAAGCTTTTATGTGTAAATTATTTTTAGGGATCTTTTTATTGAGCGCATGCGCTGCGGGATTTTCAACAGACATGGCGGCAGTTGGGCAAGAAATGGCGTTAGAGAATGCTGAAATGGTTGCTGAAGGAATTGTCGATGAAGTAACCAAAGACAAATATCCTGATCAGCAAGATGAAGATTCTGATAAATCAGAAGCAGAAAAGCCTGCCAAAAAGAATGAAGTAAATTAATACGTCGGCGTTTGCGTCTCTCCCCAAAAAAAATGTTGCGGAATCAGCTTTGCAATAGCGATATTACCCACTGAATACCGTTCTTCAACGGGACGTCGTCTATTTAGAAGGGTTGAACTGCTTGAACCAAGTTATTACGGGTGCTATGGTGCTTGCAGAAAGTTTACGCCAGGTTCGATGTGAGCATCCCTCCCTTTTATGCTGATGAATTGCACGCGTGGTATTCAGATTTACAAAATCAAATTTGCCATGCTTTAGAAACGATTGAACAAGAATCGTTAGCACTACCACTGTATGATCAATGGCAACCCGAGACGTTTGAAAAACGCAGTTGGGACTATAGCCAATCGGGTGGCGGGCAAATGCGGGTTTTGCAAAACGGTCGTGTGTTTGAAAAGGCCGGCGTGAATGTTTCATGCGTATGGGGCGAATTTTCTAAAGAATTTGCGAAAGAAATTCCCGGTGCTGAAGAAGATCCGCGCTTTTGGGCAAGTGGAATATCGCTGGTGATTCATCCACGGAATCCTTATGTTCCTATTGTACACATGAATACGCGCCACATTGTCACCACAAAATCATGGTTTGGTGGAGGAGCAGATTTAACGCCGAGCATGCCGCTTGAAGAAGATACAGCAGCGTTTCATCAAGCATTTAAAGAGTGCTGTGATAGCCATGATGCAGGGTATTATGATCGATTTAAGCAATGGTGCGATGAGTATTTTTATTTGAAGCATCGTAAAGAAATGCGCGGTATTGGGGGCATTTTCTATGATTATGTCAATACAGGCGATTTTGAAGCGGATAAGGCTTTCAATAAAAGTGTGGGAGAAACTTTTCTTAAGGTTTATCCAAAAATTGTCCGGCGAAGAATGGAAATGACGTGGGGAGATGTGGAAACGCAAAAGCTTCAGCATAAGCGTAGTCGCTATGTAGAATTCAATTTAATTTATGATCGGGGCACACATTTTGGATTAAAAACCGGAGGGAATACCGATGCGATTTTGATGTCGATGCCCCCATCCGCAAGCTGGGCTGCTTAGTAGAGATGGCTCTTGGCGCCTGCTTTCGCAGGCTCGGGATGACAAGCAAATTTTATTAGGCTGCTGCAGCTACTGATCCTTCAGCTGGAGCTTCTATAGGTTTTGGTATTTTAGTATCAATCGTGCTACTCTCTGGAACTGCTGCTTCTATAGCTTTTTCAGGTGCTTTAGCTTCAGCTGCTGGCGTCTCTTTAGCATCGCTGCCTACTGCAGGAGCTTCTGGTGTTTTTTCTGCAGAAGAAGACATCGACGCTGAAGCAAGAGCATTGACTATACTCGCTGCTGGCTTTTCTTCTTTATGCTCAACCTTAGTTTCTTCTTTTTTAGGCTCTTCTTTAGCTTCAGCTGGTTTTGTCTCTTCCTTTTTTTCTTCTTTTTTAGGTTCTGGAGCTGGGGTTGGCTTTACGGCAGTGTCTGCTTTTCCTTGCGCTTTCAAAAAGCCTTCCACTTCGTCTTTCGTTGGGCAAATGTTAAAAACTAAACAATCTCCATGCCTTTCAATAACCGCATATAATTTTTTATCCCCCGCTTGGAAATCAAAATCTACCGGGCCATTACCCCCCGCCAATTTTTCTTCTGCTGACGTCATGACAGGAGCTAAAACCGGTTCAACTGCTTGACCAATTTTATCTTTCTTTGCGTGCGCTTCGCGCTTGTAAGCTCCATCTGACTGCTTTTTCAAAACAACCACATAACTTTGATCATCTGTTTCAATTTCAGGCAGCTTGTCATCTTTTTTTTGCTGCTTTTCGTTGATTTCCTTTAGAGCATCTGATTCCGAATTCTTAAAAGCTTTTTCTATCATTTCAGCACGCTGCGCTAAAGTCGAAAGGCCGGCAAAACCGTCGCTTATAGAAGCAAGCAATAGACTTATAAGAATTTTTGATGTCATAACTAAAGAAATCTCCAAAAGGTGTCTTAATGATAATCCTACAAGAAGATTTTAGTAATTGTAAAACTTTTTTGATAAAAAAAATTAAGTATAAGAACTTCGCGTATTTAGAAATTTTCAGTCTCAATTTTCAAGTAAACAGATTAAAAAAAACGCTTCAGATGCCTATAGCTTTTTTCATGAAGGATTTCATAGCTTAAAAACTTTGCAACTACCACTCAGACGCACTGCATACTCTCTCTGTAATTAGTTAGAGTATTCTACGCCTTTTTGTAGCTGGATATTCCAGCGCCTTCTCTGCTTGGTATCGAGTGATTTCTGCTTGGTATTGATTAGGATGTAGGTGGGCTAATCGCTTTATCAAGCAATGGACTGCATTATTATTCGATACAAATTGCAATATTGGGTCTGTAAAATGTTGCATAAGAGTGATAAGATTTTGCGACGGCACCTTATTTAATTCGAACATCACGTTACATTTATCTGCTCCATCCATGTTCAGGGAGAGGCGATTTAATGCTGTTTCAAAATCGGAGATTAAATGGCCTTCTGATACCTGGCTTAATCCACTAATCATCCAACATTTATTATGAGGTGACATGTTCAGTGTGAGGCGATTCACAGCGGCTTCAAATTCCGATAATTTTTGTTTTGTCCCATCTAAAGCTATAATCACGTCTATTTTATCTGCTCCACTCATGTCCTCTGAGAGGCGATTAAAAGTTGCTTCAAACTCCGGTAAATCAACTTCTGAAATGTCCCTTAATATATCAACAGCTGAACTTTGATACTCTCTGTCTTCTTCGTTTATACCCTGTAAGAAGCGACTAGCAACTTTTTGTAAACGTATAGCCCTATCAATTTCTGCTTGGTATTGATTAGGTTGCATAGGCGCTAATCGTTTTATCAACTCAGTAACTTTTTCTGTATCTCTACTTAATACAATTTGCAGTACTGAATCTGTAAAATGTTGCATAAGAGCAGTAAAATTTTCTACTGGCACCTTATTTAATGTATCAATTATCTCACCTTTATCCTCTCCATCCATATTCAATGAGAAGCGATTCACAGCAGCTTCAAATTCAGGTGTTAAACGCTTTGTTGGTACATCGCGTAATCTAAAAAATATGTGACGTCTATCCTTTTTTCTTATATTCAGTGAGAAGCGATTCACAGCAGCTTCAAATTCTGGTAATTCCTTTTTTTGCACCTTTGCTACTAAGGTTTTAAACAAGAAACCTTTATCGTCTTCTCTCATTCCCTTTAAAAGTCGACGTGCAGCGCCTGCAACTATTTGTAAATCTTGGTCTGTTGACAAGAGACCTAATGCCTCGATCATGCATGCTATGGTATTTGCTCTCATGCCCGGTGAGAGTCTCTTTACGATTTTTTTAAATTTTGGGGTGAAACGCTCGGTAGGTATTTCTTTTAGTACGCCAAGCATCCTGGCTTCTTCTGCTGCAGACATATCTGCAGGGATACCTAATGAAGAGTAACGAGTATATGCTAAACATTCTTTTGCTTGGGAACATTCTTCTATACTACAAAATACATAAGATAATCCTAAGTTAAGAACTAATATTTGTAGAGAAATTAAAGTCTTTTTCATAGTTTTTAATTTTCCAATTTTATTACTTATTTACTACAAAAAATTATTAATCACAATCAATAAAGATTTATTATTAACTCTTCTCTAAATTCCCATAGCTTTTTTCATAAAGAATTTTTTAAGCGGTGGGATTTTTCCAACAACGGCAAGGCCTGTTTGGCGCAAGAAGCTAACAAATTCATTATCAATGCTATACAAGCGCGTGAGACCATCGGTAAAAAAGTAAAGGCTTTTGTGATCAATTTTGCGGCGTCGGGCATACTCTTTAAGATGATGAAAACCGCCTAAATCTCCTCCAACTTCCAGCGCTTCTTGTAAAACAGTCGTGAGATGTTCCACATCTCGCCAGCCAAGATTAACTCCCTGCCCCGCAATTGGATGCAATGCATGCGCTGCGTCGCCCACCAATACGGTACGTGAAGCAGTAACTTTATCAACGGTAAGGGCGGTGATTGGGAAAGTCCAGCGCTGACTGTTTAGGGTGACTTTTCCATAAAAAGGAAAAAGGTCCATCAGTTGTTCTTCCAGCTGAGGGGTAGGTATAGTCTCCCATGGCGCATCTTTAGGACCACACCACACAATGCCTGATTGCGGCTGCCCTTTTGGTGTATCGCGCATGGGTAAAATGGCAAAAGGACCAGAAGGTTGAAAGATTTCCCAAGCGGTCGCTTGATGAGGTTTTTCATGGGTAAAATGCGCAACAAGAGCTTTGTGACCATATTCTTTGGAGGTACTTTTAATATTTACCTGATTTCTTACCCAGGAATTGCGGCCATCTGCTCCTACCACTAATGCTGCCTTAAGAATACCATATTCTTTAGTGTGCACCTTTCCGGGTGATAAACATTCCAGCGTGCAATTATCAAGGATTTTAATTTTTTTAGATGTTTTGACTTTTTTGTGCATTGCTTTTAAAAGAACATCAAATTCAATGATATAGCCCATTGGATCTGGACCGAGATCTTTGTGATCATAATCAAGCGTCCAGGCGGTTTCTTGTTCGAATACACGAATTTCGTTAATAGGCTGGGATGTTGGCTCTAGGTCTTGCCAAAGTTCACATTTTTCTAAGAATTTTTTAGAGCCAAGAGTAACCGCAATTGTGCGTCCATCTTTTTTTGAAGGCTTTTGATAGGAATTTTTTTCAAGCAATTGGACATTAATACCAAGCTGAGAGAGGCGAATAGCAAGGACTGAACCAACTAAACCTGCACCAACAATAATCACCATCTAAAACCTTGCACATAAAACGTTGCCCCTTTAACATAAGTCAAAATTATTAAAAGTTCAAAATATGCGTATTTTAATGATAGGGCATGGCGCTATGGGAAGCGCCCTGGCTAAGGGGTGGGCAAGCGCTTATGAATTAACTGTTGTTGATCCTTTCAAAGAAGGTTGCGCAAAATTTGAATATTTACCTCCAGATTATTATCCAGATGTGGTTGTTATTGCAGTAAAGCCGCAAGCACTGGAAGAGATTATGCCACCCTATGCGAAATTTAAGCATTGCTTATTTATCTCTATTGCAGCTGGCGTTTTAACGAAGCGCTTTAAGAAGTGGCTGGGCGATGATATACGCCTAGCGCGCGTGATGCCAAACCTTCCCGTAGTTGTGAAAGAAGGTGCGTGCGCTTACCTTTTAAACGAAAACTGCACAAAAGCAGATGAAGAAGTTGTTGAAGCACTTCTTAAAAAAGTTGGAATTTTTGAGAAACTAAAGAATGAAAAACTCTTTGATGTGGTAACAGCGCTTTCCGGATCTGGTCCGGCGTATGTGTATTACCTATGTGAATGCTTGGAAATAGCCGGCAAGGAATTAGGACTTACGGAAGATTTTGCACGAAAGTTTGCCCGCCAAACGATTATTGGAACTGCTGTAACGCTGAAAGAATTGCCAGAGGAAGATGCTCCAACATTACGCGCTAATGTAACTAGCAAAGGCGGCACTACGGAAGCAGCGTTAGAAGTGCTGATGAATAAATCTAGTTTGCAAACTCTATTTTCAAAAGCGCTAAGAGCAGCATGCGAGCGTTCTGAAGAGCTTGCAAAATGAGGCCATTCGCCCAAGTACTTTTTATTATTTCAAGCCTCTCCTTTTTGCAAGCTGAAACCGTTGTGTGTAGTTTTTCGATATTGAAAGATTTATGTGAGCAGCTGTGTGATGGCATAGCAGAAATATCGGTTGATTCAATTGTGCCAAATTCAGCTGATCCTCATACGTATCAACCAAGTCCAAATATTTCAAAGATTTTGGCAAAAGCAGATTTGGTTATTGTGAATGGATTAAATTTGGAGGGTTGGCTGGATCAACTAATTGAAGCATCTGGATACACCGGTTACATTACTATTGCAAGTGAAGGTGTTACGCCACGTTATATCGGTAATTTACCTGATCCACATATTTGGCATGATCCAATGCACGTATGCGCTATGATCGATACGATGACCGATGCATTGACTGAGACGTTTCCCAAACATAAAGAAAAAATTGAAAGCAATCGAGAAAAACTAATGGAAGCATTCAAGAAATTGAAAGTTAATATAGCAATACAATTTTCCGCAATTAGTAAAGAACGACGCGTAATGCTAACCACCCATGATGCATTTGCCTATTTTGGTGAAGCTTTTGATATTAAAGTGCTAAGCCCACACGGCATCAGCACGAGCGATGATCCATCGGCAAAGGATATGGCGACGCTTGTTAAGCAGATTCAAAGTCTCAATATTTCAGCAATATTTTTGGAGCATTTGAGTAATCCGACGATTGTTAAAGTTATCGCCGAAGAAACAAAAAAAGAGATTAAGGGCACGTTGTATGCAGACAGTCTAAAACCTGGGCTACATTTGCAAGATACAATTTGGGATAATGCTAAAACCATTACTGAGGCGATGACTAGTGCTTGATATTGAAGCAATTTGGGAAAAAGCTGAGAGTAATCCTTCAGCGATAACACCGGAAGAAATTCAGGCACTGATTAATAATCGTCTTTGGTATGTGACAGAACGCTTGGAAACGGTAAGTCGTAACAACGTTGATGAGGCGTTGTTTGATTTGATGATGTTGGTATTTGATAGCTTAACGGAAAAGCGTGCATGTGTTTTAAGCCTTTGGGAAACGCAAAAACTTAGTGATCAGTTGATTTGTGAAACGCAGGCACAAGTGCTGACGGCGATTGATGGGTGGCATCAAACATTGGGTTTGCATTGGGATGTGGGTCGTTATGTGCAAAATTTACTGTTTTTGTGCGCGCTAATTTATGCAGCAAACGTGTGGAAGGATGACACTAGCGCTGATAATTCGAAAGTGATGGCGAAGATTGATGAGATGATTAGATGGATGAAGGCCACCAAAACCGCGCCACTTGATGTGCTGGAGAAGTTAAAGGGAATGGTTGGGGGATGATTTTCTGTTGCGTGAAATTTTTTGCTTTATTAACGCCATACGTTGCGTTACTTAGTTGGTGATTGAGCCGAGCTACTAAGGAGACCTTAATGATTCTTAGCAAAATAATTCCAGGGGTTGCGCACTCTTTTTTATATTTTGGATTTTTGCTTTTATTCTTTTCAACAGAACTATTTTCCATGCACCATTTGCGCCCTATTTCAGAACGTATTAATATGCATCAGATTAGGAGGGTAGCCATGGCGACAATGACAGCATCAAGATTTGATTATCCAAAGCAAGAAGCAGAAGCACCAAAAATTTTGCGTTATGGTGATCCTAAGCTGTATGAGCCATCACTGCCGTTTGATTTACCGAAAGAAATGCCGCTGGTGCATGAGGTGTTGGAACAAATGAAGTTGGCCACCAAAGGGATGGGTAATGTGGGATTAGCAGCCCCCCAAATTGGCATATTAAAGCAATTGGTGATGTTTGCTGTTCCGGCTGAGCACCCTCGCTATAAAACAGATGGGGTGGCACAGCCAATGCGCATCATGATTAATCCTCATTATAAGCATCTTAGTGATGAGAAAAATCTTGAATGGGAGGGGTGCTTATCGGTACCAGGGATGATGGGACAAGTGAAGAGGTATACGCATATTGAGTGTACATATATAGACCTTGAGGGGGTTAAGCAATCGTTCAACGCCTCTAACTTTCATGCGCGCGTCGTACAGCATGAACTGGATCATTTAAGAGGAATTCTCTTCCCTCTTCTGGTAGAAAATAGGCATATGCTTGGATTTACAGAAGCAATTATGGAGTCTGAGGAATTTAAGAAGAGTCGAGGTTTTTAAAAAACTGCCGAAGAAAATCTTCTAGCCTCGCTAGATACCGCGGTCAAGCCGCGGTACGTCAGAGTGGGAGAGTCGCAGCATCTCAATGGGTCCCCGCATTCGCAGGGATGACAAAAATAAAGACCGCGGCGCGGTACGTCTGGTATTACTTCTTCACGTAGCCAACAATTGAGGCTACGAAAACTGATTTCACAAGGCCTGGAATGATGAAAGGCATCAGTCCGACAGCAATCGCTTTATCCGGGCTCATATATGCGCAAAGCCAAAGAATACCACACACATACAACGCTGTTTGGCCAGCGAACGCGATAAGCAACATTTCTTTAGTATTTGTAGTTGAGAAGCGCTCGCGAAGTGAGCACATTAGCCAAACTGCAACCAAAAAGCCAAAATAATAGCCACCTGCAGGACTGATTAGCTTTGCTATGCCACCGCTGAAATTAGCAAAAACAGGAGCGCCCAATGCACCGATCATGAGATAGCTGGTAACGCTGCGGATAGCATCTGCTTTTGAAAACGTAAGTCCAATGACCAGCATAGCAACGGTGTGCAAGGTAATGGCAACAGGCTGAATAGGAATACTTACCTGAGCGCAGAAAAATAGGAGGCTAAAACCGATGACGGTTGTAAGAATAGAGGAATTTTTAATGTGTTGGAGAGCGAGTTTCATGAAGGACTCTCTTTAAAATTGAATACCCTTTTTTCATAGCCTGTTTTTAAAAAGTTCGCCAGAGACAATTGAACAATTTAGATTTTGGAAAGTATGGATTGGATCCTCACGCTTGCTTAGGCAAGCTCAGGATGACAAAAGAGGAAATGAAAGATTTAATAGGGAAAACTGGCTACTTATGCTATCATTCGGCTTTATATTTTTAAGATTTTCCTATGCTGGCACTTCAGAATTTAACACGACGTTTTGGTGGACGAGTTGTTTTAAATACCATCTCGTATCGTTTTCCAGAAGTTGGATGCGTAGGGCTTGTGGGTGTGAATGGTTCAGGAAAGTCGACGCTTTTAAATATTTTGTGTGGCCTTGATGAGCCTGATGATGGAACGGTAACAAAGCCGCGCAACACAGTGATTGGGTATTTGCCGCAGGAGCCTAATCCGAATCCTCTCCCTACCCTTTTGGAAGAAGCGTTGAGTGGCGCTGAGCATGTGCTTGGCTTGCAAAAGCAATTAGAGGACGTACTCAAAGAAATGGAGCATTCCTATTCAGATGCGGTAGCGAAAAAATACGATGAAATCATGCATGAGCTGACGTATTTAGATGGATTTTCTATTGAATCGGAAGCGAAAGAATTGCTATGCGGTCTTGGATTTAGCACGGATGATTTTGGCAAAAACCCGAAAACATTGTCGGGTGGATGGCGCATGCGCCTTGAGCTGGTGCGCTTGTTTTTAAAGAAGCCAAACTTTTTGGTGCTAGACGAGCCTACCAACCATTTGGATTTACCCAGCATGGAATGGGTGGAAAGATTTTTGAAAAGCTTTAAGGGATGCTTGGTATTTGTATCGCATGATCGCTCACTGATTAACCGGTTGGCGACCAATATTTTGCACCTGCATCATGGCGAAATTAATGCGTACGTAGGCAATTACGATAAGTTTTTAGAAGCTTATGAGCTGGAGCAAGAACAGATTCAAGCACAGAAGCAGAATTTAGGGGCTAAAGCGCAGCAGGTGCAGCAATTCGTTGATCGTTTCAGAGCATCCGCTAGTAAGGCACGCCAAGTGCAAAGCCGCGTAAAAATGCTGCAAAAATTGTACGATGCGGATATGAATTTGAAAGTAGATGAGAAAAATCCACCGATGAGTGTAAAGTTGGTATGCGAACGCAAAAGTGGTCGTGTGGTGCTGCAGGCGAAAGATTTGTCGATTGGATATAGTCAACCTTTAGTTAAAAAGCTGAGCTTTAAAGTGGAGAGGCAGCAGCGACTAGCAATTGTTGGAGCGAATGGAATTGGAAAATCCACGCTGATTAAGACATTGCTTGGTATGGTGCCGAAGTTAGAGGGCACGGTTGAGCTGGGGCACGATGTAGACGTGGCATATTTTGCGCAGGATCAACTTGATTATTTGATGCCGAAAGCCACGGTTCTTGAAAACATGATGCAGATTAATCAGCATCTGAGCATGGGTCAGGCTAGAGGAATGCTTGGAGCGTTTTTGTTTAAGGGCGATGATGTGTTTAAGCCGTTAAATGTACTTTCTGGAGGTGAGAAAAACCGCGTGGGGTTGTGTTGTTTGCTGGCCAAGAAAGCGAATACGATTATTTTGGATGAGCCTACTAATCACCTTGATATGCAGAGCATTGATATTTTGGCGGAGGCACTAAGTGCATTTGAAGGCACGGTTTTGTTTGTGAGTCATAACCGCAGTTTTATTGACGATGTGGCCACGCATATTTTGGGCCTTAATGCGAAGGGCCAAACATTGCTTGTAGAGGGTGATCTTGAGCGGTTTGAGGCGAAGGCTGCCCAGGTGGAATTTGGTTGGTGTTAGGAGATTGCCGCAGCCCACGAAGGGCCTTCGCAAAGACGCTGCGTTACCCAAGTCCAGGAAGTCTATTCACTTCGTTTGCCATCGTTTAGTTTTCCCAGCGAAGGCTAGGATCCAAAGCTGATTGATAGTATTCACTGGACCCCGCTATCACGTAGCGGGGCGTCCATACAGGGTGCATTAGATCGTAGCGATCTACAACACCCGTTTATTAATTAGACTCCATCAGATGAAGCAAGCTTGCTCGCATCAGGAAGAGTATCATTTGGCTCCAGCTTTAATTCAGCTGAAACAAAATCGCTCGCAAACATATCAGGAAGAATATCAGTTGACCTCGGCAATTTTAATCGCGCTTCTGAAACAAAATCGCTCGCATCACACATATCATGAAGAGTGCCATTTGGCTCCAATAATTTTAATCGCGCTTCTTGGATAAACCATGCACCGCTATTTTGTATGTGGATTCCTGGTGCTTCTATTGGAATTGGATAGACTGCTGGTTGGCCAATCTTTAGCTCATAGGGAAGAATAACTCTACCATCAACGTAGCTAAAAATATATTCGTCACCTACTGCACCAACGTGCACTGTATCAACGTACGATAAAAAGTAAATTTTATTATTTTGGGCATATACGGCTCCTCTTGGAGGGAAAGCTAGAGATTGAGCCGGCTCGCCTGCAAAAAATATTCTTGAGATTTCGCTACCTAAATGACAAAGGGGCTTAAAGTGAACGGAACGACCTACTTCTGGAGATGAAACTTTACATGCACTAATGCTTTCATTTTTTCCTGCAGAAAAATTAACATTTTTTCCACCAGATAAATCAGCAGGTAAACTAGCAGCTCTTGCTTCCTTAGCTCTTATTTCCTCAATAATTCCAAGCATTGTGTATTCAGCACATTTTAATTCACCTATGATTAATGTGCATAATATTAGGACAAATCGTTTCATTATTTTTTCCTCCAATTTTAATCGCTTAGTTAATGCTGCTATTCGTAATCGTTCTAACAAATATTTTTTAAGAAGACGAGAAGAAAAAATCGCAGACTTAAAAATGCAAGAGCTTAACAAAAATTTAAAATAAAAATTATATATAGTTTTTCTATCATTTTCTACGTTAAATAACGACCTTGATTGACGTCACTTGAAAAACCTAGACTACTAAAAAATAAGACTATTTTAGAGGTAATCAAAGAAATATGGGCAATATTCAAGAATGCAGTTGCGTCAAAAATTTTTTGTTTTTCACCTTTATTTAATTATTGGATTTGGTTCATTCGCTTAGCTTACTTGATGAAAATGTTTATTTTTAGCTTAATCATTCTTTTATTTTCTCTAGCTGAAGGGCAATGTTCTTCAGGTTTACACGGTAATGAATCACAAAAAACGCGTCGGTTATATAGCTCAAAAGAGAATGAAACGCTTAACAAGACATCTACTCCCCTTTTTTCAAGGCTCTCGTCTAAGTCACAAGACGACATCTCATATAGTCCTTACATTGAAGTTTTTCCTGAGCACATCCCAACCATTAGTGTTGATGATTTTTTGCAACGATGCGCAACACAATTAGGAATTAGGGTGGATAATCCATCGAAATCAGTCTTTTTCTTGCCTTTAGGCTGTGATGAGGAACACATTGTCACTGTAAAATTACCCTCTCTCACTCACAGTGAAAGCGTGGAGACTTTTCGTGTTTATGATCCCAATGAAAAACTTATGCGAGGCCAAATCTTCTCTCCTAGCGATAAGGCAGAAGGAGGGACACGACAGGTTGGATTTTACTCAATTAATGGCAAAAGGGCCTTGTGCGCTAAGAAAAATCCAGAGGCACCTGGCCAAGAACGCGCTGTTGAGATATTGAACAAGCTTCTTTTCGAAGAAAATGATTTATCGTTAGTGCCAAAATCCATGACAATTTCTATGAACAATGAAATCTTTTTAATTTCTGAATATATAGAGGGTGAAACCTTAGAAGATGCCATGAATGAAAATTCCCAAAATTCTCATTACATGAAAGATTGCAAATTCAATACAAAATATTTTCAACAGGCAATCCTTCTTTCTTTCCTGATTAATCCTGAAGATGGGCGTGCACAAAGCCTTATTTCTCGAATCAAAATTATTTGATTCGAGAAATAAGGCCTGGTGAGTGCCAATTAATACTTATTGATAATGATCGCAGCTTAGGAGAGGAAAGTGTTCAATTTATTCACCCAACCGAAGGATTAGTAGAAACACGCGTTCATTGCGCACTACTGAGTTTTCATGAAATGCTTGGAAAAGAAGTACATCCAGAAATTCTTACGCGCTTTAATGACCTGACAAAAGACGACATATCTAAATTAATGGGTTTATGGGCATTGGCATGCCGTTCTGAGGATATATATCAACGAAATCTACAAAGAGAACTTTCTCCTAGCGTTAAACAAAATAGCATTTTAGGAGTTGTTTACGATAGCAAACTTATCAAAAAGATTAAGAGAAAAATATTCGACATTAAAGAAGCGCTTCCTACTGAAGATTTTGGAGAAGTTCTTCACAGAATCGGCCCCGAGCTTGCTCATATTTATCAAATACCCACTAACGTTAGTGAAGATAATCCTGTTTATGTTAATTCTGATGTAGAGAAAAGTAGCACTGATAATGAGGATTGTGATTCCTTTTGTACCTTCGATATAAGAAATACTTTTTCAATTCAGCTCCAAGACCAAAGCAGTAGTTCTGATGATGAAATTAATGAGAAAAAGAAAACCCCGCGAGCCAGCGTAGTTTTATCTAAAGCCTCGAAAATTTTATCTCTCATTGATCCCGGCAGAAGCTTGGGGGGAGAAGCTCCGCCTAGCTCTTATGTTCCACTACTTAATGGATATTTTAGCGCACCATCGCTAGGTAGTCCGCATGGCTCTTCCTCTCGCCAGCACAGCGTATCTCCTAGTACCAACAGTCCTTCCTCTAGCGTCCGCAGCTTATCTCCCAGTACCAAGAGTCCTTCCTTTAAAGAAAATAGTGGCCTCACCCCTTTTAATGTTGAGATAACTTATAAAGGTTCGGAGCAACGGCTATCCAGTCTTAGTGCTTGTAGCCCTACTATACGAAGAAAGTTTCCGCGTTTTGCAAATAACATGGAATAAGAAATCTATTTTTCCTGGTGTGGGCCAAAATGAATACCGGTATACCTATACATATGGCAATACATATAACGGGCATAACGCTCAGATTCAGTAAGTGGTTCAATGAAAATATATTCCATAAGTGATCCAACCATTTGATCAAGGTCTTCTTCACTTACCAATCGAGGCTGGCAATTTAAAATAATTGCTGTTTTTTCTCCCTCATTTTCCTTTTTAAAAATATACTCATCTTTATTTTTAAGGAGAATTTCAGTTTCAAGAATAAGCATGGCATTCAAAATTTTTCGCGAGATATGCACTGAGGGACTAATCAATCTCTTCATAATAACAGCGGCAAGCTGTTGACGCTGTTTTTCTGTTAGAAAATATTCGTCACTATCTACTTTTTTACGGTTTAAAAAATGTAAAGCAATTTGCTGTTGCTCTGTCTGTGTCACATAATGTTCTCCAATACCTTGTAATAAAATAGAAATTGTGTGGATGCAGCTAATATCTATAGGTTTCTTACACGAAAAATGAAGTTGCTGTAATAAAGATGCGTGAGATTTAGACTCAAGGTTTTCACCAATCAAAACTCCATATGCCGCTTTAAATTGTTGTTCACTAGGAGCTTGTGCTTCGTCGATACTAACATATTGGAAGTCACCATCATCAGAAGAGAAAATTTTGTTGAAAAAGACCACACACATAAAAATTAAAAAAGTATTCATCTAAATTCATTTTTTGAGGAAGCTTTTTTAATGTTTGCAAAAATCATTCCAGTGAACAATGTATAACCAGAGGAGAAAAGTTAGGTAATTTTTGCTTGATTATGCTAAGGTTATCTTACTAATTATCAACTTTTTAAGAATGAAATCCCTTCTTACAAAAATTTTACGACATGCTTTTGTACAGAGTTTCATTGCGCTAATTATCTCTTCTTATATACGGCTTGTGTTTGTAACGGGGAACTGGACATTTAAAAATGCACACGTGATAGACATGTATGTAAAGCAGGGAAAGCCATTCATCGCATCCTTTTGGCATGGGCATTTACTTATGGTGGCGTGTATTTGGCAGCAAAAAATGCCAGCGTATGTTTTAATTTCTAACCACCGTGATGGAAAAATTATTTCCAAAACCATGCGGCATTTTGACATTAACACCATTGTTGGATCAACTAATAAGCAAGGATTTGAGGCAGCACGGCAAATACTGCAAGCTTTAAAGAAAAATTCCATGGTTGCCATCACACCAGATGGACCAAGAGGCCCAAGAGAGCAAGTTTCAGATGGAATTTTGCAAATGGCAAAGCTAGCGCAAGTGGATATTATTCCGATAGCCTATAGCTGCAAACCAATGAAACGCTTGCGTACGTGGGATCAATTTCGGATTGCGCGACCATTTTGCAAGGGCGTGTTTGTGATAGGAAAGCCAATTCAGCCATCTAAGGATATTGAGAAATTACGGCATGATTTGCAGCATGCCATGGATGACGTGGTAAAAGAAGCGGACGTAGCCATTTAACTAATAAACATCGATTAATTATTTCTTTAAGGTCTTTCTTTAAAATTTATTTAGCCCCCTTACAAAGCAACGCACCAAATGAATCGTATTCCTTTCGGCATGCTTTTTATTTTTTCTTTCTTGCAAGCATCAATTCCCAATGATCCCTTTCTAGAATATCAAAAATATTTAAGCCGTATGGGAGCGTGCTCTGAAATTCCGAATCTCCCCCTCCTTTTAAAAATCACGCGACAACAGGTGCAAGGAATTAGTGAAGAAGACTATGAATTTTTAAAAGGAACCTCCGGTTTCGTAGCACCTGGTGCGCAGTGGGCGCATCACGCTGGTGTATTAGGCCAATGTTCAAAGGTTCTTTTATTGGAAGATTCGGGCATTAATCATGCAGATATGCAAAGAATTGTTGAGAAAAATTCTTTAAAAACACCCATTTCCAATCATGCTGAAAGCTCTGATCATGGATCAGCAATGGTAAGTTTAATTCATGCAATTGCACCGCAAGCAAAAATATATGTTGTGCCGACGAATGAAGTAGGCACCTCTTTTATAGCTTCATGCATTATTAATGCTTCATTTGGAAGTAGCCAATCCGAAGGGTTTATAAATCATTTTAATGACATAACAGCATCAGCAGGTGTCCTTATTGTAAAAAGTGCGGGAAATCATCAACAAGATTTGTCAACACATCCTTATACAAAAAACTGTGATAGGTTACTCCCTTTTACAATTTTTGCTGGCAATCTCGGTCAAGATTATAAAGCGAGAATATCTTCTGGATTTCCAGGAAAAAACCCAAAAATCCAGAAAAGTTTTTTATGGACGGTGGGTGAGGATATACTAGGAGCCACTGGTCCTGATGGCTCTACTCAATACGCACCCATAAGCGGAACTTCTTGTTCCGCCGCAATTATATCAGGAGCTGCCAGCTTATTCCCTTCTTTAACTGCAGCCGAAAAAAGAGAGGTCCTTTTGGAATCCGCTGATCGTGATATTTTTCAAGAGTTCGGTTCAGGCTATGAGGTTATTCATATACCTGATCCAATCCTTACCTACTATCGCCAGCAATCACAAATAGAAAGAGGTGTTGATTCTTTGGATGCTTTATCGATCGAGCATGTACCCTCCATTACTTACGATAAGAAGCTGTGGGGTATGGGTATTTTAAATATTAGAAATGCGCTGTTGTATCAAGGATTAAAAATAGCTTTTCCAGAGATGAAACCTGCTGCACTGCGTAACTGCATGTTAAAACTTATCAACAGAAAAGAACAAGTAAAAGCTACTATCATTCAAAATGCTTTTCGCAAGCATCAGCATTTTAATAAACAGCAAGCGGATGGATTTGAAAAAATTTATGTGCATAAGGGAATAATGATAAATACATCTCTTAAACGAAGAACTTTTGATGAGGTGCCCCCTATAAGGCCTTTCGGCATCCCTCCTTCTGTACGAGAACTAACAAATGATGAACGTCTTGAAAGGCTCAGCATTATTCTGCCAGAACCACCAACAAGAATAAATAAAGTAAAGACAGCTTTCCCTTTTCAAATTACGGATCATCAATGGAAAGCATGTAAGGCGCCTAGATGCTCCTCCGAAAAATTGAAAGCTTTTATTGAAGCACGATCGTATGATGTGGAAAAAACTTTTAATGCTTTTTTTTGGGATGAGCTTCTTGTCATAATACGTTCAGATCCAGCCTGGGCGGCTGATATGATCTTTCAAAACTATCATGAATTATTACGCTCTTTCAGCGCAAATAAAGTTATCACCATCGGTCGGAATTGGGTAGATGAATTGGGCCCTCATTACATTAGTAAAATTTTTCATTCCTCAACGACGATTATTGGCTTAATTCATGATGGAATACGTAATAAAGATCTGGTAGAAAAATCCCGTTTGTTTGCATTTTCAATGCATTTATATGAAAAAATTTTGAATGAAGGACTGATGACAGACAAGATAAAATCAGCAATCTTAGCTTTACTAAAAGATACTAAGGAAGAGATAGATCAACGTTTTTTTTCTTTCATGAAAAAGCACCATCTACTGCTGCATTGGTTTAATGCTTTTATCGTTGAAGAGAATGTGGAAACGGATATGCTGGAAGTGCACGCACGGCAATTCAGAGGAATCGATTTATTTAGCGATGCGGAGCGAAAAATGTTTCGAATTTCAATAGTCGGAGAACAATAAATAATATCATGAAAATTGCCTTCTTTGATTCAAAACCTTATGTTCAAAAAATCTTTGAAGATGCTAATCAGGGGAAACATGATTTGCGCTTTTTTCCTGTTAAACTTACGCACGAAACGGTTGAGTTAGCTAAAGGATTTGAAAGCATTTGCGTGTTTGTAAATGACTATTTAAATGCAGCTGTTCTTGAAAGCTTAAGTAATTTAGGAGTAAGACTTATTGCTTTAAGGTGCAAGGGCAGCGATAATCTTGATCTTAAAGCTTGCAAAACGCATGGCTTAGAGGCAGTTAGAGTTCCTCATTATTCACCACATGCTGTAGCTGAGCATGCGGTCGCCCTTATGCTTACTCTTAATCGTCATACCCATAAGGCATACAATCGGATTCATGAGGGAAATTTTTCTTTAGATGATTTAGTGGGCTTTGATATGCATGGGAAAACCGTAGGTGTTATTGGAGCAGGTGATATTGGTAAGATTCTTATAAAAATTATGCTTGGTTTTGGATGTACTATTTTGGTTTATGATTTGGTTGATAAAGCAGGGGAACTAAAAGATTTTGCACCTGATAAGCTTAAGCTTGTGGATTTAGATACTCTTTACGCTAACGCTGATATTATTTCTTTGCATATTCCTTTAACAGATGAAAATCATCATCTTATTAATGCAGCTGCCATTGCAAAAATGAAAGATGGGGTGATGATCATTAATACAAGTCGAGGCGGATTAATTGATACTCAAGCGCTTATTGCAGGAATTAAGTCTAAAAAAATCGGCCATGTTGGTCTGGATGTTTATGAGCACGAAGCTAAGTATTTTTTCGAAGATTTTTCAAATTCTGTCATCACGGATGATGAGCTAGCACGATTAATTGCTTTTCCAAACGTTTTAATTACAAGTCACCAGGCATTTTTAACAAATGAGGCCTTAAGAGATATTGCACAAACAACGCTGCTGAGTATTACAGAATTTGAGCAGGGCAAGCGCGGTAGTGAGCTCTCTTTTGGGATACGCTGACAGCCTATAATCTCAAGAGATTGCTTCGTCGCTTCGCTTCTCGCAATGACGAGAAGGATTACCATGTCGCGTTGTCCCTAATTACAGGGTGTTGTCCTTTCGCTTCATCATAAGAACGCTGGAAGCAATTGCAGCGATATTTTTACTAGAGATCTTTCTCGGTCATAATTTCTTCAAGCTGCTCTTGGGTGATCTGTAAAGCTTGGCAAATTACTGAGTCTTGCATACCCATGGACTTCATTTGAGTAATTGCGGCACGTTTTGCTTTTTTTTCACCAACTTTTTCGCCTTCTTCATGCCCTTCTGTAAACATTTTATCAAGACGCGCGTTGTCTTCTTCAACTCGTTGCTGAAATACAAGCAAACGATCTTGGCCAATATTACTTGTATGTAGCTCTGTATAGAATTGTTTTAAAGGCTCATTTGCAGAGGCTGTTTTAACAATATCAGGTACTTGTTTGAACATTTCAATTTTAATTTTACCTGAAGCCATTCGTTCATCTTTCAAAGCATATAGCCAGCGATCCATATCGTCTGCAAGCTGATCAGCGGTTTTATTGAAGTTAGCTAGCATGACAAGCACAATCTTTGTATCCAGCGCACCCAAATGCCGGTTAGGATAGGCTGTATGCCGCATTTCGTAAGTATTGATAATATCAGGCTCAGCCACCGCCTCGGTTGTGTAGCGTTGTTTCATAACAGTGGGATTGAATCGTTTGTTACTAAGCACTAGCACACAAACTTCTTCGATTTTTTGCCAAAATTCTTGAGCTTGTACATCAGTTTGCCCAACTTTACGGCGCTTGCGATCCCCCATAGGTAAATCTGAGATTTTCTCTGCATCAATGCTTGCCAAGAATCTGGCGAACTCCACATGAGCTTTATCAGCATAATCTTCGGTATAGTCATTTTGCATTTCAATAAGGAAATAGCGGTCATTTTTTGTTCTACAGATAATGTCGACTCTAAAGTCTCTTCCAAGATGATCGAGGCTTTGAAATTCTTTATCTAGGTAGCTTAATTCGGCAATTTGCTTATCGCCTTGATAATTAAGAATATGGTTTAAGAAATCGATCAATATAAAAGAATTAGAAAAGGCTCGTTTAAATCCAAAGTCAGTACAAGGATTAATGATATCAAAGGATTCCCCTGGTTGTGGTAGAACAAGTCGAACAGATGAAGAGGAATGAGAGGCCGGACGATCTTCCTCCATCGCAAACCCAGAGGAAATAAAACTTACGGCTAAACAGAAGATGAAGAATCCCGATAAGAATCTTTGATTTTTTTGAAAGAACATGGGGCTCTCCAGGGTAATCATTTCTGCTTTCCTCCTACAGTATTTCTGCTATTTTTTCAAGAAAAAAGAATAAAATTGCTTTGGAAAGGAAGAATAAATTAATGAGGAGCTATTAATCAGGCTATCTAACTCTTCTGATAAACTTCTGCGACATTTTTCAGCATGGAGAGCGTTTCCTCGTACGAACGCTGAAAGCAGTTTCGACCAATGATTGAGCCAAAACCACCAGCATTCGCAATGGCTTTTGCATCGTTCACGACATCTTTGGTATCTTTCTTTTCAAGGCCAGAAAATATCACGATTCTTTTGCCATTAAAACACCCGCGTACAACAACCTTTATACGGTCTTCCAAAGTTTTAATTGGAATTTTATTCTCTTCAAAGGCCTTCTTATTTTCTGAATTCTCTAGGTGTTCGGTTGGCAATTTAACCTTAATAATATGCGCTCCTAAAAGCGCTGCCATGTGAGCACCATAGCTTATGATATCAACCGCGCGCTCACCATCTTTTGAAAGATTGCCTCTGGGGTATGACCACACGACTACGCCAAGGCCGACGGCTTTTGCTTCGGCAGCGAGTTCGCGTAATTCTTCAAACTGATCAAGACTTGCGTCTGAACCTGGATAAATTGTAAAGCCAATGGCGCTGCAGCCAAGGCGTAGCGCGTCCTCAATGGTTGCGGTAATTGCTTGGTCAGGCGCTAAATCCTTATTCATTAAGCTATTGGAGCTATTCATTTTTAAAATGAGTGGCACTTGCCCGCAATAGGTGGCAGCACCAGCTTCGAGCCATCCTAGTGGTGCTGCGTACGCAGACATTCCGGCATTGATCGCCAATTTATATAAATAATGAGGATCGTACGCTGCAGGGTTGCTTGCGTAAGAGCGATCTGGCCCATGCTCAAACCCTTGATCAACTGCTAGGACCAATAATTTACCTGTGCCCCCTACTCGGCCATTCATTAACATTCTTGCCAGATTTGCTTTTGAACCTGGATTGTCTGTTTCGTAGAAGTTGAGAATTTTTTGAACTTTTCGAGAAACGCGCATGGACATAAGTATTATAAATAATACTTAAATACTACACGAAAAAAGTACTGGTAGAAAGCCTGAAGCCTCTAAAGCAAATATAAAAATCTATCTAATATTACTATTTCAAATGCGGACAAAGATCTTTTAGCATTTTTCTATCTTGCTTTGAGTACCCAGTTTTACCCAACTGAAGGTACTGCAACGTTTTATATATACCGCTTTCAATGATAATTTTCTTCAATAGCTTCGCGTTTGTTAAAGCATGATTTCCTTTCAACCGCAGAATTTGTATACCTTTAGCCATATAATCGGATAGATTATCTGCGATAACTTTTAAGTCATTATTCGTTAAACTTCTGTCTGCAGCTTTAAATTCACGTCTTGCACTTATGATTGCAGCGTCTCTTGGAGATTTTGCATCCTCATATTCTCGGTCATCAACAAAAGAAGTAATCGCCCAATCAAGAACTTTGTTATGGCATTTATAATCATAGCCTTTAGCACCAGGTAGAACATGATTATTCACAAAATGTCGCGCATGATATAGGGAAGGTTTCCATTTATTTTCAAAGCCGCGCAATCTTTCAATAATATTTGAGTGACGAAAAACAGAGGCTGATAAATCTAGACCATAATCGCCTATATTCATTGCACTAAGTGGTGCGTAACGCGTATTATTTCGTCCTCCATCTACATCATTGTTATGTGCTCTTACGTATTCTAACCCTTGGTATTGCGTGTATCTCTCATGTTTATATGAATCGGCTAATTGCGGATTTATATCTTTTAATATTTCTATTAATGTTTTCTTTTCTCCTAAACCTTGATAAATCTTATCTACCCTTCTGTAAATTGTGCTTATGTATTCTTCTGTAATGGGTACGCCGAGAATACTGCTAGATGCGCGGGCGTATCCTTGTAACCTTGTTAAATATTGATGTTCAAGACGAACTTGTTCTGCCCATCTTTCCAACGCTAATCCTGTTATGCATCTTCTGCCTGAATAATAAAGATCTTTTGGAGATTTTTTTCGCATTTCAGGAAAGCTGAAAAACACCGTATGACCTCTTCCTGAAGAATTTACATATTCAAAAAAAGTACGTTCATTATCAACACTGATAATATGGTGATCTTCATTGCCTGTTGGATGCACAATACAATTTTCTTGCCGACAATCTTCTGGATCAACCAGCATTGACCAAATAATTTGTGCTGCTATTTGTACTGGATCATATTGATATTGGTTTAAATTTCTTCCTGACCTAATTACGTCTGCTAGCTTGTTTCCTTCTATAAATTTAGAGATAGAGAATACTTTTCCATTCATTACAAGGGTTTCTGTATCTGTTTTTGTAGTCTGAAATGGAGTTCTTTCCCAATTACCTACCATTTCTGCAAAAATTGTTTGATAGAGTAAATTGCTTGCTTTATCAAGGCCAGGTGCTTCTGGATTTAGCTTGAAACAGAGTTTGTTCTTATAAATACCTACCGCTCGGGTACCACTATTAGGTCGATGAATTTTGACACCTGATATGCTACGTGTTTCTCCTTTTTGAAATAATGCGGGAACAAACTCTTCTCTATTCATCAATATATGCCTTGGATCATATACTTGCTGAGTTATTACACCACCTCTTCCATCACTAAAATGGATGGTGACTAAATTTTCTGAATGATGCCGCAAAGGAGGTTTGTATAATGTGTAATCACCATCTAATCGTCGTTTGATGCCTGTAAAAAACTCATCAACTTGAATTATCCCTTCGCTTGAGAAAATTTGCCAAAAATAGCAAAAGAATAAAAAGACAATGCGCATGAGTTTCTCCTTTTGAAGAATATCTCCATACGAGCATGGTAACCCTAAAATAAAGTTTAGTAACCTGTATGATTATGCAATTGAGATGAGAATGCATCCAGCAATCAGCTAATTTTGTTTTGAATTATTTGCAGTATTTCTGCCTGCCATTGGGAAGAATCTTGATTGCGTATTTTTTTAAGAAAATCAACTCGCTCTTTGGGTAAAACATTGATGAGTTGTTGGGCGTGTTCTGTGGTTAAATTATTGAGTGTTGTAAGATGTGCCACGGGCAATTTCATTACGGCACGAATTACATAACACTTTTCATAGATATTCATTTTTTGGAAGAAACGCTGCACGATGGCGATAAATTCTTCGGTTAAATATTCTTGAGCGGCAGGAGCCAGTGCAAGTTGTACGCGTTGCTTGCTAGAAGGGAACAGGCCTGAGCATAGCCTATTTTCTACTTCCTGATGTGTCATGAAAGATAGAGTGGATTTTTCTTGCTCACTATCAAATTCATCACTTGCCCAGAACGGATTCTGCGTTAAGGCGACGACCAGCATCAAAAATATGCCCCATTGTTTTTTCATGAACGTGCTTGAAATACCTTTCTTCATACATTATTGCAGGTTTTGTTTAATATTACATTAAACCTTTTTTCTAGCCTTTACTGAGGCTTTGCGTATTGTTGCATCTTCAACTTTTGTTGAAAAAGTAGTTAATATGAGTCCTCATCGTAGGGCATAAAATTTTATAGATTATTAATACTTTTACTCATAAATTATGCTATAGTAAAAAAACAATATATGATTATTTTTTATTATAAATATGACGATTTTCCTAATTTTATCACTTTTTATTGCAGAACATAGTGTTTTTTCGGCGTTCCATGATGATAGTTGTGAAGAGGAAGAATCTGTTCATTCTCCTACTGTGCAAGATTTCAATGGAACTGCAAGAAGCGATACCATCCCAGAAGATCCTGAAAGTCAAGCTTACCAATTAAAGCATCTTTTGTACCCAGCTTATGACTTTCCAGAAATAGAGGGAAATTTATTGAAGCAAAAAGTTAATCATGTTACTCAGGAAAATTCAAAAGCGATCCAAACTGCATTGCAGATGACAACTAAATGTAAACGAGTGTTTCCCTTTGCCTGTGATCAACGAATTTTTGCATGGTACCTTACACCAAGTAATTCGGAAATATCTATTAAGTCTTTTATTCCTGCCTTTAGAGAAACACCAGATGAGCAGCTTGTCGAAATTAATGAGGCGTTACGTACCCTGCCTTTATTTTTTTCAAGAAGTGCATTTAATTAGGTGATTGATGGGTACCTAGAAGGTGATACACTATTTCCTCAAAAATGGCTAAATGTGGCAGCGACTTGCCGTGCTGTGAACGACGAGGTTTTGCAACTTGTGGATGCGGATGAGGGCTTTGAGGTGGGATATCATCTGATGCATTTCATGCAGTATCGTTCAAAAGATTTAATTAGGTACTATGTTGAAGCGCTTGCTGAAAATGTTCGGAAAATTGAGGATCGTTATTATCCCTTATATTGCTTGAGTCGCCGTTTGAAAGAGCACGATGAATTGCAATATACACTTTTACGAGCACTCAAAGAAAAACATGACAGAGATTTTGAAGGGTTATTTGCAGAAGCGACGGAGCTTATCGATACGATCAAAAGAAAGCGATACGATGGCGCAATGGCTTCTTTATTTATTAATCAGTTTGTTGAGGAATCCTCAGGAGCTTTGTTTGTCAGTGAGTTTGTGGAAGAACCTACTGGAGATCCCCAAAAGAAGTTAATTGAGCTAGCGCCCGATTTATAGAAACTATTCCTTCTAAGCGGTTGAGTAAAATACATTACCGTATTAAGGTAAGATGGAGGGTTAGGTTAGGAGGTTGAATTATGAAACGGATTTTTGCTCTCTTAATCTCTAGCTTTAATGCTTTTGCATTTCCTATCCCTGAAACACATAAGAAAATCTATGGAGATGCTTTAGCCTATGCGACCCATATGCATGCGGGACAAAAGCGAAAAGTAACAAAAGAACCGTACATCGTTCACCCCATTGAGGTATCAAATATCGTTGTTTTATATGGCTTGCCAGAAGATAGCGATGTTGTCGTTGCAGGACTTTTGCATGATGTTCCAGAAGATACAAAAGATAAGCCACCATATATGGAAAGTTCAATGAAGACACCTAAAAAGTTTATGATTTCCAGGCGATTTCAAGAAATTTATCAGATGTTTGGCCGCAATGTGGCAGAGCTTATTTACAAGGTTACACACACTTCCATGCTAAAGGATGGAGAAAAGCAAGGAGATTGGCTTGATGATAACCTTGATTATGCAAAACAGTTAAATACATGTTCTGAACAGGTTATTTTACTTTCAGCGGCCGATAAGCTTAGCAATTTACGCTGCATGATTATGGAATTAGCGCAAAAGATTATCGAAAATCCTGATAATTTGATTCAAGCAAAAGCTGAGTATTGGGCAAATTTTGGACGCAAAAAATATCCCGACTATGTGGTGTTGGGTAAATTTATCAATCTTTTCGGCTTATACAAATTGCATCTTCAAGCGAAATATCCGGATTTGATTAAAGATCTTCATCAAGCAATGCTCAGCATTTGGAGTTTGCACCATACGACTTCTGTAGAAGAAGCGAGAAGAATTTTGGAAGAAAATGCAGCTTTTCAGGAACAGTATCAGCACGCAGAGTAAATAGCTTAGAGGTTACTAAAGTAATCCGTGTCTTGCCTTGAAGATATATACTAAACTCTATAATATGCAAATAACAATTCAAATATAAGAAATAAAATGAATGCATTGAGCACATTATTAATCCTAAGTTACATGGCGATGGCTTCTATTATGGCTGCAGATATGGTGGTTGAAGATTCGAGCGGGAGTGAGGACGAAAGAAAACATAAGAGGCAGAGGAAACCTACTAATGACACCCTTGCAGATCTTGAGAAATTATATAAGAGGCCTATTAAGGATGACACCCTTGCAGATCTTGGGAAATCAAAACAAAATTCTACTGCATTTTTGAAAGCGATAGAAAGTGGTGATACATCAAAGGCACGGGACCTAATTGACTCAGCATCTGATTTTTACTTAAGCGTGGAAGACATTCTTGGTAAGGTATATCCTTTGCTGAGAGTAAATGGTGTTCTTTGTCAAAATGCAGAAATATGGAATTTATTGAGGGATGCCGTTTGCAAGAGTGCGGAAAAATATCCCTTCTCTAGAAAAAAAGAAAGAATGCCTGACAAGGTGAAGCTTGGTGTACGTATAGATTCTTACACCAGCGCGTTCAATGATCTTTTCACCGGTTCTGGCTTATCAGAGGAAGATATAAAGACACGAGTAAATCAACTAGCTGATCCAGAAGTGCGCGTGATTTTTAATGTTGCAGTATTAGGGGGAACGCATAATGATGTTAAAATAATTGCGGAGGCTGTATGTCATCAACCAGAAGATCGAAGATTACCGCAAACGCTCCTCGATGCTTTTTTTTCAAAGATGATGAAAGAAAGTAATATAGAAATGCTTCGCATTATCGTTGACTCGCCAACTGTTGCTAACTTGAGCGATGATGCCATTTATAAGTCAGTTGATTTTGCAATTTACCAGACATCTTGGATAGATGACTCTACTACTCAAAAACAGAAGTGGGATATACTTAGAGATGCAGCTTGTCGAAAAAGCGCTCCCAGAAAATGAACCAGTATCAGCACGCAGAGTAGATTATTTCAGCATTGCTAAAATGAATATTTTCTTTGAAAAAAATATGTTTGTTACTATATATATCAACCAATCGCGGAAAATAAGATAAAATCCTTAAACAAATTAGTACTTCTAGGCTGTTTGGCAATTGGCCCGGTGACAGCAGGTGACGTAGAGGCAGATCTGCAAGCCCTTCGAGATGAAGCATTTCGAAATCCAGCATGCGTAACTCTGCTTAATAACGTCGGAATGCTGTCATTAGAAGAAATGGAGAGTTTACTAAATCAAGTAGACGTTTTGATAATGCCCAATATTTTAAATTTTGCGGCAAGAGAACATTTCCCCCCTCTTAGTGCAGGCAATATGTAATCAACCAGAAGATCGCAGACCTCCTCAAAATATAATGGAACAAAAACTCGTAGATATTTTTGAACCTATGCGCTTAGATCTAGTAGACATAATATTAAATTCACCAGCGGGTAACAACATATGTCAACCTACACGTGATGCGATGGCACGTAAGCTGCCTCATTTTTTTATCTGAGCAAGGTAGAGCTCTTGGTATAATTAGAAGGGTAGTTTAACAAAGAGCCTTATCAAGGAATCAACAGTCACCTGACGAATAAAAATAAAATCTAGTATTTAATTTATAGGAAACAGTATAGTATTAAGGCACACACAGCAGGATTTTTATGTCGTTTCCTCTTATTGCTATTCCTCTTGATTACCTTGATAAAGACGTTGAGCCTAAGGCCACATGGTATTCGCAGTACCCATGGTATGCAGTGCGTCATCGCTATCATGATTCATTGGCTGAGTTGGGTGCTATTGCGTGTTTTATTGGATATGAACATAGTCTTATTCCAGAATACGTAAAAAAATTTGATGGGTTGATTATTGCAGGTGGCCATTTTGATCATGATCCTGAACTGTATGGTCAGCATGACATTCACTCGACAATCAAGCGTAAAAGCAATCGCTGTCGTTTTGAAAAGGAATTACTAGAGGCCTTTCTGCCAACCAAAAAGCCTGTACTTGGCATTTGTGGTGGACATCAGCTTATCAATATTTTGTATGGGGGAACACTGTATCAAGATGTTCCGAGCCAGCACAAAAGCGATATTAAGCATACGCAAACCGTACCTCCTACTGAAGCAGCGCATTCGGTTGAAATTATTTTAGGCACCAAGCTTCATGGATGGTACCAACAAGATACCGCGGGTGTGAATTCGTCCCATCATCAGGCTATTGATCAGCTCGGAAAAGGGCTTGTGGCGAATGCAGTAAGTGAAGACGATTTAATCGAAGGCATTGAGGATCCGAATCATCCGTTTTGCGTAGGTGTGCAGTGGCATCCTGAGTATTTATTGGGACCGCTTGATCGTCTTTTATTGCAACAATTTGTGGCGGCGTGCTAAGGCGTGTCTGAAAAAGTTCGTTTAAATAAATACCTTGCCCAATGCGGAGTTTGTTCTCGGCGCGATGCGGATGCGTATATTGACCAAGGTCGCGTCTGTATTGATGGCAAAATAATCTCGCAGCCAGCACCGCTTGTTGATGGTAGCGAAGCTATTACAGTGGATGGTGAGCCTATCCGTGCAATACATGATGTGAAAGTGTGGGCGTTTTATAAGCCGGTGGGACTGGTGACAACGCATAAGGATGAGAAAGCGCGCAAAACAGTTTTTGACCATGTGAAAGAGCAAGGCATTAAGGAACGCGTTATTTCAGTGGGTAGGCTTGATCTTAATTCGGAAGGGCTGTTGCTGCTTACTAATAATGGTGAATTTGCCCAGTTTGCAGAGTCGCCGAAAACGTTGTGGAAGCGCGTGTACCGGGTGCGCGTGTACGGAGATGTGTCAAAAATTGATGCGGAACAACTACAAAAGGGCATCACGATTGATGGTGTGCAGTACCGTGAAGTTGAGGTGGAGTTTGAGAAAGATTTCAAACACAAAGGCCAAAACGTGTGGCTACAGGTAACGCTGGTTGAAGGTAAGAATCGAGAGATTCGCAAAATCATGGAACATTTTGATCTGCAGGTGAATCGCCTTGTGAGGCTAAGCTATGGACCGTATGCGTTAGGCAATCTTAAGATTGGTGAAGTGAGGCCGGAGCGCGTGTTGAGGGGGTAGACAGGCTATCCTTAGGTTATTTCTTATTACTTTTTTTTCTTTTAATTTTATCTGGGTTTTCATAAATCTTGTGATAGTAGCGGTGCATGCACGCATCAATATCTTTGTCAGCAAATTGCTGAGCAATTTTTCCCCAATCTATTTTAGAACCGTTGCCATTTTCGTTTGCTAGTAATTCTACGAGTTGTTGATGTTCCTCAGCTGACCAGCATTGATAAACGCGTCGTTTTCTTTGTTTTATTGGGGAAATAGCTTCGCTTTTTTGAGTCACAGATGATGCAGGCTGAACGACAAAGGATGCAGCACTAGTATCTTCTGGTAGTTTAGGCTGTTCTTGTGATAGAAGGACTCTCGTACTTTCAGATTTTTGCTGTTCTTTTCCTTCTTCTTGTTTAGAGGAAGAAAGATTCTCGTCGTTTTTTTGTTGTGATTCAGTTTCTGATGTACGAGAAGAAGTTGATAAGAAATATCTAATATCAAAATTATCATCTTCGAGGTAAAAATCTTCAGGATTCCATTGAAAAAAGCCATGTTCTGCTGAATGTAGCCCATAAGGATCCTCTTCTTGATCCATACCATACAAAAAGCAAAAGGACATAACATAAGCAAAAAATTTCAGCATAAACAAGATCTTTATTATTTAAATACACATATGAGTGAGTGTACTTCATTTTAAAAATATGATGTCAATGTTTTATCTTGCTTGAACTTAAATCAGCTAAATCGAAAAGGATACTTGCATTATTCGCTTAGCAAAGTATCTAGTTGTTGTTGGTTAACTTTTTTTAGCGGAGCTTTTAAGCTGTGTAAAAACCGTGCAACTTTTTTTCTTTTAAAAAGAACAGCCTCATCTAAGGGAGTTTCTCCTTCAATGATTTTTTCCCCGCGGTGCTTAGTGTAAAAACATCGAATGGAATCTGGGTTATACTCAACAATTGCTTTTACAATACTCACCTGACCATAGCGCGCCGCAAGCGTTATAAGATAGGCATTGTAGCTATCCGAATAAGGGTTTGATGCTCCTCGATTTTCTCTAATCAGCCTAATAATTTTTGATTCCCTTAAATGCAGCTCTTTAGCATATTCCGGAAAGCATGTGACCATAGTGATGAGTTTTGTTGCTATATCGCCGTATTGTAAACGCGACAACGCGATAGAGTCATCCATATGTATTGACCGCCGCGCTGGTAAGAGCAACAAGCCCTCTTCAAGTTCACCATTAGATTCCATACCATAAATATGAGATAAAGGAAGAAGAAGCAAAAGCTTGAGAAATAAAACAAAACGCATAATAAAATTATTATTTTAATTATTCGTTTTATTAAATCACTGAATAGTTAATAAAATGATAAATATGAGATTTTATGTTTTTATTGCTTTAAAAAAACTAATTACCCAACTTGCGCTTTTTGGAATTTATCAAAGCTTTATATTCTTCTTTTGTGGTCTTTGATTGAGAGGCTCCCAAACTATACAAATACAAAGCTATTGCAGAATTTTTAGAAGTTATAGCTTCATCTAAAGGAGTATTACCCATTCCATCTTTGCAGTTTTTAGCTTTCTGATCATTTAAAGTAATGGCTTCAACAACATCCAATGCTCCTTGATGAACAGCAGCTGTAATAAGTGGTTTATGATGCTTCTTCAGGTACGGATTTGCTTTATCCGGATTTTGGGCCATTAATCTAAAAGCTTTTGCCTTTAATCTTTTGTGTTTTATGGGGTATTTAAGATAGTTCGTAACCATTGTGGACAATTTGCGGGAAAAATCAGCTTTATGTTGTAATGCAGCTTCATCCTTTTTAGGGTTAATCGTCAGCATTCTACGTATTTTTATTCTTTCCCCTGGAATCTCATTATCCGTTGAAAAAACTGCTGAGATTAGTGTAAGAGCTAAAAGAAGCACGGCAGAAACTTTCAACATAGGAGTTTTTCCTTATAGATTTTTTGGTCAGGGAAGATAGTAAATAGCATAATTTTAGGAAAATTTAAAATTAATTTCTTATTTTAATTTCGCTTAGATAAAAAAGATGTAGAATAAGGTAGAAACAAGCTTTAAACATGCTTACTTTTAAGCCGTGCTAGCCATATGGTCGCCTCCCCGCAGTTTGGGTCAGCAATTTTGTGCACGATAACCTTAAAACCATGCTTTTCTAGTAGCTGATTATATTCATCCGATGATAGGGAAGCGTGATAAAGATTTTCTCCGCCATTTTCACTCCAAACTTCCCCAGCATCAGGTCCTGTCGTGAACAGCAAAACTCCATTAGCATTCAAAGAATGAGCGAAATTTTTAAAGATGGCTCTTTGATCGGATGGAGGAAGATGAAAAAAGCTATGCCACGCTATGGTGCAATCAAACTTTTTCTCTATGCTACTGCGCATATCTGCCAATATGAATTTAATCTTTGGGCATCTACTTTTTGCAATTTCTAACATTCTTGCACAAGCATCAACTCCTGTTACTTGAAAACCAAGATCCGCAAAATACTGACCAATCGGTTCGCCTGTACCGCACCCTAAATCAAGCACCTTAGCATTTGGTTTTAAATACGAGATAGCTTGGTCAAGATAAGGTTTTTCAAATAACTCACGAGAACGATGCGTGTCCATCCAATCCGCAATTTTTTCATACGTTTCATAGACATTTTGATCCGCTTCCATACACCCGTTTAACACAGACTTTCTAGTTCATCGATCATGTTTGAAATCATTTTCAGGCCCCCTTCCCAGAAAGTAGGTTCTTTGAGGTTGAAGCCAAACGGTTGAAGAAGATCTGCGTAGCCTTTGCTGCCTCCCGCTTTGAGAAGGTTCAAGTACTTTGTTTCGAAACCTTCCGGATGCTTCTGATAAAATGCGTACAGAGAGTTTACCAAACAATCGCCAAACGCATAGGCATATACGTAAAATGGTGTATGGATGAAATGGCTGATGTAAGCCCAGAAACTATGGGTTACGGGATCAATATGAACTGAGCTTCCCAGTGCTTCTTCTTGGGTGCGTTTCCAGATATTCGCAAGATCATCGGTAGTAAGTTCGCCTTGGCTGCGCGCTTGATGTACGTGCTGTTCGAAATGATAAAAAGCAATTTGGCGAACCACCGTGTTGATCATGTCGTCAATTTTTCCAGCAAGCAAAGCTTTGCGTTGATCAATATTTTTGCATTCACTGAGAAGGTGCTGGAAAGTGAGCATTTCACCAAAAACGGAAGCGGTTTCGGCAAGCGTTAATGGTGTATCAGCGAGTAAATAGCCCTGTTCTCGTGCAAGCATTTGGTGCACGCCGTGACCAAGCTCGTGGGCCAGCGTCATGACATCACGACGGCGGCCTTGATAATTTAGAAGGATATAAGGGTGCACGCTTGGCACCGCAGGATGCGAAAAGGCGCCTGAAGTTTTACCGGGACGAGTTGGTACATCGATCCAGTCTTTATCAAAAAATTCCTGAGCAATGTTTGCCACGGTGGGTGAAAAACTATTGTAGGCGTTAAGCACAATGTGGCGAGCTTCGGGCCAAGAGATATGGGCATCATCATCCACCGGGAGTGGCGCGTTGCGATCCCAATATTCAAGACGATTCATGCCTAACATTTTTGCTTTGAGTTTGTAATAGCGGTGCGAAAGATTCGCGTAGTTTTGGCGCACACAATTGGCAAGCGTTGCCACCACTTCAGGCTCAATTTGATTATCCAAATGACGGCTACTCTCCGGCGTTGGAAATTGACGCCATCTGTCTTCGATTTCTTTATCCTTCGCCAACACGTTAGTAACAGTTGCAAATAAGGACAGTTGCGTTTGCAGGCCATTATTTAGGGAATGCGCCGCTTTTTTACGCACATCAGCATCTTTATCTCCCATTTTGGTAACCACCGCTTCTAGAGGGAGATTTTCGCCCTCGAAGGAAAGTTGCATGGACGCTAACGTTTCATCGTACAAACGAATCCAAGCCTCTGCTCCAGTGACGGATTTTTCTACAGCATAGCGTTCAAGTTCTTCACTAAGTTGATGAGGTTGGTATTGACGTGCAACTTTTAGGTAGTGCTCAAACTGAGCCAGCTCTGGTGTTTCTTTGATAGATGCGTTGACAGAAGTTTCGGGTAACTTTGAAACAGCAAGGCTAAAAAAGACGAGTTGAGCTGCAAGCAATGAAATTTTCTCGCGCACTTTTTGAAATAAGGCAGCAAAATCAGGGTTGTTCAAATCCCCATAATACTGAAGAACTGCAAACGTGCTGATTTTTCCCAAAGCTTCGCTGATTTGTTGGTAGGCTTTGATCGCATTAAGCAGTGTTGTGCCCTTGAGCTCGGCGTTTGTATATTTTTTAACGAAGTCATTAATTTGATTTTCAATGTTGGTGAAGTCCTCATTGATTTTCGGGTCATTCACGTCTTTGTACAAATCATCTAAATTCCAAGTTGGGTAATCAACAAATCCTTCAATTGCGCTTGCCATTGTTTTGCTCATTTTGTGTTTTTCAAGTCCCAATTTAGAACAAGGGATTAACTTTACACAAGCTGCCTACTGCTATTTTCTTACTTCAGAGCAATCGTAGCTTAACTCATAAAATTAGCTGTAGAAATTATGCTTGGCTACAGCGGCGCGCATATCAAAGACTTTGATAGTGAATACACTGCCTTGAATACCAAATTTAACTTCCATTATTGGATCGTGAGAAATGAGATTGCTTGGATGAGATTCTTGATAGATGTCGCGAGAAGTTTGTTCAACTCGGTGCTTGTCTAGAAAAAAATTCTTTTTAGGAGGTATCCTTAAAAATAGCTCCTGCTGATGTGGATCAACGTGCAAAACAAAAGGAATATTTTCTGGAAAATGTGAGAAATTTTCTTCTACCCCTTCGTCTCTATCTGCTAGAGAAAAGGGCAACGTATTGGAAAGAATGATGTGAAGCTTTCCGCCATCAGGATACGTATTTAACCTACGGCGCACTCCCAATTTTAAATCAAAACATGTTTCTGTAGAAATCCACTGTTGTACTGAATTTGGAACTAATTCTTCTTCATGACTATTGCCGAATAAATACAGGGAGTTGGCTTTTAAGAGAGCATCAGCTTCATCCTTATATGTCATTTTACGATACTTTCCAATGATTTGTCCTCGAGTATAGATAAATGTTTCATTTGCAAAAGTGCTGTATCTTACATCAGGATTAATTCTACTAAGAAGTTCTCTGGAATCACCTACGCCAACAGCTTCAAATATTTCATGAGAAGATACATCTCTCCAACGTGTTGCTAAAGATTGGAATCCAGTTATAAATTCTTGACCAGATATTTGCTGAGTGTGGTTGTGCAAGAAATTTACATAAAAAATCGTTTGTGGTTTGTGTCGAGAAAGTGAGTAAAAAAGATCGAAAAGTTCAGTTAATTGCTCTTGTGAAAGCGGAGAGTATGCTTCACGCGCCCCCTTACAATCCTTATTCCATGCCTTCCCGAAAAACATTTCATTAAAGACAACTATGCAATTGCTATCTCTAATGATGCTGCTTCATTTTAGATTGCAACTCATCATCAAAGTATTTTGATATTTTTGTAACATCAATGTACTCAAGAAGCTGCTTTTGGAGAACCATATTTCCCTTGGTATTTCTCTTTAAATCATCTCCAGCAACATAAGTGCTTTTTTTATTAGCTGGCACAAAAGCAGCAATTTCTCTAGAAGAATTAGCTATAACAGATGATATAAGTACTTTTACGTCTTCTATTGTTTGGCAACGCAATAGATCATTTTGTATTTGGGGAATTGTAAAGAAGAAATCAAAATCACTTTTTCTTTTTAAGTACTCATGTAAAATACTAGCATGGCTTGCATCAGAGCATTCAATAAAAGGCTGAAGCTGCGCATAGAACTGATCTTTAATCGTACGGTATTGATTAAAGAGCAGTTCTTTACTTTCAACATATTCCATTAAGGTGCGGTCTAATTCGTTTGGTAAATCAAAAATTCGGCATAAAGCATTAAAGACTAAACTTTTCTGTTCTTCGGTAAGTTGTGGATAATCAATATCTTCTGGAGTTTCACGCGCAATGGTAATGATATAAAAAGGTTTAGTATTTACAGATTCAAAAAAATCTTTTGAAATCTCAGCTGCATAAACACCGAAATAAAAGAACCAAAGCAACAAACTTTTTATTTTCTTCATGCTTTGTTCTAATTCTATCTTTTATTTCGGTTCACTCAATAGAACAAAATGAAAAGTTGAGCGCCCATCATTTGTCTCTTTATCTTCTCTAATTATATAACCTGGCAAAGGAGATACTTTGGCAGAGTCTTTATCCCAAAAGATTGAAAATTCTTTTTTAGCCTGAGAAGCTTCATCTATCACTTCAAATGTGATTTTGTTGAGCCCTTTGTGATCAAGCTTATCTTTAAAGTATCTATTGAGTAAAATAGAAACCCCGCAATGCATTGAATCTTCCGGTTCAATTTCAGACTCTTCTCCGATATCTACGTTGGATAATATCGAGTAACTCTCATCTATTCCTGTTATAATTACAAGATGGCCACTCTTGTTTTGCAGATCAATTTCTAGGTCAGTAGAACTCGCATGCAGGTAAGTAGCAAACCCTAAAAAAATTGCTAGAGTTTTTAACATGGAACACTCCTAAATTTTATTGCTAAGGAATTATACACCATTACCAAGAAAAATTGATAAAAATATTTGTAATAAAATATTTTTTTTTGCTACTTAAATAATATGGATCCACAAACACAGGATTATGGGATTTTGTGTTTAATGTTCTTGCGAATATTATGATTCTTCGCTATATTTTTGCAACAAGTATAATTTTTTACCTGAAAAGCTGTAAGGAGCTTTAAATTAAATGGCTGTTCCTAAGAAGAAAACATCCCAATCACGTCGTAATATGCGTCGTTCTCATGATGCTTTAACGTCTGCTAATGTACAAGAATGCCCTAACTGTGGTGCGGCGAAATTATCGCATCATGTGTGCTCATCATGCGGTCATTACAAAGGGCGCCAAGTATTGAAATTACGTAACGCAGTTGTGGATACAGAAGAGTAATCATACCGATGAAAACTTGCATCGCTATTGATGCCATGGGGGGCGATAAAGCCCCTAAAATCGTTTTTGAGGGCCTAGAGCTTTTCATCAAAAACCATCCTAATGTTGATATTGAATTTTTAGCTTTTGGTCAGGAATCTGTGATGACTTCGTTCATGACGCCTGAACTTAGTAAACATGTTAGATTACACCACGCAGAAGAAGTCATTACTGGGCAATTAAAACCTGCATTAGCTGTGCGTATGGGGCGTCGCCCCAGTATGGGAATGGCTATTGATGCGGTGAATCAAGGTATTGCGCATGCGGTCGTTTCGGCTGGCAATACCGGCGCTTTCATGGCGCTTTCTAAAATTATTCTTAAAACTTTCGACGGTATCGACCGTCCTGCGATCCCTGCCCTTATTCCAAGCGATAAAGGCTGCACCTTGGTGCTTGATTTAGGAGCGAATATTGAATGTAGCGCTGAAAATTTGGTGCAGTTCGCGGTGATGGGTTCTGCGTACATGCGCAAATTGATGAATATTGAAAATCCAAGCGTTGGCATTTTAAACGTGGGTAGTGAAGATTTAAAAGGCAACCAAATTGTCCAAGCAGCTGCACATTTCTTGCGTGACCATCCGCTGGTAAATTTTCACGGGTTTGTAGAAGGCGATGACATTGCGAAAGCCACTGTTGATGTAGTAGTGACTGATGGATTTACAGGCAATATCGTGCTTAAAGCGATTGAAGGAACCGTGCGACTTTTTGCGAAACAATTAAAGAAGAGTTTAAGTGGAACGGTTCTAGGTAAAATTGGCGCGCTGATGGCAAAACCATCGTTGGCTGATTTCAAGCGATTCATTGATCCGCGCCTTTACAATGGCGCTATGTTTCTGGGATTACGTAGCATCGTGATTAAAAGTCACGGCGGCACTGATGGGGTTGGCTTTGCGAATGCCGTGCAAGTTGCCGATGAAATGGTACGTCGTAATGTTATCCCTGATTTACAAGCTGGACTTGAGGGTATTCAATAGTGCGGCGCAGCGTTGTTCGTGGAGTTGGTGGATACTTACCGCCGAAGCGCGTCACCAATGCTGATTTAGCAAAAAGCATGGATACAACCGACGAATGGATCGTTGAACGCACCGGCATGAAACAGCGCCACTTACTGGCAGAAGGACAAAATACCTCTGACTTAGCCGCAGAAGCTGCCAACATCGCCTTAAAAAATGCAAATATAACTGCTGATGATATTGATTTAATTGTGGTGGCAACAGCAACACCTGATCATCCCTTTCCAGCAACTGCAGCCCGCGTGCAAGCAAAAATTGGGGCTAAAAAAGCCTTCGCTTTTGATGTGAATGCGGTATGCTCTGGCTTTGTGTATGCCTTATCGGTAGCGGATCAATTTTTAAAAACAGGCCAAGCAACGCGTGCCCTCGTGATAGGGGCAGATGCCATGTCGAAAATTGTTGACTGGAATGACCGGGGAACGGCTGTATTATTTGGTGATGGCGCCGGCGCCTTGGTGCTGGAAGGCGTTGATGCGACGCATCCTGATTTTGAGCGCGGTGTGCATTCGACGCATTTATTTTCGGATGGCTGCCATTATGATTTGTTGTATGTGGATACCATCGCTGCCAGTGCAAAGCAGCCTGGGCATGTACGCATGCAAGGTCGTGAGATTTTTAAGTCTGCGATTAAGCTGATTGGTGAAGCGGTTGAAAAAGTTTTAGCGCATAATGCGATAACGATTGAAGACATCGATTGGTTTGTACCGCATCAGGCGAACCTTCGCATTATTGAAGGCATCAGCACGCATTTTAATATCCCGATGGAAAAAATGGTGGTAACCGTTGATCAGCATTCGAACACATCGGCGGCGACGATTCCACTGGCGTTGTGGGAAGCAGCGCGCGATGGGCGCATTCAGCCAGGACACCGCGTGGTTTTAGAGGCCATGGGTGGCGGGCTAACGTGGGGCTCGGCGTTGGTGGTGTGGTAAGTTAGATTGCCGCGCCCACGATGTGGGATCGCAATGACGAGAACCGTTCAGATTTATAATAGAAAAACTATTTAGCTTAAGCTTAGAACCAGTTTTAATGTCTTATCAATTTCTTTAATTTCCTCAATTGAGATATTCCCAAGCTTATTTCCTAATCGTGAAACATCGACTGTTCTAATCTGGTCAAACATTGCTTTGGCTAAATTGCCCTCAATCCGCACAATTGTTTCAAAAGGATACACTTTTTTGGTGTTAGAAGTTAGAGGAGCGATAATTAGCCTCTTCCCAGCTTTGTTTTGAGCATCATTTGAAATAATAATGGCGGGTCGCGTTTTTTTGATTTCTGTACCAATTGCCGGATCTAGCTCAACCCAAACAACATCCCCTCTTTTCAGGACTTTTTGATTTCCCTGCTCTGTCATTTAGTTTTTTCTTTTTTTAAAGAATTTTCCATGGGCCATGGTTCAGCATTGAGCGAATGCCACTCTTCAATTTCTGCTTCTCGGTCTACGTCTTGATTGGCTTCTAAGTATGACTGATAAAGTTCGTTTAGATTTTCGTCTAATTTCACAACAACCGCTTCATTCACAAATTTAGAAATCTTGCGAGGAGGAACTGCATGAATAAGACGAGCATACAAATCATCAGGAAGGGTGATGCTTAACGTACGCATTTGTTTTCTCCATGTTTATAAATACCTTTTAGTATTATACAATATACATTGTTCAATGTACATTAAAAAACATATTGAACATGACCATCCCATGCTTTGAGGGCTATGGGTGGCAGGCTGACGTGGGGCTCAGCGTTGGTGGTGTGGTAGGTTAGATTGCTGCGCTTTCGTTGAAAGCTCGCAATGCCGGAGAACATTTATGACTGAATACCGCGTTCAAGCCGCGGTACGTCATTCTTTAAAATAGGGATATGCTACCTTTTTAAACTGAAGCACGTCAGCAGCAAGCTTAAGCTAAGCTAAAAGCCAACTTGAATATTTTATCAACTTCTTTAATTTCTTCAATGGAGAGAGGCCCAGGCCCCTTCCCTAATTGTGGAATATCGACCCGCTCTAATCTGATTAATTACCCTAGCTTACTTAATTCTTGACGCAATTCAGCTATTTCTCTATTTCCCTTCATTGTGGTGATGTTACCCAATGCCATCTCTGTCTCAATCTCTGCAATTCTAGTTTCTATTTCCACTTTTCTTGCAGCTTTTTCTTCTCTGGATAATGTTCCGCCACCAGCAACAGAGTCTCTTCTACCTCCCCCTCCTCCTGGAACTGCAGCAGCCTTTTTAGGATTTGGATCATAAGCTTCGCCTTCATATTTAGGTGGGAATTTATTTAGTGCTGTGCGGGCTGCTTCAGGGGTTTTTTCCTTCTTATCTCTCCAGCCCTGGTAGAGAGCTTTCTGTGTAGAATTTATTTTCGCCGCATCAATTTCTGCATCGTCAAGATATACTTCTACTTTAGCAGCTGCTGCGGTCAGAAGGGGTTTTAGCGCTGGTTTAGCCTTGGGTTCAAGCTCGTCTATTCTCGCTTCTACTTCTTGCAACTTCACAAGGAGACGCCCGGCATAACTAGAAGGAATTTCTCTTTTGTCTTCAAATTCATCTTCTTCATCAAGAGCATCACTCAACTCCTTTCGTTGTTTCTTTAGTTGATGAAGGCTCAATCGAGAAACATCAATTTTTTTAAGATCTATTTTTTCATCGTCTGAATCATCATCACTATTATCATTTTTCATCGCAGTACTTCTCGCGCTCATTGCCGAAGCAATCACTGCTTGTAAGCCCCCTCCACTTGACACAACAGCAGGAGAAGCAGATGCAACATTAATAGTAGGCGGAGGAGATGCAACAGTAGCTTTTGGTTTAAGATCCATCATACGTAGTTTACCAACTCTTGCTTGTGTTGCTGGAGCTGAAGGTGGATTTTCTAAATATCCAAAAAACTCAACTAAGCTATTATATCTTTCTGCTTCATCATCATTTCTTACGATAGCGCCTTTAGCTAATTCATTTTCAAGTTCTGTAAGGATGGCAACATCGGCGATGTCGTTTGCTTTTGTGCTTCTCGCTATTTTCGCTTTATATTCTTGTACTCTTACTAGAAGAGATTTAGGCGCTGGTTTCGCAACCGCAGGAGAAGTTGCAGCTGGTTTTACTGCGTTAGCATCCTTCTTTTTAAGTGCAGGAACCCCACCGGCAAATAGACCACCACCCATGCCTCCTCCGCCTGCAGGGGCACTTACAGCGCTTATCGCTACAGGATTGCCAGAGATTATTCTCTCTATAACAATTTTTTGTATTACTGGAGGATGTTCTTGCGCAGCGATACCAAAGACGGTATGACCAGAGCGAAGGTATCTATCATAACGAAAAACAGTATAATCAAATTGATTTAGGGCAGCCTTCTTCTCTCGATCAAGGCCATGCGGCTCAAAAACTGCTTTACTATGAGGATTTGATGCTGTGCGCAATACATCATAAATATAGGTTGCTTCGTCCCCAACAACCGCCGCAGCTGGGGAGTGGCGAATTTCTAACAACCCAGCAATATAAGGCACTTCAGGAGCCAACCTTGGACCACCTAGGTCTTCATTTACTTGCGCTACTAGCGCAGGCATTCGATCTTGTAAGGCCTTGAGATTATCAAACCCATTAGCACATAGAATTTGAGTAGCAAGTAAGGCAATCAACAATAGATATTTTTTCATCATCAATCTCCTTATTTGCCTTCGTACTTAGGGGGAATTTCCTTACCCATTCTTTTTAATATTGTTCGTATTTCTTCCGGGGGTACATTCGCAATTCTCTTTGTTTTGTATATTCCAGCATGAGGCATACCAACTGCTTCAAGCTCAGCGTCGGTGTAATAACGCTCTTAACTCCCAAAAGCAAGAGAGGAAAGATTCGCAACAGGAAGGTCATCGTCTGCTTCTGTGTGCTCAGTTACAACTTCACCAAGTATTCGCAGTGCTTCTGCTGGACTCTTTCCGAGAGTCTCCGTTAACAAAATATATGCTTCTGAATCTGCTACAGTAGCCACTTTTAATTTCAAACTGCGCGCACTTCTCATACTCATACTTCGGTCAGTCATTGGAGTATCTGCGCCACCAGACCTAGAACTAATATTTGATTGGGTAGATGGTTGGCTGGGTAATTCAGCTCTTCTCTCATGTATTTGAACAAAATCATCAAAGCTAAAAGGTTTTGAGGTGCTTTTGATAACGTCCTCGAGGCGGTTTCGATATTCGATAATATTTCCGCGAGAGTATACCTGAGCACAAATGCTTGTGAATTCATGATCAAAATTCGGCTCAAGAGGCAAGGCGGTAGCAATTAAAGTTTTTAAATCTGCATAATCCGGAGCACTGTACCCGATCATGTAAAAAGCGTAGGCAAGTTGAATATCAAGTCTTTTATACCCAGAAAATTTAGTGATCTGATCACGAAACTCAGCTTCTTTGGGAGAGAATCCATATAGGTGATCAATAATACCAGCTGTAATACAGCCATCAACCATGAGGTTGATTTGTTCTGGCGTTGCTTTTTTCGGCAAAATACCTTCGCTACCTAGCATTAGGGCCATGTAGTTGCTGTTTGCCTGCTTTAGCGGCTCTTTATCTGCAAAAAGGTTTTGCACCAGAAAAAAGCTTACAGCAAGGTATATACATTTTTTGAGCATGCAACGCTCGCATTGGTACCATTGTTAACAGTGTCTCAAAAAAGTCTTAATTTTTTGTAAAATTTTGAGATTTGTTTGCCACAGCCCTTTGCAGGACTTCGCAATGACGGACTTTTCCCCGGGATCCCAGCCTGCACTGGGAAAACTTTCAGAGACTCCCTGGCGAAATCCAGGGTCTAACTTAAGGCCTAAATTCACTGGACCCCGATTGCCATCGGGGAGTCTATTTTTTTTATGCTTTCACCAGAGACGACAGTAAAAGTTAATGCTGTGTTGACGCACTCATTTGGGTGATCCACTTTTGTAAGGCTTCTAACGGCACATCGTTGATATCAAGCTGCTTGAGGCGCTCAATAGGATCTTGGTCTTGGCTTTGATGAATGAGTGCGTGAAGTTTTGTTTGAAATTCCAGTGCTTTAAGAGTTTGAGTATTCGGGGTATCGCCAAATTTATGATAGAGAGCCTTGGTTCTTCGTAAGGTTTTTTTGTGGTTTTTAAATAGAGATTGAGCCATTCACGTTTTCCAAATTTTTTTATTGTTTAAATATACCATAGATCGACGTGTTTTTAGCCAAACTAAAATAGCCCATGACTTACATTATGAGTTGATTTTCCCTGAAAATTGCGGGAGGATTTTTGTCGCTTCTTTTAAAATTTTAATGAAAATGATTAAAATACGGATAATCGTGTGGGCATGTTTGCTCTTACCCCATGTTGTAACAGCTAACAGCTAATGGACCTACAGAATATGATGAATACAAAGATTTTTGCACATATCGGAAGATTCCCTGCCTACCTCTCAGCAAATTTGAAGAAATGCGGAAAAATTATGAGAAAAGCCGGCAAACACTACTTCAAACATACAACAATTTAGAAAAGCAGGAAGACTTAGACAGACTTATAATCGCTGCTGAAAAAGAAACTAATTTTAAGAAAAGGTTGATAATATCTAGTGTTTTAGGCGACTGCAGCTTACTTACAAGAACTCTTATATATCCCGATGTGTACTTAACAACAGGTAGGGCTAGTTCTTTTATCATTAAGTTAACCAAATCTTCTGATTCCTCCATCCAAGCATTGGCATGGCATATTGATTATTTCTTATCAGAACCTCCTACCTTTGCTTTTCTGAAATTAACGCAAAAATAAAATTTTAATAAAATTTTAATAACTCTCTTTTCATAGTAGCAGTATCAATTAACTTTTGGCCGGCTGACTTTTATGAAAAAACTATTAGCTACTTTACTTTTAACAACGGGATTTCTTTTTGCTGCGGAGGAAGTAAATCCAAGCAATGACCTAACCACCCAGGGAGAAGAAACGACGAATCCTGTTCGTGCAACTTTAACTTTTCCAAAAACTACTGTCCAAATACCTGTTTTACAGATCTCAGAAGAGGAGAATAGATCTCTCGCACAATTCTTAAATGGTACAGGAAACGAAGAAGCGGCGATTGCTTTGGTGAATGTCACAAATGATATTATTAAAGATATAATGATAGTTGGTAGTACCAGTGATGTCAGCTCAGAGCAAATTGTTACTGCCTCCGATTATATTAAATACTTGAGAATTGTTGATCATTTTGAAGACCCAAAAGGAATAATTAGAAATATTTCTGATGAAGAACAACGTGACCCCGAAAAGCTAGCAAGTGCAATGAAAATAAATCTTTCTTACATTTATTTTAAGGCCGGTGATAATAATTTTTTTGAAATACCAGTTAGAAGCTTGAGTCCTTTAGAACATAGGGGATATATGGTTTTTTGGAGATCTAAAAATTTAGATCGAGCACGTCAATTAGTACAAACAGCCAGCGACTTTCTTACGAGCGAAACTATTCCTGGAGCGGATTTCCTGAAATTCTTACGAATTGCTGATCGTTATCCAACTGCTGAAGCGGCGCAAAAAATCTTTAATGGAATTAATAAAGCAGACATAGATAATGATCCTGAGAAGCTGGCTAGTACTCTTGGCATGCACCTTTCTTACTACGTTTTAAAATTTCAAGGGCTTAATGATGTTGAAATTCCAACTACCGAGTTAACAGCAGAAGAAATACAACAATATCAAGGGTTTTTCAGCTTAATACCACCGCAAAAAGCTATCCAATTAATAGATGCGGCAAAAACTAGAGTTACCACCTCACTTATTTCGGGTACTGATTTCCTAAAATTCATCAAAATCATCGATCGCTTTGCTGGCATAAAAACTGCCGAAGAAGCAATTAGTGGTGTTGCAACTGAAATACAGAATGATCCAGAAAAATTAGCAAGAGCTTTTGGCTTTGATCTTTCTCACCAAATTATGAGAATTCCAGGGCAAGCACCCGTTGAAATGCCGGTTCAAGCATTAACGCGAACTGAAGTACATGCGTATCAAAATTTCATGGGAAGACAAGAAATGGAATTAATCCCAGGTTTAATAACAACTGCACGTGGTATGTTAACTGTTAGCGATGTTACTGCGGAAACCTTTCTAAAATTCATGAGGGTTTTTGAACGCTTCCCTACTATAGAAGCAGCACAACAGGAGCTTAATAGACTTGCTGCTGAACGCTTCCCTACCATACAAGCAGAAGAAGCCTTTAATAGACTTGTTAAAGAAGAAATAGATAATGACCCTGAAAAACTAGCAAAAGCTTTTGCTTTTGAGCTTTCCCATATGTTTATAAAATTTCCTAAAGTAGGCTCTATTTAATTACCTATAGATGTAACCATGCTTCCAAAGGAAGCGATGTTATATAAAAATTTCGTTGAAAGTTTTAGCGCCACCATTCAAGAAAATTTTGACCGCGTTAAATCTTTGGTTGAACTAGCTAAAAGTGTTTTAACAGCGCCAACCGTTACCGCTACATCATTTTATAAATTCTTGCAATTATCACAGGAATTGGAAACTGTTGAAGGGATAAAAGAGGTATTTTTGAGTGTCCCTAAAGAAGATATTCAAGATAATGCGGATGCATTAGCATTTACTCTTTTGAGGCTTAGCACAAACGAAAGTATTGAAAACGGCTGCCGTTCATATTTTGTGAAAGAACTTGAAAGAGGTGCTTATTCTAGCGATGCAGCAAACCTTGAGCTCTTGGAAATAGCATTAGGAAAAGATGACAGCCATGTTAAGACATTTGCGACTCTTGTGGAGCAAGCTGCTGAAAAAGCAAAAACTGCAGCTGAAGAAAAGGTGACAGAATATTCTTAATGTGTTGAGACCTATTTTGTTCTGGATACCGCGGTCAAGCCGCGGTACGTCATAAAAAACAAGCCGCGAACATCGAATCCCCCACGATTAAATCGTGGGGTTTATTTTTATGGGATCCTCACACAAACCCCTTGATTTTGGCTGGAAGTTTAGCTAATGTGCTTGAATATTAGATGGAGGAATTCTAAATGAAGCGCACGTTTCAACCCAGTCGTTTAGTTCGCAAACGCCGTCATGGTTTTCGTGCCCGTATGGCAACAAAGAATGGCCGTAGGGTCGTTGCTGCACGGCGCTCAAAAGGAAGAACAAGACTCTCAGCTTAAATGTACACGTCAATGAAAGCGCGCAAAGATTATGTGCGCTTGGGGCGTACGGGGAAGCGATTTTTTTTTAGCAGTTTTATAGCCCAGGCCTTACCCATTCATGACCGAGTTGGAATGATTGGAATTACTGCTACAAAGAAGTTGGGAGGATCTGTTCTTCGTCACCGAGCAAAACGCTTGCTTAAGGAGACAATCAGACTCTGGGACAAAGAGAATCTCAAGCCTTTAAACTTTGATATAGTTCTTGTTGCCAGGAGTCGAATTTTTGACCTAGACTTTACAGACCTCCAGAAGGAGTGGTCTCAAATGCTAGGAAAACTAGAAAATAATCAGGAGTGGAGCCATGAAGAAATTCGTCGTTAGTTTTATCTATCTCTATCGCTGGTTGATTTCGCCTTTTTTACCCCCGGCTTGTAAGTTCACCCCAACCTGCAGTAGGTATGCGATATCAGCCATTGAATGTCATGGCGTGCTGAAAGGCTTATGGATGACGTTAAAGCGATTGTTGCGATGCAACCCATACAATAATGCGGATGCTCATGATCCAGTACAACAGACTCAAGCAACACAAACTTCTACCCCAACACTGCCTTTTTCTGAACCATTTTCTCACACCACAAAATCAACCTTCCGCTTTGCTAGTTCAAAAAAACCAGCAAACTCTCATCAATCAAAATATAAAAGAGCACATAACGCATGAATGAAAATCGTAACTTTATAATAGCTTTTGTTTTAGTTATAGCCGTCTTTACCGGCTTTCATTTTCTATACGAGAAGCCTAAATATGAAGAACTTGCAAAGCAAGCACAAGAGCAAGCTCTAACCCAGCCTGCACAGAAAGTGGCAGAGCAATCTCAACCTGCTGCTGTAGCAGTAATATCACCCGAAGAAGCTGTTAAGCAATCGGCGCGCATTTCTATTGAGAGTGAAACAGTAAAAGGTAGCATTCGCCAAGTAGGAGCTGTGGTTGATGACATTGTGTTAACAAAATATAAGGAAACGACAGCCCCTGAAAGCAAGCCGATTCGTTTATTAGACCATCAAACATCTGAGAATGGATATAGTGTAGTAAGCGGTTGGAAAGCAGCGAACAACTGTGATGCTGGCTCTATGCCTGGCGAGACAACTCCATGGCAAATGCATGATGGAAATTCAGCGTTAACGCCCGATCATCCAATTATTTTGACATGGTTTAATGAGCGCGGCATAAAGTTTGAGCGCACTATTTGTGTGGATCATGAATACATGATCACGATAACGGATAAAATTATTAACAATGGCGAAAAAGAGATCCAACTAGAGCCATGGGGCCAAGTTTTACGTAAAAATCCACCAAAATCACAAGGTTTTTTTATCTTACATGAGGGGCCAATTGGGTATTTCAACACGAAGCTTTTTGAGGGCTCTTACGAAGATTTAGCAAAATCGCCGGTTACGCAACAAACAACCGGCGGCTGGGCTGGATTTACGGACAAGTTCTGGTTGGTAAGCGTTATTCCAGATCCAAAATCTGTATCGCACATTGAATACGCACAAAAAAATGACGCGTATTCAGCACAATTCAGCGGTGCAGCAATTACGATTAAAGCGGGAGAGAGCACAACTTATACGCACCACGTGTTTGCCGGTGCTAAGGTTTTGCGTATGCTAGATGATTATGAAGTAAAAATTGGTGTGCCCCACTTTGACTTAGCAGTTGATTTCGGCTGGTTCTACTTCCTAACGAAGCCTTTGTTCTACGTACTTGAATTCTTGCATGAGCTTTTGGGCAACCTAGGCGTGGCGATTTTAGTATTAACGATTATGTTTAAGATTTTCTTATTCCCAATGGCTACAAAATCGTACCGTTCGATGGCGCGTTTGAAGAATTTGCAACCAAAAATTCAATATGTTCAAAGCATTTATAAAGATGACCGCCAGCGCATGAGCCAAGAATTGATGGCGTTGTACAAAAAAGAAAAGGTAAATCCAGCAGGTGGTTGTTTACCACTGCTTATTCAAGCGCCGATTTTCTTTTGCTTGTACAAAGTGTTGTTCGTAAGTATTGAGATGCGTCATGCACCATTTTTTGGGTGGATTCATGACTTGTCGGCGCCAGACCCAACGTCGTTTGTGAACTTGTTTGGGCTGCTACCATTTAACCCGCCATCGTTTTTAATGATTGGAATTTGGCCGTTGTTGATGGGGCTTACGATGGTTGTGCAACAACGTATGAACCCGCAACCTGCAGATCCTATGCAAGCGAAAATGATGATGATCATGCCAATTATGTTCACGTACCTTTTCGCGAGTTTCCCTGCAGGGCTTGTAGTATACTGGACATGGAATAACCTTCTTTCAATGGCACAGCAGTGGTACATCACCCGACGCATGACCCACAGGTAGTGCAAGCCGCGAAGGCCTTGTTTAAGAGCCCCTGCACGTTTGTGGCGGGGGCTTCTGTCGCTGAACGGATTCCGCAATACCCTTTTCCTGAAGTGGCGTTTTGGGGTCGTTCCAACGTGGGCAAATCAAGCTTGCTGAACGCACTGATCGGAAGTGGCATTGCGCGCACTTCAAACACACCAGGGCGCACGCAGCAACTAAACTTCTTTAATTTAGGCGATAAGCTTATCCTAGTGGATATGCCAGGATATGGCTTTGCTAATGTACCGTTGAAGATGAAACATCAATGGGAACAGCTAATTTCAACGTATTTAACGATGCGTGATAAGCTGAAGCGCGTGTTTGTATTGATTGATGCACGTCACGGTTTTAAGAAAAATGATCTCGAAATCATGGATTTTTTGGATGAGATGGGGTGCATATACCAGATTGTGGTGACAAAAACCGACAAGATTCCCCTGCCCTCCCATGCAACGTTAAAGACAGAGTTAGAGGAAATTTTGCAAAAGCACCCAGCGGCACGACCAGAGGTGCTAATGACCTCAGCGGAGCGCAAAGCAGGCATTTTTGAACTGCAACTGGAAGTGGCGGGGTTGTAGCAGTTATATTAAAATCTAGAGAAAATACCAATCTCTATTATGTTTATCATTCTTAGATTAATAAAGTCTTTGAGCATGCGGATTTTGATCCACATTGGGATAATATTTTTTTTGATAAAAATCCAGTGCTCGCTGTGCTTTACTTCTTTTGTCTTCTGCAGCTCTTTTTTGCTCGTCGGGATGGGTTGATTTTTTACCTTGTTGTTGCTGTATAGCAGACCTTCCTTTACGGGGATCATCTAGCTCCGTAACAGCACATGCTAAAGGAACAAAAAATAGCATGAAAGCTTTTAAAATCCATTTTTTCATTTTTTTTATTCTCCCACAGCGTTTTAACATGGCTAATATACATAATGTATCAACATTTGTATATCTAAATTACTTAAGCTTAGATGCATAGCTTAGGTCCATTAAACCCGATGTAATAATTCCTAAAATATTAATTGTGGTATTTTTTTGATCAAATATCACAATAGGGCCCCCGCTCATACCTTTCATCGTTGTAGCTGCGTGGCGTAATCGTCCGTTAACAATCATTAATGCCTTTTGAGTAGCCAAAAAAGGAACGCCAGGTGGATACTTAAATTGGCTGTAACTGCGAGTCATTGTTAATGGAGCTAAACGAAGTTGATCGACTAACAATCCCTTTCCTGCAGTGTCATAATAAGGAAAATCAGGATAACCTAAAGCATAGTATTCATATGCCCCTCTTGGAATATTAGGAAGCAACCTTATTTCGGCAAATTTATCTGAAATAAAGACAAAGCTCTTACTCAAGATTGCATATCCACAGTCTTCATGAGGTTGATGTCTTGGTGCATGATACTTAAGATTTGAAGTATTTTTTCTATTATCCTTGAACCCCACTATGCGTCGAACATTACTTTCAAAAGAAAGACTTTGTTGTCTTAAGTATTTAACGAAATCCCTACAATCTATTTTCTCGTCATAGGGTCTTTTTGGTAAAGATAATTTCAGTCCTATAGCGATAGGCTTCGGTAAACCTGTTCCTAAATTAAGACCATTGGACTTTACAAAATAGAATTCAAGATCTGGTGAGTGGTCATCTAACATCATCGAATGACAGCATGTTACAACTTGATCATACCTTGTAGAACCTGCTTTTTGATAAGGTATAATCATGCCACTTGATGTTCCTACAACAGTAGGAACTCCCTCAACATCCTTTACTACAAAAATACGACCAACTAATTGTTTAATAGTATCTCTAAAAATATCTTTATTCATTAATGGACCATCTGGAATGCCTTGAATAACTTGATCACCAATAAATCCATCACCATTGATAACCATATCTTCAATTAATGCAAGTCCATAACGATCTTCTATTAAATTCAGCGTATAGCGAAAATTATTAAGCAAATACTGATTAATGTAAGAATATGATGGATAACCTAGAATGGATTGATATATAAACTTATATATATTCTCATAAGCACTACGAAGCACATTTAAGAGATTTTGTGAATCAAAGATTGTTGGAAGATCACCTGGCACTCTATTGTTGAAAAGAGAAAGGTTAAATTGATTAAGTACTTCAGCATTTTCAGTATTAACAACTAATTTCGTTGAATCAGAATATTGCTTATTTAAAGAATCTTTATACGCACTTACAATATCTACAAGTGTTTGATCTCCAGTATTCCCGCTAACTGGCAAATCAGCTAAAGAAGAAAGTGTTGCTCCAGCAAGCTGCATAAAACAAAAGATAAATATTATAAAAATATTACACATGATAAATAATAAAATTAATTTATAATAATTTAATAAG